>NZ_AP024619.1:132500-490000 GCF_019668485.1 Gelria sp. Kuro-4 | reverse complement strand
CCGCAAACCGACACAGGTAGGCGGGGAGAGAATCCCGAGGCGCGCGAGAGAACCCTCGTTAAGGAACTCGGCAAAATGGCCCCGTAACTTCGGGAGAAGGGGCGCCGGCCTGGGAGTAGGGCGAACGCCCGAAGCCCGGGCGGGCCGCAGTGAAAAGGCCCAAGCGACTGTTTACCAAAAACACAGGTCCCTGCCAAGTGGAAACACCACGTATAGGGGCTGACGCCTGCCCGGTGCTGGAAGGTTAAGGGGAAGGGTGAGAGCCTTGAACCGAAGCCCCAGTAAACGGCGGCCGTAACTATAACGGTCCTAAGGTAGCGAAATTCCTTGTCGGGTAAGTTCCGACCCGCACGAAAGGCGTAACGACTTGGGCGCTGTCTCAACGAGGGACTCGGTGAAATTGCAATACCTGTGAAGATGCAGGTTACCCGCGACTGGACAGAAAGACCCCGTGGAGCTTTACTGTAACCTGACATTGGATTTTGGTGTGGCCTGTACAGGATAGGTGGGAGGCAGAGAAGCCGAGCCGCCAGGCCCGGTGGAGCCGACCTTGGGATACCACCCTGGCGACACTGAAGTTCTAACCTCAAGCCGTGAACCGGCTGAGGGACCGTGTCAGGCGGGCAGTTTGACTGGGGCGGTCGCCTCCCAAAGGGTAACGGAGGCGCCCAAAGGTTCCCTCAGCGCGGTTGGGAATCGCGCCGAAGAGTGTAAAGGCAGAAGGGAGCTTAACTGCGAGACAGACACGTCGAGCAGGGACGAAAGTCGGGCTTAGTGATCCGGTGGTTCCGAGTGGAAGGGCCATCGCTCAACGGATAAAAGCTACCCCGGGGATAACAGGCTTATCTCCCCCAAGAGTTCACATCGACGGGGAGGTTTGGCACCTCGATGTCGGCTCATCGCATCCTGGGGCTGAAGTAGGTCCCAAGGGTTGGGCTGTTCGCCCATTAAAGCGGTACGTGAGCTGGGTTCAGAACGTCGTGAGACAGTTCGGTCCCTATCCATCGCGGGCGCAGGAAACTTGCGGGGAGCCGTCCCTAGTACGAGAGGACCGGGATGGACGGACCGCTGGTGTACCAGTTGTCGTGCCAACGGCAACGCTGGGTGGCCAAGTCCGGACGGGATAAACGCTGAAAGCATCTAAGTGTGAAGCCCACCCCAAGATGAGGTTTCCCATGGCACAGGCCAGTAAGACCCCTTGCAGATGACGAGGTAGATAGGCCAGGTGTGTAAGGAGGGTAACCTCCTCAGCTGACTGGTACTAATAGGTCGAGGGCTTGACCTAATTCGCTCGCTCTTTTGTTTTGAAGGCGCAGGCAGCCTTCAAGGCAATGGTACCTTGCGTAAAACATGTGACCCTGGGTTGCCCTGCGGGACAGGTCGCGCCGAAGAGCGTGTCTGCAGGGAGCGCAACACGCAGGACGGGGTAGGAAGCGATTAAGGTATCTGTTTCAGGGATGAAGCGACCTGTCGCCTTACCTTAGAAGCAATGTGCCGACATGGTAGGAAGCTGGGTAAGGGGCAGGGACATGGGCGACTAATATTTCCGGTGACTTGAGCGGAGGGGCCACACCCGTTCCCATCCCGAACACGGAAGTTAAGCCCTCCAGCGCCGATGGTACTTGGGCCTCGCCCTGGGAGAGTAGGCCGTTGCCGGAAAATATTTGCCAAGGCCGCACTTCGTATGCCGAGGTGCGGCCTTGCTGTGTCTTGCACCTGTTTTCGTGAAAGGGGCCGGGCAGGAGAGGTCCCGGAGCAGAAAAGCCAAGAAGCCGAAAGGGATTATTACCGCAGCGGTATACTGCGAGAAAGTTGGCGGGCTTCTGCAGTATACTGCAAACAAGCCGCTACATCATTGCAAGTGGTTGCAAGACAGTACGGGCGATTCTGCAGCAATAAGCACTGCAAATAACGGCGGCATTATTCTTGCATGGAGATAACAGTGCTTACATTATATACATTCAAGTCACTACGGGAGGCAAAAGAAGTGCGAAAGCTGCAGCAAGATCACCTGGTAGTGGGGTTTGCCCTCTTTGCGATGTTCTTCGGCGCCGGCAATCTTATCTTTCCTCCTTATCTGGGACTCTTGACCGGGAGCCGCAGCGTGCCGGCGCTGATCGGGTTCCTCATTTCCGGCATTGGCCTGCCGCTGCTCGGGGTCATGGCCTGCGGGCAGATCGGTGGGACCTTCATTCACATGAGTGCGCGGGTGGGGAAAGGGTTTTCGCTAGCGGCCACATCCGCACTCATCTTGGCCATCGGCCCGGCGCTGGCTATCCCGCGCACAGCCGCCACCACGTACGAACTGGCGGTGCAGCCGCTCCTTCCTTCGGTGCCGCCTTTGCTGTCGGCAGGGTTCTTTTTCTTGGTGACTGCCCTCTTCGTACTGAAGCCCAGCAACATCGTGGACAATGTCGGCCGTATACTGACGCCAGGCCTGCTCTTCGTGCTGGCCGTGATCATTATGCGCGGGCTTCTGGTGCCCATTGGGCCGGTGGTGGACACCGGTTTCGCCCAGCCCTTCGCTTATGCGCTGCGGGAAGGTTATCAGACCATGGACGCCATGGCTGCGGTGATCTTTGCTGGGATTATACTCTCAGCCGCCAGGGACAGGGGTTATACCGGAGGAGAAGTAAAACGTCTGGTGCTGGGTGCAGGCCTTGTGGCGGCTACCGGCCTCGCCTTCGTGTACGGCGGGCTCATCTATCTGGGAAGCCAGGCGTCCACGTTTTTTCGTGCCGATGTACCGCGCACGGCCCTGTTCCTGGCCATCGCCCGACGGGAGCTCGGTGCAGTGGGCGGGGTAGTCTTGGCGTTGGCGGTAGCTCTAGCCTGTTTGACGACGGCTATCGGCCTGATGTCGGCGGGGGCGAGTTTCTTTTCAAAGTATATCTTTAGGGAGCGCGTCTCTTACAGGAGTCTGGTCATCGCGATGAGCCTCGTAAGCGCCCTAATTGCTTCCTCCGGGGTCAAAGAAATCGTGGCCCTGGCGGTACCCGTCCTGACCGTTCTTTATCCGGTGGTAATCACCCTCATTGCCCTTACGCTGATGGGTGACTGGGCCGGTGAGGTTGCCAGTTGGCGGTCGGCTACCTATACTGCGTTGGTGGTGAGCACTTTGGAGACGCTGGGCAGCCTTACACGGTCGCCCCTTCTTCAAACCCTTCTGGGCTTCTTACCATTTGCGGCCTCGGGTTTTGCTTGGGTTCTGCCTACGGTGGCAGCTTTCTTGGTCGGACAAGCCTACGGTTGGTTGCAACGCAAAGAATTGGCGTCAGACACGGCGGAATCCAGACTGCGTTAATACAGAGGCTGTTGGGCTCCAGAGGGAAGGCCCGAGTGCCCACCCCCCTCCGCTGGTGTCGCCTGCCGCCTCCGCGCAGTGGTTGCAAAACCTCCTGTACATTGTTATGCTTGTAACGGGAAGAAAGCCGGCGCAAGAAGGGGGAGAGGCAGGGCATGGCACGTGGTCCGAAGGACGAGGTTTTACCCCTGGTGCTTTGGGGGGAGGTGGCGGATCAGCTGCCCATCCCAATTGTCCTTGTGGACGCGCAGGGCCGGGTAGTGGAGCTCAATAAAGCCTACGCTGAGTTTCTCGGGGTGGACACGGCGACGGCGGTGGGGCAGCCGGTGGAGCGAGTGATCAAGGGGTCGCGCCTGCCGCTGGTTTTGAGCACCGGGCAGCCGGAGATCGCTTCGCCGCACCAGTACGCGGAATCCACCGGCCTGGTCAACCGTATCCCCGTGTGGGAAGAGGGCAAGGTGGTCGGCTGTCTGGGAATGGTCCTTTTTAAGGACATCAAAGAGCTTTCCCGGCTGTTAAAGGAAAACCGCCTCTTGACCAGCAAACTGGCGGCCTGCCGGAGGGCTCTCAAGGACTGCCTGAGGCCCAAGTACGGACTGGCGGACATTATTGGAACGAGCCCGGCCGTTGCTGAACTCAAACGTGAAGTGGAGAAGTTGGGGCGCGTGCGCCTTACCGTGCTCATCACGGGGGAGACGGGGGTGGGAAAAGAGCTCTGGGCGCATGCCCTGCACCGGGCAGGCGAGGCGGCACGGGGCCGGGAAGAGCCTTTTGTTACCGTCAACTGCGCGGCCATACCGGAAAACCTCCTGGAAGCCGAGCTCTTCGGCTACGAAGAGGGCGCTTTCACGGGGGCCGTCCGCGGCGGGCGCCCGGGCAAGTTTCAGTTGGCGGACGGTGGTACGATTTTTCTTGATGAAATCGGGGACATGCCGTTCACCATGCAGGCCAAGCTCCTTCGCGTCATCGAAAACGCAGAAGTGGACGCCATCGGCAGTGAGAAGCCGGTTCCGGTGGACGTGCGCGTCATTGCCGCCACCAATCGCAGCTTACCGGAATTGGTCGCGGCCGGACGTTTCCGGGCGGATCTTTACTACCGGCTTAACGTCTATAACCTGTACATTCCGCCCCTGCGGCAGCATCCGGAGGACATTCCACTGCTTGCTAAGCATTTTCTCTCCCAGTTGTATCACCAGACGGGCATCTACCGTGAAGCAGACCAGGATTGCCTTCGGGCGCTGGGCCGCTACCGCTGGCCCGGTAACGTTCGTGAGCTGCGCTACACGTTGGAGCGGATGGCCATTAAGAGTGACCGGGAGGTACTAGAGGAACGGGATATTCCGCCCGATATCCGGGAGGAAGGCCGGGCCCTCTGCGGCGCACCCAACGATGCTTCCGACTTGAACGCCATCCTGGCCCGCGTAGAAGAGGAAACCATTCGGCGGGTGCTGCGGGAGACCAATTACAATAAACGCCGAGCAGCGCAGGTTCTGGGTATACCGCGTTCCCGCCTCTATCGCCGCCTGCAGGGTTATCAAAGCGGAAAAAAGGCCCGTACCATCTAAGGTGCGGGCCCCGGCCGTCTTCAGCGGCCGGTTTCCCTAAGCCCCATGGGAGCGTCCCTAAAGATGCGCTCATCCATGGTCCGCAGCTCTCGTGCGACCTGCGGACGGAAGTCCATCTGCTTGAGCACCTGCTCTTCCAGGTCGACGCCGGGCGCCACTTCCGTCAGCACTACGCCCTCTGAGGTAAGTTCAAACACAGCGCGTTCGGTGATGTAAAGCACCTTTTGGCCGTGCTGCCGGGCGTACTCGGCGCTGAAGGTTACCTGATCGACGCGCGGCACCAGCTTAGCGACCTTGCCTTCGCTTTGGATTACGAGCTTGCCGCCTTCGACACAGGTCTTGAGCCCGCCGGCCCGCAGTGTGCCGCAGAAGACCACCTTTTTGGCGTTCTGGCTGATATTGATAAACCCGCCGCACCCGGCCAAGCGTGGTCCAAAGCGGCTGACGTTGACGTTGCCGGCCGCATCCATCTGGGCCAGGCCCAAAAACGCCGTGTCCACCCCGCCGCCGTCGTAGAAGTCGAACTGGTAGGGCTGGTCCCAGATACAGGCCGGGTTGGTGGCGGCCCCAAAGCTGAGGCCGCCGGCGGGAATGCCGCCGATGGGTCCGGCCTCGACGGTGAGGGTCATGTAGTGGCTGACGCCCTCTTCCGCGGCTACGGCGGCGATCACTTCCGGGATGCCGATGCCCAGGTTCACCACGGTGTCCGGTGCCAGTTCGAACGCGGCGCGCCGGGCGATGACCTTGCGGTCGTTTAAGGCCGCCGGCTCCAGGGCGGCCAGCGGCACCCGCACTTCGCCGCTGTAGGCGGGATTATAGGCTTCGTCCCAGGTCTGGTGGTGGTTTTCAGGCTGCGCCACCACGACCGCATCCACCAGCACGCCCGGTACCTTCACCAAGCGTGGATCGAGGCTGCCGGCCTCCACCACGCGCTCGACCTGGGCGATGACCAGTCCGCCGGAAGCGTGCGCCGCCTGGGCGAGGGAAGTAATTTCTAGGGTCATCGCTTCTTTTTCGCAGCTTAAGTTGCCATCTTCGTCGGCGTAGGTGGCCTTAAGGAGCGCCACCTGGATGGGAAAGGCGTGGTAGAACAGCTTTTCCTCGCCGCCTAAGGTGATAAGTTCCACCAGGTCCTTCTTGGTCTCTGGATTGAGCTTGCCGCCTTCCAGCCGCGGGTCCACAAAGGTCTTGAGGCCCACGTGGGTGATGACGCCGGGGCGGTGGCCGGCGATTTCGCGGAAAAGCTGCGCCAGCACACCCTGCGGCAGGTTATAACCTTTGACCTTGCCGGCGGTGACGAGTTGGGCCAATTGAGGAGAGAGATTGAAGTGCCCGGCGATGAGGGTGTCCACCAGGCCTTCATGGCCGAAGTGGTTGAGCCCGCGACTCCGGCCGTCGCCCTGTCCGGCCGCATGCACCAGGGTCAGGCCGTGCGGCTCGCCGGTCTTGTTGAAGCGCTCCTCCAGAGCCAAGGCCAATTCTTCGGGGAACATGCTGCCGCAGAAACCCTCGATGGCGACCGTATCGCCGCTCTTGATCAACCCAACGGCCTCTGCCGCCGTAAGAAGCTTGAGAGCCATGTTGCTGCCTCCTCCAGTCACCGTCACACCCCGCGGAAGAGGGGTTTTTCTTTTTGCAGAAAGGCGCCCATGCCGATGTCTTGGTCTTCAGTGGTAAAGCAGGTGGTAAAGAGGGCCACTTCGTGCCGGCAACCCTGGGCCAGGGGCATCTCCAGCCCGGCCCGCAAAGCCTCCTTCGCCAGCCGTACGGCGATGGGACCGTTGGCAGCGATTTTCTCGGCCAGTGTCCGGGCTGCCGTGAGCAATTGCTCGGGCGGGACCACGGCGTTGACCAGCCCGATTTTAAGCGCCGTCTCGGCATCGATCATCTCACCGCTGTAAATGAGCTGGGCGGCCCAGCCGCTGCCAACTAAGCGGGCCAGGCGCTGGGTGCCGCCGAAACCGGGGATAATCCCGAGCTTCACCTCCGGCTGCCCAAAGCGCGCGGTGCTGGCGGCCAGGCGCAGGTCGCAGGCCAGGGCCAGCTCGCAGCCGCCTCCCAAGGCGTAACCGTTCACAGCGGCGATGACAGGGTAGGGCAGCGCGGCGACGGCGTCCATCACCCGGTGTCCCAACTGGGCGAAGGCGCGGGCTTCAGCCGGGGACATCTCTTTCATGGCGGCGATGTCCGCCCCGGCCACAAAGGCCTTATTGCCGGCGCCGGTGATGACGACGGCCTTGACATCAGTCGCCTGCTTCGTCTCCTCCACCGCCGCCGCCAGTTCCGTCAGGACGGCCGGGCTGAGGGCATTGAGCACCTGGGGCCGGTCGA
The DNA here is from genome assembly GCF_019668485.1 of Gelria sp. Kuro-4. Taxonomy (NCBI): domain Bacteria; kingdom Bacillati; phylum Bacillota; class Clostridia; order Thermoanaerobacterales; family Thermoanaerobacteraceae; genus Gelria; species Gelria sp. Kuro-4. Next base: position 482,800 of record NZ_AP024619.1, on the reverse strand, counting down.
TGGTGAGGAGGGCACAGCCTGCACTTTTTTCCATCTGCACGTAAGCCATAAAAACATACCTCCTTAGCTCGATAGGGGCGGGCGAACCCTGCTCTAATCCTCCGGATCCATCTTCTTTATCAGCGCTTCACCCTTGACCACCACTTCACCCCGCTGGTTGGTGGCGACGGTGCTCAGGGTGATCAGCTTCTTATCGTCGCGCTTGGCGGTGACCTCCACCGTGGCCGTAACCGTGTCGCCGAGCTTCACCGGCGCCGTGAAGGAAAGGTCCTGCTTGAGGTAAATGGAGTTGGGGCCGGGAAGCTGGGTGCCCAAGGCGGCTGAGATGAAGCCGGCCGTGAGGATGCCGTGGGCGATGCGCTCCTTGAAGAAGCTCTTTTTGGCGTACTCGGCGTTGATGTGGACCGGGTTGAAGTCGCCGGTGATGCCGGCGAACGCCACTACGTCGGCTTCGGTTACCGTTTTGGTGAAGCTCGCCTTTTCACCGACCTTGATGTCTTCGTAACGACGGTTGACCATGTGAGAACGCCCCCTAAACGTATTTGAGGCCGGGCCTCGCCCTATCTCTTAGCACGGAGCGTGCCAGGTAGGCCCGCCCCGGCAGGCGGAGCTCCAAGACCCGCGTCTCTTCCGCTCGGCGGCGTAAGGGGTGGCGGCAACCGGAGTAAGACAGAGTCCTTTTTGTCCTAAGGCCGGACATTGTCCCGCTGTGAGACATAAAGAAAAAGATCCCTGGGGAGGTACACGGGGAAAGTAAGGGCCGCAGGACTCTTCCCCGCCGCACGGACAACATAATACCGCGCGCGGCTCCTTCGGCAGCCACCGGGGGACCGGAGCTGAAGTTCGCCGGCTATGATTCCCTGATCGTTCAAGGCAGGACGAAAAAACCGGTGTATATCCTGATCCGCGACGACCGGGTGGAGATAAAGGACGCCAGTCACCTCTGGGGCAAGGATACTTACGAGACGCAAAAGATCATGCGCCAGGAGTTGGGCGACGAGCGCACCAAGACGCTGGCCATCGGGCTCCGGCAGTGCCGGTGCTCTGGGGCAAAAAGGAAGGGGGCCCTGACGGGCCCCCTTTGAGCTAGGCGCTCTTTTCGGCAGCAATTTCGTCCTCCAGGTCCATAATCCGGACGAGGAGCTTGAGGCGGCTATCTTTATCATTGGCCCACTCGTCGAGGAGCTGGTCGCGCTCCTTGACCAGGGCTTCTAGTCTCCGCTTCATTTTATCGACCTCCTTCCGAAACTTTAGGATACCCCTGCATTGTTCATATTATCATACAAAACCAGAAAAGAGTCAAGGGAACCCGGATTACAATTGCATTAATCCTGGGCTTTCGACAGGGAGCGACAGGCCCGCGCTGTAAAACACCCTTAATATTCGCCGGGACAGGCTGGATTCGCGACGTCGGTGGGCAGTAAGAGCAAAATTTTTGTGAAAAAGATAACGAGGGGAGTATTGACAACCCTGCCGTTTATTACTAAACTGGAAGTAGTTATTAGTAGCGATGAGGAGGAGTTGCTATGACAGCAGACGACTTGGACCGAGCGGTGGAGATTGCCCCCGGCGTCTTCTGGGTGGGCTTCGACGATGAGGCCGCCGGCCTGCGCTGTAACCCGTACCTCATTTTAGACGGCGACGAGGCGGTCTTCATTGAACCGGGCTCCATCCCGCACTTTCCCATCGTCCTGCGCAAGGTGGTGAGCGTGGTGGACCCCCGGTGCATCAAGACCATCATCGTCTCCCACCAAGACCCGGATCTCTGCGCCGCCATCCCCCGTTTCGAGGAGATCATCGGGCCGGATCTTAAAATCGCCACCCATTCCCGGGCCGCCATCCTCATCCAGCACTATGGGCTCCGTTCGCCCTTTTACCACGTGGACCAGAACGGCTGGCGCCTCACGCTGAAGAGCGGCCGCGAGCTTAAATTCATCTTTGCGCCCTACCTGCACTTCCCCGGCATGTTCATGACCTACGACCCGATGAGCAAGGTTCTTTTTTCCGGCGACCTCTTCGGCGCCTTCTCCTTCGACTGGTCGCTCTACGCCGGCGAGTACTACGACGAGGCCATGAAGGCCTTCCATGAGAACTACATGCCGGCGCGCGAGATCCTGGCCCGGGCCATGAAGAAGCTGGACGGGCTGGAGATAAAGCTCATCGCGCCGCAGCACGGCTCTATCATCCGGGACAACCCGCGCCGCTACATCGAGATTTTGCGCAACCTGGATTGCGGCGACTACATGCTGGATTAGGAGGTGGCCCAGGTGGACGAATACAAGGACCTCATCGCCATGGTGGTGCGCCGGGAATTCGGCGTGCTGGGCCCGGAAAAAACCCTGGCGCTCCTGCCGGAGGCGGGGGTGAAGGCCGACGCCCACGGCCAGATCCTCGCGTACAGCGGCCCCGGTCGCCAGGTTTTAGACCGGCTGCTGCGCCTCTTCGGCGAAAGGTACGGCCTTTGGGCGGTGCTGGCCTGCAAGATCAGCGTGCTTAAGGAGGCCGCCCGGCGGCACCTCCCCCTGCCGGACGTACTGAGGTAGGGATGAGGGGACAAGGCCGCCCAGGAGGCGCGGCGCCCGCAACGGAGTACCGCGCACCCTGCGCACGAAGCGGAGGTTAAGTTTTGGTGCGGCAGCTTGCCCGTCCTTACGCCGCCGGCTAGAATTAAAGTACGTACCACCGGTCGGCTGAAAGGAAGGGCGAAGTCGCCAGGCGGCCCCGGCAGCCGGCAGCCGGACCGAGGGGCGGTACGGCGAGGAAGACGCGCCGAATACGAGGTAAGGGGGAGGGAAACCATGCGGGTTGCGGTACTGGCGGACATCCACGGCAACAGCCACGCCTTGGAGGCGGTCCTGGCGGATGTGGCGGGGCAAACGGTGGACCAGATCCTCTGCCTGGGGGACCTGGTGGGCTACGGTGCCTTTCCCAACGAAGTGATCATCACCATCCGGGAGCGGGGCATCCCGACCATCATGGGGAACTACGACGAGGGGGTGGGGTTTGACCTTCCCGCCTGCGGCTGCGATTTCCCGGATGAGCAGGCGCTCCTCGCCGGGGAGAAGTCGCTCGCCTGGACCCAGGAGCGGGTGACGGAGGAGAACAAGGCCTTTTTGCGCGGGCTTCCCCGCGAGCTCTGGTTGGACCTGGCGGGGGTAAAGACGCTGGCGGTGCACGGCAGCCCGCGCCGCAACAACGAGTACCTCTTCGCCACTACGCCGGAGGAGGTCTGGGCCGCCCTCTTCGCACCGGACCGGGCGGTGGAGTACCAGATGCACGCGGGGAACTGGGCGAGCGGCACGCGCAGAGCCACGGCTTTTCAGGCGGACCTGCTTCTTTGCGGCCATACCCACCAGCCTTACAGCCGCATCTTTGAGCGCCACCAGATAGTAAACGCCGGTAGCGTAGGCAAGCCCAAGCAGGGCGATCCCGCGGCCGTGTATGCCCTTTTGACCATCGGCGAGACGGTGGCGGTGGAGTTTAAGAAGGTCCCGTACGACGTCGAGGCTGCGGCCCGCGCCATCGAGGCGGCGGGCCTGCCGGCCGTTTTCGCCGCTGCCGTGCGCACCGGGCGCGGCTAGCAGGGCGCAGGGCTCCTTTCGAAGGAACATTCCAGGCTGTCCCCTAACCCTTGCACAGGGGCACCTTTTTGGTTATAATCACAAGTGAAATGGTAGGTTTACTAGGAAAACGAGGGAGGGGCAGGCCCTTGCTGACGCTGGAGAACATCAGCCTGAGCGTGGGCGAAAACGGACAGCGCAAAGACATCCTGTACGACATTAACCTGGAACTCGAACCGGGGCAGGTGTATGCCCTCACGGGCCCCAACGGCAGCGGCAAGACCACCCTGGCCCGGATCATCATGGGATTGGTGCGGCCTACCGCCGGGCGTGTCCTCTGGGAGGGGCGGGACATTACGGACGCCGGTATCACGGACCGGGCGCGGGCCGGCATCGCTTACGCCTTTCAGCAGCCGGTGCGGTTCAAGGGCCTGACGCTGAAAGACCTTCTTACCATAGCGGGTGCGGGTAAAGAGGCCGCGGGCTATCTGGCCCAGGTGGGGCTGTGCGCCGCCGACTACCTCGGGCGTGAGGCGGGCGGCGGCCTCTCCGGCGGGGAGGCCAAGCGCCTGGAGATCGCCCTCACTCTGGCCCGGCGGCCGCGGCTGGCCGTCTTCGACGAGCCGGAGGCCGGGGTGGACCTCTGGGCCCAAGAACGCCTCCTGAACCTGGTGGCGGACAGTGCCCGGCGCAGCGCGGGAGCAAGCTCCCTGGTGATCACGCACAGCGAGAAGTTCCTGCGACAGGCCGACGTGATACTCCTTTTGGAAAAAGGGCGGCTGGTGGAGCAGGGGGCGCCTGACGCGGTCTGGCCGCACCTGGCTAAGGACCTGGCCTGCCGCTGGCAGGCGGAGTGTGGAGGTGAGGCCGGTGCGGCTGACTGCTACCGATAAGGAGCTTCTGGCCACCATCGCCGAGCTGCACGGTGTGCCGAGCGGAGCCTACAACATCCGGCGCAACGGCGAGCTTGTAGGCCGGACGTCCACGGCCGAGATCCAAATCGAGAGCAAGAAGGATAGGCCGGGGATCAACATCTTCGTTGCCCCCGGCACCAAAGGAAAGTCCGTCCACATCCCCGTCCTTTTAACCGCTTCCGGACTCACGGACGTGGTGTACAACACCTTCGACATCGGCGCGGACGCCGACGTGCTCGTGGTGGCCGGCTGCGGGATCCACAACCCGGGCCAGGAAAAGAGCCGGCACGACGGCATCCACGAGTTTATCCTGCACCGCGGCGCGCGCATGCGCTACGTGGAACGCCACTACGGCGAGGGCCCGGGAACGGGGGAACGCATCCTCAACCCCAAGACCGTCGTTACCCTGGAGGCCGGGGCACAGGCGGAGCTGGAGCTGGTGCAGATCCGCGGGGTGGATGGCACCGTGCGGGAGACGGAGGCCGCCGTAGGCCCCCGCGCCCACCTGGTCATCCGCGAGAGCGTGCTCACGGACGGCCGCCAACATGCCGATTCCTCGATCGCGGTAGAGCTTACCGGCTGCGGCGGCAGCGCCGAGGTGCTGGCCCGCTCCGTGGCCCAGGGGAGCTCCCGCCAGGTGTTCCGCGCCCGCCTCACCGGCCGGGCCCGGGCGCGCGGGCACGTGGCCTGCGACTCGCTCATCATGGACCAGGCCGAGATTTCCTCCCTGCCGGAGCTCCACGCCGCCTCGCCGGAGGCGGAGCTCACCCACGAGGCGGCTATCGGGCGCATCGCCGGCGAGCAGCTCTTGAAGCTCATGACGCTGGGCCTCAGCGAGGAAGAAGCCGTCGAGACCATCCTGGCCGGTTTCCTCGGCGTAAACCAGGCGCTCTTGGCGGCCCACCGCAACTAGAAGCTGGTCGGCGCAACACCGGCGCTGCCCGCATCGCTGCGGGCGGCGCTTTTTTGCGCCCGCCGGCGGCAGGAATTACCCGCGCGGAGGAAGAATACTGGCCCAGAAGCTGTCAAAGGAGAACCGCGCCATGGCTGAAGATGCCTTTGCTGCCGTGGGTGAAGCCGTGCGCCAGGCCCAGGACCTGGCCCGGGCCGGGCGCGCGGCCGAGGCCTGCACGCTGCTCGCGGAGAAGCTGGCCCTCTACCCAGAAAACCCTTACCTTACGGTGACCCTGGCCCGGCTGTACCTCAAGACCCACCGCCTGGCCGAGGCGGCCGCGCTCCTGGACGAAGTGCTTACGGCTCACCCCGCCTATGGCCCGGCGCTTATGGCGCAGGCCGAAGCGAAAGAGCTCACGGGGGAGCTGGAGGAGGCGGAGCGGCTCTTCGCCCTCGCCTGGCAGATGCGGCCCACCCCGTACCTTCTGCGGCGCCGGGTGAACCTGCTCCTTAAGCTGGGCCGCCCGGAGGCGGCGCGGGAGCTCTGCCGCGCCGAGCTGGAAAAAGACAAAGGGAACGCGACGCTTTACGCCCTGCTCGGGCGGGCCGAGGAAATGGCCGGCAACCTGGAAGACGCGGCAGCGGCCTATCAGGAAGCTGTGCGGCTTGACCCGCAGAACGCCTTCAACCGCCGCCGCTACCTGGAGCTCAAGGCCCGCCTGGCCGGGGCCGATGCGCTGGCGGAGACCGGAAGGCTGCTCAAGGCGGTACACGGCCGCGCTGCGGCGGAGGTGCACGCCTGGCGCGCCCAGGAGCTAAAGCGCCACCAGCGGTTTGCGGAAGCGGCCGCCGAGTACGAAGCTGCCCATGCCCTGGCCCCGGAAAACAACTTTTACGCCGAGCAGCTTGGTTTTATCCTCCATCGCCTGGCCCGGTACGATGAGGCGCTGCCGCTCCTGAAGGCGGCCGCCGAGCGCCGGCCGGAGGACCAGGTGGTGCGCAGCACCCTGGTCAAGGCCTTTGCGGCCGCCGGGCGTGCTGCCGAAGGGGCGGCGTTTTTTACCGAGCTGGTGGAGCGCTACCCCCACTGCCGGGCCATCTGGGGCGCCGTCCGGCGTCTGGAAAAGGCCGCAGGAGGTGAGAACAAAAAGTGAGCACTCCCACCCTGGGCGAACTTATCGCCGTGCCGCCAGTGAAAACCGTCATCCAGCTGCGCGATGCCCGGGATGCCGAGCAGGCGCGCGAACTCGTGGCGAGCTTTGTTCTCACCGAAGACGCCGAGTTCGCCCTCAGCACCATCGCGCGCGACCTGGCGCAGGGGCGCGGGCGCGGCTACTTCCTGCAGGGTTCCTTCGGCACCGGGAAGTCGCATCTTTTAAGCCTCCTGGCGCTGCTGCTGCAGTCCCGGGCCAGCGTTCCCGGCCGGCTGGGGGAAATCGTCGCGCCGCTCGCCGGCCGCCGTTTCCTCACGGTGCCGGTGTCGCTGGTGGAGCACGGGAGCCGCGAGTACCTGGAAGACATCGTCCTTACGGCCATCGCTGCGGCCTTACGGGCGCCGGGAGAACAAACCCCGGTCACCGGGCTTCCTGCGGAAGGCGGCGCCGGGAGCCGAAAAGAGGTGTTCGCAGAGCTCAAGGAGGTAATGCGGGAGCAGAACCTGGCGGGCCTGGTACTTCTCATCGATGAGCTTTCCGAGTTCCTGCGCGCCAAACCCGACGGGCGTAGCTTCAACGAGGACATCCGCTTTCTTCAGTACCTGGGCGAGGCGGCCGCGGACCTGCCGGCCTGGATAGTGGCCAGCCTCCAGGAGCGCCTGGAGGAGACTGGCGCCGTCGCGCCGGAAGCCTTCGCCAAGATCAAAGACCGTTATCCGGTACGCCTGCGCCTCACCGGCCGGCACGTCAAGGAGCTCATCAGCCGCCGCCTCATCCGGCAGCAGCCGGGCGCCGCGCCCTACATTGCCTCCCTTTATCAGCGCCTTAAGGGCGCGCTGGGTGAACTCCCCTTCAGCCGGGAGGAGCTGGCCGCCCTCTACCCCGTTCACCCCCTGACCGTGCGCTTCCTGGAGGACTTAAAGCAGCTCTTCTCGCAGCACCGCGGCGTGGTGGACTTCATCCACTACCAGCTGGCCGGCGACCCCGCGCGCAAGATCCCGGGGCTGCTGGCCGGCCGGGCGGACCGGTTGCTTACCCCGGACCTCATCTTCGATCACTTCCGCACCCGCATCCGCGAGCTGCCGGAGACCAACCCCTACAGCGAGGTGGTGGTGCGGGCCTGGGAGGTGGACAGCCCCTTCGCCGATCCGGAGGAACGGGAACTGGCCGTACGGCTGGTCAAGATTCTCGCCCTCGCGGCCCTGTCACCGCTCCCGGCGCACCTTACACCGCGCCGGCTGCTGGAACTTACCCTCTACACCCTCACGGACCTCGACCCGGCCGTGAACCAGGAGTATGTAACGGGCCTCCTCGACCGCATGTACCGCGAAGGGCCCTACCTCGCCCGTTCCGAAGGGCCGGAGGCGGCGAATCCAGAGTACCGCATCGACCTCGAGGCCGACATCTCGCTCTTTGTCCGCCGGCGCCTGGCTTACATCCGCGACGGCCTCCTTTCGGAGGATCGCCGCGTCTTCACCCGCCTCGGCACCTGGGTGGATGAATCCTTCCTGCCGCTCAAAGGCTGGCTCGAGGAACTTACAACCACCCGCACGGTGAACTGGCAACACACCGCCCGCAGCGGGCGGGTGGTCCTGACGGCGCTGGACGAACTGAGCGCCGGGTGGATCCAAGAGCTGGCGGCCGAGCTCACGAAGAGCGAGCTGGATTTCGTCCTCGTCATCGGCGAGGCCTTTGCCGTCGCGCGGCAGGCAAAGCACCTGACGGAGGTGCTCCTTCCGGCGGTGGCGGAAACCGGCGTCCCGGGTTTTCTTTTCTGGCTGCCGGCGGAGCCGGCGGGCGCAGAGACCCTGCGGGAGGCCCTGGCCTACGACCTCCTGGCGGCCGAGTGCCGGGAGGGCGAGACGGCGAACGCCCAGCGGGCCTTGCCCTACCTGGAAGGCGTGCTCCCGGATTACCGGCTCAAGGTGGCCGAGATCTATCGGCAGGCGTACTTCAAGGGCCGCGTGTATGCCCTGCCGGAGGCAGAACCCCTCGCCCCGGAAGAGCTCGGCTACCTGCCGTTTCCCACCCTGCTGGAAAAACTTGCCGCTTCCGTGCTGGGCCGCCGCTACCCCCGCCACCCGGAGGTGGCGCCGGTCCTGGCCGCCCTGCCGCCCGGGCTGGTGCAGGCGCTCTGGGAAGAATTCCTCCTGCCTGGGGAATACAAGGGCGAAGGCCGGGCCGGGCGCCTGAGCGCGGCCATCGAGGGCACCCTCCTGCCCATGGGCCTGGTGAAAAAGCAGGGCCACGCCTTCTACCTTGCCATCGACCCGGGCCGCAGCGAGCTGGTACGCACGGTGCTCGCGGCGGTGGCCGAGGGGCCGCGGCCCCTGGAAGAGGTGTACACCCTCTTGCGGCACGGCCCGTTTGGGCTGGCGCGCGAATCCTTCCAACTCCTCATCCTGGCCCTCATCGCCAGCGGTAACCTGGAGGCCTGGCGGGAGGGGCGGCGCCTGGCGACGAGCCAGCTCACGCCTTACACCTTCAGCAAAATCGAGGCCCTGGGGCGCGGCCGGGTGCTGGCCCCGGAGCAGCAAAAAGAGCTCCTCAGCCTGGCTTTTCTGCCGGCGCGCCTGAAGCGCAGCAGCTTCACGGCGGCCCTCCAGCAAGAGGCCTGGGGGTTTCTCGGCCAGTGGAAGGGGGAGCTCCTGGGCAAGATTCAGGCCGTGCGGGCCCGCCTGGCGGAACTTCGGGACGCCCCGGCCCTGGCGGCGTTTTCCTTTGACCGCAGCGAAGGCGAGCTCAGCCGCCTAGAGGCCCTGGCCGGCGAGATCAAGACCTCCTACGGGAGCCGGGAAGGGTTGGAACGCTTTCTCGCCGCCTGCCGGAGCGAACCCTACCTGGAGCGTTACCTGGAGCGCCTTAACGAGCTGGCGGCCTTTCTGGACAAATACGCCGAGCGCTTTATCTTCATTCACCGCTACCTTACCGACCCTGCCCTGACCGCGTTGCCGGACGCTGATTTGGCCTGGCGGCGCGCCGCCCTCCTCACCATGCTCGCCGACGAGGCGGTGATTCTGGAACCCGAGTACCGCGAGCGGCTCGACACCGGTTTTAACAGCTTTCAAGAAGAGTACCGGCGCGCGTATGTCGCCGCGCACAACCGGGAGGTGGGGCCGGCCCGGTTTGAACCCTATGCCGCCCTCCGGGAGAGCCAGGCGTACCGGGCGCTCAGCGCCTTGGCGACGCTCGAGGCCGGCGCCGCCGCCAATGACAAGATCAAGGTGGACCGGGAACTTGCCCGGATTCTCAACCTGTCCTGCCCGCGCGGCGGCGGAGACCTGGTGGCCTTTCCTGTTTGCCGCTGCGGTTTTATCTTGGGACAAGAGGTGAGCCTGCCGCCGGTGAGCGAACTGGCTCAAACTATCGAGCAGGGCGTGCGCGAGTACGTCCAAGCTCTCCAGGCACCGCCGGTGAAGGCGGAGATCGAGGGCCTGGCTGCAGCGCTGGTGGAGGTGGGCCGGGGGAAAGAGGCGGCGCCCCTCAAGGAGCTTTTGGCGCTGGCGGCCGAAGACGCCGACCTGCCGGCGCGCCTCGGTGAACTCCTGAACCGGAATGCCCTGGCCCTCCTGAAGCAGGCGCTGGCGCGGCGGGCCCTGGTGGTGCGGCGCAACCTGGACGAGCTGTACGAGAACCTGGTGGGCCGGAGCTTTACGCCGGAACGTCTGGAGGCGATTTTCCAGGAATGGCTGCGCGGCCCCGGCGACCTGGCTGAGGGTTGCTACGTCCGCCTGGAGGGCGGCCGGGAAAAAGCGGCGCTGCCGCTGGCAGCGGAAGAGGAGCCCGCGGTCTTGCCCGGCGGCCACGAGGACCTGTCTGCGCTCCTTAAAGGCCTTCGAGCGGAGAAGGCGGCGGCAGCGGTGGTGGCCCAGGCGCGCCTCTGCCTCAACCGGCTCACGGCTGCTGCACCCGAGGAGCTGGAGGCGGCGCTTGAGGTTTTGGGCGCTGACCCGGGCCTTACCGCGGCGGTGGCGCCCCGCACCGGGGCGGAAGCGGCGCGGGCGGGTTGCCGCGCTGTGGCCAAGCTCATACGGGCGCTCGCGGCCCTCGCGGGCGGGCCGCCGCCGGCGGATTTCGCCGGGTGGGAGGAGCAGGCGCCGGAACTGGTGCGGCTGGAGCTTTATCTCGCCCAAGCCGAAGCCTATCTTAAGGCGGCAGGTCTTGATGCGGCCTTTCCGTTCGCCGCCTACGCTGAGCGCGCTGCCCAGGTCGGGCGCCTGTACGCGCAGTCCTTCCAAGCCTTTACGGCGGCCCACTGGCGGCCGGAGGCGCCTGTCCAGGGAAGGGCCGGCCGGCCGCTCACCCTGGATGGGCTCCTGGCGCGGCCGGAGTTTCAGCCGGCGGCACACCCGGCCGGGCTTTACCTGGTCTTTCTCGACGGCCTGCGCCTGGATCTAGGCGAGCTCCTTACGGCGGAGCTCCAGGCCCGGGGCGGCTGGCGCCTGGGCGCCCAGGGCGTGCTCTGGGCCTATCCGCCGCCGGTTACGGAGGTGCAGCTCGGCTTCCTGCGCGCCGCCGGCTTCAGCGGGCGGATAACGCTCGCGACCGAGGTGGCGCTTCCGGACCTGCCGTATTTAAGGAGCACCCGGGCGTGGCCGGCGCCCGAGCTCCTGCGCTTCAACTTCATCGATGAAAAGGTTCACTCTTCGCCGTCGCCCTATCTTACCTTCCTGGCCGAAATCGGTGTGGCGGCTGAGCGCGAGCTCTACCCCTTCCTCGCAGCGCTGCCGGAGCGAGCGGGCCTCGTCATCTTCGGCGATCACGGCTACCTGCAGGGTCACCAGGAGAAGGAACACGCCAGCGCTTACCTGCACGGCCAGGGCCTGCCGGCGGACACGCTGGTGCCCTGGTATTTTCTGGAACGCCGCTCTTAACCTAGCCGCCCGCGACCGGGGGAAAGAGCTTGACGGTGCCGCCGGCGGGGAGCACATCGCGCACGGAATAAACATGCCCGGCGCCGAGCGGGAGAAGCCGGCTGCGCAGGGCTTCATCGCCGGCTTCGCGCGGCAGTTCCCGCGCGAAATCCGGGTGCTCCCGGGCCAGGGCCTGAAGGAGTTCCCAGAGGGTAATGTCCTGAAGCGGGAGGGTGATCTCCCGCGCGCCCAGGAGGGCGTCAAAAGGGGGGTAGGCGATGACCTGCATGTTCAAAACCTCCTCAGCGTAAGAGTAAACAGCGCCGGCATGCGGCGGGTGCGGGACCGGCGTCCGCTAAACCGGCCCCTACGGGGAAAGGCGTGCAGGCGAGGCGGGGGCGCACTTCGTGGCGCCCGGCGTCTTACAGCGGTATTCGACGCGGCGGGGCGGCTTCCTCTTTCGCAGGGTCGGCAGGCGCAGCTCGCTGTGGTATAATTTAAGGGAAAAGTGAAGCAGTAGGAGGAACAGCATGAAAATCGGTCTCTTAGGGCTGCCGCTTTCCGGCAAGACCGCTTTCTTCAACCTGCTTACCGGTGCCGGAGCGGCTACTTCGGCCTTTGCCCGCGCACGGGAGAGTCACGTGGGGGTCGCGCGGGTGCCGGATGCCCGGGTTGACTTCTTAAGCCGGCTCTTTCAGCCCCGGAAAACCACCTACGCCCAGATAGAGGTGCTGGACATTCCGGGACTCACCCGGGATGGGGGTGCAGCTGCGCTGGCGGACCCGCTGCGCGACGCCGATGCGCTGGTGGTGGTGCTGCGGGGTTTCACCAACCCGGCGGTCGGCATCGGCGAAGAACCGGCGGCGCTCCGAGACCTCAGCAAGCTCATGGCCGAACTCATCCTCACCGACCTGGCCGTGGTGGAAAAGCGCCTGGAGCGCCTGGCCAAAGGGAAAAAGGCGGGCGGTGTCCTCCCGGGCGAGGAAGAGGTGCTGCGCCGCGCCCAAGAGGCGCTGGAAGCGGAACAGCCCGTGGTGAGCCTGGGGCTTGCGCCGGAGGAACGTCTGCCGCTTAGAAACTACGGCCTGTTTACCGATAAGCCCTTTCTTATTGTGCTTAATACCGATGAAGAAGGCTTAAGGAGCGGGCAGGCGCCGGGCCAGGCGGAGCTTGCCGCGTATGCCGCCGAGCGTAACCTGCCGCTCCTCGTCGTCTGCGCCGAGCTGGAGGAGGAGATCGAGGAACTGCCGGCTGCCGAGCGCGCCGCCTTTTTGGCCGACCTAGGGGTGAGCGAGCCGGGGGTGGCGCGCCTGGCGCGCGCGGCCTATGCCCACCTGGACCTGATCTCTTACTTCACCGTAGGCAGCGATGAAGTGAAGGCCTGGACCATCCGCCGCGGTACCACGGCCAAGCAGGCCGCGGGGAAGATCCACTCCGACCTGGAGCGCGGCTTCATCCGTGCCGAGGTGGTGTCCTATGAAGACATGGAGCGGGAGAAGAGCTTTGCGCGCCTGAAGGAAAAGGGCCTGCTGCGCCTGGAAGGTAAGGACTACGTGGTCGCGGACGGGGATATTATGAACTTCCGCTTTAACGTTTGATGGCGTGCCTGGTGCTCCCCATATCCGGTGCTTAAGGCAGGGAACTGGTATGGAGAACGTTCCTGTATGCGACGCCAGGGCGCGCACGTTCATCCTGGCCCATGGGGGTGCGGTGACCGTCTTCCGCCGGAAACCGGCGGGAACGTGAATCTCGGTGCCGCTCCCAGCCGTACGACTGGGTGAACCGCGCACCGGGGAAAAGTATGTGCCGTTCGTTGTGGACGGGGTGCGCATCTTTGTCAGCCCGTCGCTTCTCCGGGACGGGAGACTGCGGCTCAGCCTCGCGGGCTGGGGACCCTTCCGGCACCTGGAGGTCGACGGAGCCGGGATTTTCAGCTGGTGAGGAGCCGCGGCGCAGTTGTTCAGCGCCTGGAAGCAGGGGGTGGTTGGTTTGCTTTCCCTGTTGCTCGAGCTCGCCGTCCGCATGTGCGTCATCTCTACGAGCGCCTTCCTCTTCAGCCGCATTCCCGTCTTTAAGCGGGTCCTCGGCCAGATGGCGAGCGGCCGCGATAAAGTTATCATCACCCTGGGATTCGGACTCTTCACCCTCCTCGGTACCTACTTCGGAATCGAGGTGCAGGGGGCCATCGCCAACTCCCGCGCTGTAGGTGCCGTGGTGGCGGGGCTCCTCGGCGGACCCTGGGTCGGACTGGGCGCCGGGGCCATCGCTGGGCTGCACCGCTGGTGGCTGGGAGGATTCACCGGCTTTGCCTGTGGGCTTTCCACCACCCTGGAAGGGCTCCTGGGCGGCCTGGTGGCAACCCGGGTGCACAAGGTGGACTGGGAGGTGGGGCTTGCCACGGGACTGGCGGCGGAGCTCATGCAGATGGCCATCCTCCTTATGGTGGCGCGGCCCTTTACCGCCAGCCTGGAGCTGGTGAAGGTGATCGGCGTACCGATGACCTTGGTGAATGGAGCCGGCGTGGCCATCTTCATCACCATGCTGCGTAGCCTGCAGGCTGAGGTGGACCGGGCCGGCGCCGCCCAGACGCAGAAGGTGCTGGAGATAGCGCGGCTTTCCCTGCCGCACCTTAGGCACGGACTGATGCAGTGCTCGGCCATGTACACGGCCCGCATCATCCTGGAGCTCACCGGGGTGGATGCCGTTGCCCTCACCGACCGGGAAGTGGTGCTCGCCCACGTGGGCCTGGGAGCGGATCACCACCTGCCTGGACACCCCTTCCTTACGCGGGCCACCGCGCGGGTGCTGGAAGAGGGCTGCCTGCAGGTGGCGCAGACGAGGGAGGAGATCGGCTGCAATCGTCCCGACTGCCCGCTGGGCTCGGGGGTGATCGTCCCCCTTTACTGCCGAAACCGTATTGTGGGGGCGCTCAAACTTTATCGCGCTCGTCCAGAAGGCATCACGCCGGTAGACATGGAGGTAGCGTCCGGTCTCTCGCAGCTCTTTTCCACCCAGCTCGAACTGGCCGAGGCCTCGCGCCGGGCGGAGCTGGCGGCTCGGGCGGAGCTTACGGCGCTGCAGGCGCAGATTAACCCGCACTTTCTTTTCAACGCCATCAATACCATTGTCTCGTACTGCCGCACCGAGCCCAACACGGCCCGCCGCCTGCTCCTCGACCTGGCGGCTTACTTCCGCCGCAACCTGGAACGGGCCGGGGATTTCTGCACCCTGGAGGAGGAACTCGCCCACGTGCACGCCTACCTGGCCCTGGAACAGGCCCGCTTCGGCGACCGGCTCAGGCTGGTGGAAGAAATCTCTCCCGACCTGAAAGCCATTAAACTCCCGCGGCTCACGCTGGAGCCACTGGTGGAAAACGCCGTCAAGCACGGGATTGCACCGCTCGCCGGCGGCGGTACGGTGTGCATCCGGGCCGAGCGCCGGGACCATGGGGTTGAACTTACCGTGGCGGATACGGGTGTGGGCATGGCGCCCGAAACCCTGGCCGCCGTGCTCAAGGGCTGCCCGGCGAGCGGGGGTATCGGGCTCTGCAACGTCGAGGAACGCCTGAAGAGCATCTACGGGCTGGAGCAGGGCCTGAGGATCGAGTCGGCCCCCGGTGCGGGAACGGTCGTCAGTTTCTCTCTGCCGGAGGAGGGCATGAAGCGTGCGTACCTCTCAGCCAGTTAAAATCACCGCCCTTCTGGCCGACGACGAAGAGCCGGCCCGGCGCGAGCTGCGTTTCCTTCTGGAAGAGACCGAGCGGGTGGAAGTGGTGGGGGAGGCGGCCAGCGGCGAGGCGGCCTTGGAGCTGGCCCACAAGCTCGGCCCAGATGCGCTCTTCCTCGATGTCCAGATGCCAGGGCTGGACGGCTTTGCCGTGGCCGAGCGGGTGCTGGCGGAGATCGCGCCGCCGCCGCTTTTTGTCTTCGCCACCGCTTACGATGCTTATGCCCTCAAGGCTTTCGAGGTGAGCGCCGTGGACTACCTCCTTAAGCCCTTCCAGGCAGAAAGAGTGGCGCAGACCGCAGAGCGCCTGATGGAGCGGCGGCGCGGGGCGGAAAGCCAGGTCCTGGCGGCCGGCTTGAGGCAGCTTTTGGAGCAGGTACGGCAGGAGCGCGCGCCGCTCAGGATCCCGGTGGAAAAGAACGGGCGCATTGTTCTTCTTCCCGCGCGCGATGTCGTTTTCGCCGCCTGTCGGGAGGGCGGCACCTACGTCAAGACGGCGGCCGAAGAGTTTCCGGTCCGCACCACCCTGGGTGAGCTGCAGGAGCGGCTGGGTTACCGCTTCCTGCGCGTGCACAAGGGGTACGTGGTGAACCTGGATCGCATCGCCGAACTCATCCCCTGGTTTCATGGAACGTACCTCCTCGTCATGGCCGACTGCGAGCGTACGGAGATCCCGGTGAGCCGCCGCCTGGCGCAAACCCTCCGGGAAAAATTGGGACTGACTTTGTAGAGAACCTTTCATCCTACAATTCGTCCCGTTCAGAGAAAAATTGGACCCGGTAAGGGCCATCCCCTGGCTTAGGGAGGGCCTTTTTTGTTACGTTAATTACGGAGGGGTGAGTGGAGTTGCCGACCCCGCGCGCTGAATATATCGACGTCCTGGCGAAGCGCCTGAGCCGCTACTACGACCTCGCCTGGGATGAGGAGGTGGCCGGCAGGCGTCTCGACCTGGTGGCCCGTTTCAAGGTCCGCAACGAAAAGTACTTCTTCGTTAAAAGCTTAACCCTCTTCGCCTATGAAAACCACGATATTGTTCTTGTGGAGGGGGGGGAGAAGCTGGATAGGGCCGAGGCGGAGGGGTTTGGCGCCTACCTTAAGACCCTGGTTCCTCTGCTGGTTGAGCCGAGCGAGGAGCACATGTCCACCACCCTTACGGGGGTTCTGGTGGCGGAGGAAGGGGTAACGGAGGAAGCACGGACCTTTGTCGAGGGCTTCCGCCACAGCCGGGGCTTCAAGTGGCTGCTCGAGGGCTGGTGCGACGTGCGGCTCCTGGCAGTGGACCTGGCCGCCGGCCGGGTGTATAGCAATAAAGCCGCGCGCGCGGTGCGGGAGGCCTACCGCGTGCCGGCCGAAGGGGGGAGAGCGCAGGGTACGTGCCTCCAACTGGAAGATAAATAAAGCGATTAAAGGGGGTTTTATGGTGAATACCACGCTGATGGTAGTGGTGGGGGGAATCATCCTCTTCATCGGCTACGTGTTTTACGGACGCTACCTGGCGGAAAAGGTGCTTAAACTCGACCCGAATGAAAAAACCCCGGCTCATACCCTGTACGACAACGTGGACTACGTGCCGACGCCGGCTCCTATCCTCCTGGGGCACCACTTCTCCAGCATCGCCGGTGCGGGCCCCATCACCGGTCCCGTGGCGGCGGCGGCGTTCGGCTGGGTGCCGGTGTTCCTCTGGATCGTCATCGGCAGCGTTTTCTTCGGCGGCGTGCACGACCTCACCTCCCTGGTGGCCTCGGTGCGTCACGAAGGTAGGTCCATCGGCGAGATCGTCCGGCGCCACATCGGCGAGCGCGGCCAGTTCCTTTTCCTCTGCTTCTCTTACCTGGCCTTGGTGCTGGTGGTGGCCGTATTCACCATCCTAGTGGTACAGACCTTCGTTGCCGTACCGGCGGTGGCCACTACCTCGCTCCTCTTCATGGCCCTGGCGGTGGCCTTCGGGCTGGCCGTCTACCGGGCGAAGGTTCCCCTCGGGACCGCCACCATCTTAGGTGTAATCCTCCTTTTCGCCTGCGTCTTCCTGGGGGTTCGCTTCCCCCTTACGGGTTCAGCTCCCTTCTGGACTTACTTCTGCTTAGTCTACATCTTCCTCGCCTCCACTTTGCCGGTGTGGATTCTGCTGCAGCCGCGTGACTACTTGAACTCCTTCCTCCTTTACGCCAGCCTCTTGGGTGCCCTGGTGGGGCTTATCATCGGCAATCCGTCGCTGAAGTTCCCGGCTTTTATCGCCTTTAAGACCTCGGGCGGCTACCTCTTCCCCATGCTGTTTGTCACCGTGGCCTGCGGCGCCATCTCCGGCTTCCACTCCCTGGTCTCTTCCGGTACCACGGCCAAGCAGCTGGCGAATGAAAAGGACGCCCGCCTCATCGGCTACGGCGCCATGCTGATCGAGGGCCTGCTGGCTCTGGTGGCCCTGGGCACAGTGGTCTACCTCACCAAGGACGGCTACGCCCAGACGCTGAAGGACATGGGCGGCCCTACCGGTCTCTTTGCCGCCGGCGTCGGCCAGTTCATGAACTACTTCGGCGTGCCGGTGGCCTTCGGCACCACCTTCGGTGCCCTCGCCGTGAACGCCTTTTGCCTCACCTCGCTGGACACCGCCACCCGCCTGGCCCGCTACGCCTGGGAGGAGTTCTTCTCCACCCGCGTCCCGGCCCTGGCCAACAAGTATCTTGGGACGCTGGCGACGGTCATACTGGCCGGTGCCCTGGCGCTCTCGGGCAAGTGGAGTGAGATCTGGCCGATTTTCGGTGCTTCCAACCAACTCTTGGCCGGCCTGGCGCTGCTTTCGGTCTCGGTCTGGTTGGCGGGCCTGGGGCGCGACAACCGCGCTACGCTCTATCCCATGGGCTTTATGCTGGTGGTTACTCTGACGGCCCTGGTTTTCCTCATCAGGGACAACCTGGCCAAGGGTAACCTGGTGCTCGGCATTCCCGGCATCCTGCTCGTTGTCCTGGCCATCTTCTTGGTGGTTGAGGCGGTGAACGTGCTGGGCAAGATCAAAAAGACCGGCCCCGACATCAGCGCCTGAACGTACGGGAGCGGCGGGCAGCCCACCCCCGGCAGGGTGAAGCGGCTGCGAAAGAAAGAAGGCGCGGAGAACTACTTCCGCGCCTTTTTTTTTTGTTTTGTCCCCGCCTTCCTGCGGCTTATTCCCCGGCGAAGGCGCGGTAGAGCTCGTCCCGCGGCGGGACGATGAGCGGTTGGCGCACGCCGGCGGCGCTGAGCCAGAGACCCTCCGCCTTCGGCAGTAACCGGCCGATGGCGGCGACCGCGATACCGGCCCGGGCCAGGGGCTCTTGAACAGCTTCGGGCTCTGCGGCGGCGATGAGCAGCGAGCCGCTGCCGATAAGCCCCAGGGGATCGAGGGACAGCGCCTCGCAGATGGCTACAGTTTCCGGGGCGAGCGGCACCTGGTCGGCCCAAAGCTCGGCACCGCAGCCCGAGGCCGTGGCCAGCTCGGCCACGGCGCCGAGGACGCCGCCTTCGGTGACGTCGTGCATGGCGTGGGCGCCGCAGCGCGCTGCGATACGTCCCTCCGGTACCACGCTGATATGGGCGGTGAAGCCCTGGGCGCGGGCCACGAGTTCGTGCCCCAACCGTTCCGAAAGCGGCGCGGCCAGGTCGGCGGCCAAAATGGCGGTGCCTTCACAGCCGGCCGTCTTGGTGAGAAGCAGCGTGTCGCCGGGCCGTCCCCCGGCGGCGGTGATGCACCGGCCTTTGACGGCGCGTCCGAGGGCGGTCACGGCGGCTACCGGTCGGTGCACGGCGGGGGTGAACTCGGTGTGCCCGCCCAGCACCGCCATATTAAGGCTGGCCGCGGCAGCGTGGATCTCCTGCATGATGGCCTCGATTTCCGCCGGCCGGGTGCCGGGCGGCAAGAGGAGGGTGAGGAGAAGCCCTACCGGCTCCGCCCCCGTAGCGGCCACGTCGTTGGCCGAGACATGTACCGCCAGGTAGCCGAGGTGATGCCCGCTCGCGGTAATGGGGTCGCTGGAGAGAACGGCCAAGTCAGAGCCGAAATCCACCACGCTGCAGTCCTGCCCGATGCCCGGGCGCACGAGGACGTCCTGGCGCTTTGCCCCCAGGTAGGGAAAGACGATTCGGTGTAAGAGCTCGGGCGCAAGTTTTCCCGGTTGCAACCTTTACTGCCCCCCGTCCTCTGGGTACTGCCTTGGGTATACCACTCCCATTATACTATAGCCGCCGGCGGCCGCAAAGACCGCGCGGGCGGGGTAACGTTTTGGCGCCGGCCGCCATAGTATAGACTGACCCCACGGGAAGGCGTGGAACGGCCGGTTCCCGCCAGGTTGTAACATCTAGGGCCCGGGTGTCATAGGATAAAAAAGGCCGGCACAGGCCGGCCATCCCGTCAAACTGTGAAAGGAGGATTCTCCATGGCTGAACCCCTAGCTCCTGATCCCGGCGGCCGCCGTACGTTCCTGGTTTTCCTTATCCTGATCCTGCTGCTTTTGGGCGATTGGTTCTAATGGGCTGACTGCACGAGGAGGATCAATATGGGAGGCTTCTTGGCTGATCGCAGGTCATTCCTGGTTTTCCTGATCCTCATCCTGCTCCTCCTGGGTGACTGGTTCTAAGAGCCGGTAGGGAAGGAGGGTCAAAATGGCTGACCGCAGATCATTTCTGGTTTTCCTGATCCTCATCCTGCTGCTTTTGGGCGACTGGTTCTGATACAGAGGGCAAAGAAGCTAGGGGGTAGGCCCGGTGCCTACCCCCTGCGCGTGTGTCCTTCTTTTGTTTCTTTGCTTTCCAGCCGTTCCTTGTCCGGCGCCGCCTCGCTGGCGTACTGCGCCCGGGTGGCCGGCTCCTCGCGGCCGGCCAGCGAGCTTACCAGGCTCATCAGCGCCGCCGGGTCGAGCTTGCGCCCACCGCCCCCCTGCGTGCTTAGGGAGCTCAAGAGGCCGGCCAGGGCGGCGTCTTTTTTCCCACCCTCCCCCTGCGATCCAAGGAGGGAGAGCAGGGTACTGGTGAGAGCCTGCTTATCGATGCCTTCGCGCCCGGCTCCGGCACCGGACGGAACCGGCACGCCGCTTTGCGCATTGAGGTAACCCACTATCCCGAGCAGGTTGGTGAGGCTGAGGAGGGCTACAAGCAGCTGGGGACTCAGGTCCTTTTGCCCGCTGAGAAGGCTCGTGACCAGGTTGAGGTAGCTATCCCCGGACAGGCCGGGCAGGTCAGTTCCTTCGGCCATCCTAACCACCCCTCAGTCCAGGTTGGGATAGCGGCCCAGTTCCAGGTTGCCACCCGTCAGGCGGGCGATTTCTTTATTCAGCTCCAGGCGCGCCTGCTTCAGGGCGGCATTGCAGGCAGCAACAACGGCCTCGCTCAACTCGGCGGGCGGCAGGCCACGGATGATTTCCGGGCTGACGTCCAGGGCGACCAGCATTTGGAGTCCGTTGGCCCAGGCCTTGACCTTACCTTCGTGCGCCGCCCCTTCGAAGGTCGTGTTTTCCAGCCGGTTCTGCAGGGCGGTTATCTCAGCTTGAATCTGTTCCATGAGCATGCCCATATTAAACATGAACCTCACCTCCAAGCCTTCTTCTTAAGTTTATTCCGGGGCGCCGCAAAGAGACCACCCGGCAACAAAAACCCCGCCCGGGCGGCGGGATTTTTGCTCAGGCCGGCAGGGGAAGGTTGTGTCAGGCGCCGGGAACTTCCGGCTCCGGCGGCAGCGGGACGTAGCCAGGGAACGACGGCGGCGCCGGTTTAAGCTCCGGTTTCGTTTCCGCCGGGGGCTTTTCTTTCGTCCCCTCGCTGGCCTGAGCGATAAGGTTGATCAGGTTGGCCAGGGCCTCCGGGTCGACCTTTTTCTCCGGTGGGTTGTTGACCACGGCCAGAAGGTTGA
Organism: Gelria sp. Kuro-4; assembly: GCF_019668485.1. Classification (NCBI taxonomy): domain Bacteria; kingdom Bacillati; phylum Bacillota; class Clostridia; order Thermoanaerobacterales; family Thermoanaerobacteraceae; genus Gelria; species Gelria sp. Kuro-4. Next base: position 461,827 of record NZ_AP024619.1, on the reverse strand, counting down.
CCAGGGCATCCACCAGGGTTTGGCTCTTCGAGGACAGAAACGGCTTTATCGCCAGCATGAGCGATACATCTTTGGTATCAAAGGGCACCTTGGACACTAAACGTCCCTCCTCCGCTGAGCCAGCGGCAAGCGACCGGGCACCCGCTTGGGCTTTAAGCTCTGAGCGGGTGTGGAAGAAGTTCAGAAACTGTAGCGCCGGCAGGGGGGATAAGTCCTGCTGCAGCTGCCTGCTCGTCAGGCAGGCAAAAGCGAGCAGCCCGTCCACCAGATCGCGCCCGCGCAGGCTCAGGTGTGGTTTGAGCAGCTGGAGCATCTGGACGTCCTGGGCGGTAAAGGGCAGAAGTTCCACAGCGGTCACCTCTGGTCTTCAGCATACCAGGGCATTGCCCCGACCTACTTTAAGCTATGCTGACCGGAGCCGGAGTGTTCGCCTGCCTCACGCCGGGACGGGGCGGCCAATTGCTCGGTGGCTCCCAAAAGCAGGATGAGGATCAAAAACAGGGTGAAGGGGCTGACGCGGGCCCCAGGAGGAGGCGGCGCCTCGCCCGGCGGCGCGGCGGCCGCGGGAGGCTTTGCCGGTACGGGCAGAACGGCGGGTAAGTGTTCCTCCATGGCAGCATTCTCCTTCCTTCCTGACCCTAGAAAGTAACGGCGAGCTCGTGCATGACGTTTTGGATGCGGTTGAGGATGGTGGAGCGGTCAGAGCCGGCAAAGAGGAGCCCCACCGCCTCGTTGCGCTCGTTGAGGACCAGCGATCCGCTGTCGCCGCCCTGGCTGTTTAAGTTGGCGACGATCTGGTCGGTGAACAGGGCGTAAACGCCGGAGTGCATCTGAATACGCAGCGTGGCGGCCAGGGCGGTCACCGCGCCGCGGGTTAACCCGCTGGTGCGGCCGCTTTTCACCAGGGTTTCACCGAGTTTAGCCTCGGCCACACTGCGCACCGGCCCTACTTCCATAATCTCCGGCGTCACCAGGCGGTCGGACAGGGGCCTGGCCACGGCGCAGTCCACCAGGTTGCCGTCGCTGTTGCGCTTGTGGAAACGCACGTCGTAGTTAGGGCGTACCAGATGTACAAACAGGTTCTCGGTGCGGGCGAGACGCTGGCTGATGGGGCAGGTGGATTCCTGGTATTCGGTTATCACCGGCGTAAAGCGCTCCAGGTGGGCGATGGTGTCGTCGCTTGTGCCGCCGTCGTACGGGCCGGGCTGGTAGATGGGGTCGCCGATCTTGGAACGCCCGTCCCGCCCGTTGGAGGAATTGGCCAGGATGTGATTGTTGGAGAGGATTAAGGGAGCGCCGGTGTGTGCGTCCTTCACCACAGCTCCCAGGGTGCCGGCGGTGATCTTGTAGTGGCCGATGCTCACGCCGGGCGGGGCGGGACGCTGGCGCGTGGTGCGGGAACCGAGGAGGCGTACCTCACCGATTTCCACCACGTCGGTCTCGACCTCGCCGATGGCGCGGGGCACCACCTCAGCAGTGGCCAGATCGCGTGCGGGCACCTTTTTGGAAACGAAGATCACCACGGCCAGCTTATCGGTGCGTTCACGGCCTTTTTCTTTGTAGCCAATCCCCACCCCGATCACGTTGGGCAGGGAACTGCAGCGGCTCCAGGCTTGGCGCAAGGCCAAGGTGTAGTTCTCCATGGTTTCACCTCCAGAGCGGCCGGCCTGCTTTGGGCGCGCACGCTGCACGCACTCGGCAGGCCGATCCTGACTTACTACACTATATTCAGGGGGCCGGCGAAGGTGAAACCGCTGCGCGGCTGCATAATGTCTGAACGACCGGAACATGCTAAAGCCGCACTAGCCTTGGAGCTAGGGAGGAGGAGGTGGCAAGCATGCACAAGCCGGAGCCTCTCGGGCGCTTTCTGGGCGTGGCCCTGGCCGTCCTCGTGGTGGCCGCTTTTGCCCGGGCTCAGGGCGGGTGGCGGGGTGCAGCGGTGCCGCAGGCCGCTTCCGCCCTGAGTCAGGCCGCCCTCTCGCCCCAGGTGGGTTACCCCACCTACGACGACCTCTGGCTGCTGGCGCGCCTGGTATCCGGTGAGGCCCACAGCGAGCCGTACGTCGGCCAGGTGGCGGTCGCTTCCGTGGTGCTCAACCGCGTGCAGAGCCCGCGCTTTCCGCCCAGCGTCCCGGGAGTGATCTTTGAGCCGGATGCCTTCGAGTCGGTGAGCAACGGCATCATGTGGGGCCTGCCCCCGACCGACGAAAACATTGCGGCGGCCCAGGCGGCCCTGGACGGTTGGGATCCCACCTACGGAGCACTCTATTTCTGGAACCCGGCCAAGGCCGTGAGTCCCTGGATCTGGACCCGCAATGTCATCACCAGCATCGGCCGGCACGTTTTTGGGCGTTAGGAGAGGTGGGATAAGATGCAGCGTTCCCGATGGCTTACCGTCGGCGTTGTCCTGGCGCTCCTTACAGGCGGGATTTGGTTCTGGAATTACAACCTGGAGAACACGCGGGCGCGCAACTCGCTCGAGGCCAGCTACCAGCGGGCCCTCTTCTCCCTGGTGGGCCATGTTCAGAACCTCAACACCCTCCTGGCCAAAGGGCAGGTGACGCAGGACAACGGCCAAGGGGTGCTCACCCTGGCCAGCGCCTGGCACGAGGCGGAGAGCGCCCGTACTTCCTTGAGCCAACTGCCGCTCGGGCGTTTCGATCTTACGGCGGCGCAAAGGTACCTCGCCCAGGTGGGGGATTACTCTTACACCTTAGCCCGGAAGCTTGCTTTAGGGCAGCCTCTTTCCACCGCGGAGCAAGACAACTTGGCCGCCCTGTCCAAGGAGACCGGTAAACTCAATAAGGACCTGCAAAAGATGATCGGCGGCCTCAGTTCCAAGCCGGCCTGGGGGACGACAGGGGTGACCGTGGGCCTCAAGGGTAAGCCGGTGGCGCCGGCCGGGAGCATTGCCGACGGCCTGGCCAAAATGGACTCTCGGCTCAAGGACGAGGCACCCACCCTTACCTACGACGGGCCCTTCTCAGAGCACATGGAGAACATTAAGCCGCGTGGCGTCACCGGGAAGCCCGTCACCATCGAGCAGGCGGGCCGCATCGCCGAGGAGTTCGTGAACCGGGGCGGAGCCGCCCGGTATACGGCCGTGAGCTCCCGCCGGGTGGCCGGCGCCATCCCTGCCTATTCCATCACGCTGCGCCCCCAGGGCGGCCGGCGCCTGCCGGACATCACCGTGGATGTTTCTCAAACGGGCGGTCACGTGGTGTACTTCCTTAACCCCCGCCCCCTGGGGCCGGTGCGCCTCGACGTGGGGGAGGCCGTGCGGCGGGCCGAGGACTTCGTCCGCGCCCGCGGCTACAAGGACATGCTTACCACCGGTTCCCTGCGCCGCCCCAACAACATCGTGGTGACACAGGCCTGGACGCAGGACGGCGCCGTAGCCTATCCTGACTTCGTCAAAGCGACGGTCGCCCTGGATACCGGCGAGATCGTGGGCTTTGACGCCCGCGGCTACCTCACCTCCCACCGACGGCGCGACCTGCCGCAGGCCCGCTTCAGCGCCCCGGCGGCGCGGGAAAAAGCCGCCGGACGGATGACGGTGGACCGGGTGCGGGCGGCCATCATCCCCATGAGCGATGCCAGCGAGCGCTACTGTTGGGAGGTGCGCGGCCGGGCGAACGGCCAGACCTTCCTGGTTTACTACAATGCCACGGACGGGCAAGAGGAGAAAATCCTGCAGGTGATCGAAAGCCCGGACGGTACCTACACCATGTAACAGCAGACGAAACGAGTTACCAGAAAAGCGGAGGGGTAACCCCTCCGCTTTTGCGTTCACTCTTTACCCTCGCCGTTTCCTCTTTCCCCGTCGCCGCTTTCAGTCCGGGCGTGCCAGATGGCCTTTTTGATGTCCGGCAGGGCGGCCGTGGCGGCCAGGACGCCTTTTTCAATGGCCTGCGGGATACGGTCAAAGTCGGTGAGCTTCATCGCACCCACCCGGGGGCGGATGACCAAGGCGCGGCTCGCCTTAAGGTGCAGGTCCGTGATGGTTTGCCCCATGATATCGCTGGACTGCAGCAGCACTTGAATGATGTTGCCGACGTCGGCGTCTTCAACCGAGAACCCCAGATCCACCGCCAGAATCACCCGCGCGCCCCAGGCCTCCAGGAGGTGGACGGGCACGTTGGCCTTCAGGGCCCCGTCGGCCAGGTCCAGGCCGCCCACCTGTACCGGGACAAAAATGCCGGGAATGGCGGAGCTGGCGGCGACGGCCGTGCCCAGGAGTACAGTGGAGACAAAGACTTGCTGCGCCGCATTGCGCAGAAGGTACCGGCGCGCGCCCTCCGGGGCGAAGATCACCTCGCGCCCGGAGCGGAGGTCCGTAGCCAGGAAAGCGGCCGGTATTCTCAGACCGCTTAAAGAGCGCTGATCGGTCAGCCGGTTGATGAAATCACGCAGGAAATCGGTCTTTAACAGCCCGCGCGGCAGAGCGAGGCATTGGGCGCGGGGCCCATGTGCGATGAGGCCAAAGCGTTCCAGCAGGGCCAGGATGAGGGTCAAGGGTGAAATGGCGGGCGGAAAGAGATTGGCGGGCAGGTGGCGGAAGGTCTCTTCGATTTGCCCCAGCGGGAGGCCGGCGGCGTAGAGGGCGCCCACCATACTGCCGGCGCTGGTGCCTGCCAAGAGGTCCACCTTGATCCCCTGTGCCTCGAGGACCTTAAGGATGCCGATATGGGCCGCCCCCCGCAGACCGCCGCCGCCCAAGGCAAGGCCGACCAGGGGCCTGGTGCGCACGAGCAATCTCTCCCTTACGGGTCGACTCCGGCTAGGACGTCCCAGACAGCGGGATCCTCCAGTCCCAGCCGCCAGACGCCGATACCGGGCAGGCTGAGGCTACGGGCCAGGCTGAGCTTAGCCGCAAAGCTGCGCGCCTCCTCGAACCAAACGATGTGGCGGATGCTGTTTTCTACGTACTGGAACGTGGCTTCCTGGGCAGTAGGGTCGTAACGGATGGTCGCGCCGGTGCGCTCAGCCAGGGCGACGGCCTGGTTATAAGACAGGGTGCGGGGAATACCGCCCGTCTCGGGCCAGTCGTAGCCGTACACCGGCATCCCCAGTTTTACTTTGGATACAGGTATCACCGAGAGGGCGTAACCCAGCACCTGGCGTACAAAGCCGATGGAGGCGATGGGTCCCGGGGTGGCGAAGTGCTCGTCGTAGGCCAGGACGTAGACTTGGTCGCTGGGGGCGGCCAGGTCCGGGTAGCTGAAGGCGCCGGAAAAGGGGTGACGCGGGTTATCCTCAAGCTCTGCGGGGACGGAAATGGTGGTCAGGTACCCGGCCGGACGCAGGCGGGCTCCCAGCTCTTCCATAAAGGCCGTAAGGTACGGCCGGTCTTCCGGGGGCACAAACTCAAAATCGATGTTAACGCCGGCGAAGCCGTAACGTTCGAGCATGGCAAGAATGTTTTCCACCAGGGCATGGCGGGCCCCGGCCGTGGTGAGTACCTGGTGGATGAGCGGTCCGTACTGGGGGCTGGCGTAGTTGTGAATGATGGCCAGGATGGGGAGGTTGTAGGTGCGGGCTGCTTCCAAGGCTTCAGGGTCAGCCTGGTCCACCAGTCCTCCCTGAGCGGTGATGCCGAACCAAAACGGTATGATTGCCGTTATCTCCCCGGCATGTGCCCTGAGGTCCGCCAGGGCGTCCGGGGAGCTCACGTAGTACCAGTTTTTCTCAAAGGCAGGCAGGGTAGATCCCTCCTTCCCAAAAGTTCCTCTGCCACAGTGTATGTTGAGCCGCGAGCCGAGGTGCCCGGCCGGGGGAAGGACACATACACTGGTAAAAAAGCGGAAGAGGGGATCTTTGTGCTGGGACTGGCCAAGACCTTCGCCCGCCGCCGGGAGCGCCGGCGGCAGACGGTGCGGCGTCACGCGGGCCTGGCCGATCTCATAGAGCTGCGCCTGAACGGGCTGTACATTCTTCTCAAACGCCGGCTCGGCCTTAACTGGCCGCACGAGATACACATCCTGGTACCGCGGGCTGAATTTATCAAAACGTATCAGAATGGGCGCTTGGTGGAGGAGCGCACGGTTTTAAGCAGCATTTCCATCGTCCATGCCCCCTATCACCCGCCGGCCGAAGGCGGCGGACCGCCCGGTCCACCACCGGCGCCGCCCACAATTCCGCCGTACTGGCGGGAAAAGAGGCAGGAAATCGCAGGCGGCAAGGAGAACCCTTAACAAGTAACAAGCTGGGTTAAAACGTTACGGGAACAGGGAGAGGGTGTTCGCAAGCGGGATGCGAGAGAAAACACACACTGAATCCACCACTTCTGCCGGTACGCTTTTTTCCACTTGGTACAACCTTAGATTAAGGCTCTTCCTCGAAAGCGCCCTGGCCGGTCTGGCGGCCGGGATGCTGGGGGTGGCCTTTCGCCTGGCTCTCGGCCGGGCGGATGCGTGGCGCGAAGTACTGCTGGCCTGGGCCAGGGAGGTGCCGGGTTACGGCTGGGCTGTTTTCCTGCCGGTGCTTTTAGCCCTAGGTGCGCTGGCCGGCTGGCTTACCCGGTTTGCGCCGGAAGCGGCCGGGAGCGGCATCCCGCACGTAGAAGCGGTGCTCCTGGAGCAGCGGCGTCTCGTGTGGTGGCGCCTTATTCCGGTAAAGTTCCTGGCCGGGGTTTTTGCCATCGGTGCGGGACTTTCCCTGGGGCGTGAGGGGCCCACGGTGCAGCTGGGTGCGGCCAGCGGACAGGCCATGAGCCGTATCCTGAAGCGCTCTCACGTGGAGGAACGCTACCTCATCACCTGTGGTGCCGGAGCAGGGCTGGCGGCGGCTTTCAACGCACCTCTGGCCGGTGTAGTCTTCGTGCTCGAAGAGCTCAGGCGCAACTTCTCACCCTATGTCTTTCTCTCGGCGCTCACCGCCAGCGTAGCAGCAGGGGCGGCAGCTCAACGCTTGCTCGGTCTACGGCCGCTCCTTCCCCTGGCCGGAATAGCCCCCCTCCCGCCCAGTGCGCTTCCGCTCTTTATACTCCTCGGCCTTATCACCGGGTTCTTCGGGGTTGCTTTCAACAGCAGCCTGAGCTTTACCCAGGACCTTTACGCCCGGCTTGAGGGGCTTCCCCGCTGGCTCCATCCGGTTCTGGCCACCGGCCTGGCGGGACTTATCGGTTACTTCTTGACGCCGGCGGTGCTGGGCGGTGGGCACGCACTGGTGGAGCAGGTGCTGGCGGGGGAGGTGCTGCTCAAGTTCATACCCCTTTTTCTCGTGGCTAAGTTCATTCTAACCATGGTTAGCTACGGCTCCGGAGTGCCGGGCGGCATTTTTTTGCCGCTTTTGGCCATCGGCGCGCTCCTGGGTTCCGGGTTGGGGCAGGTGGCGGACGCGTACTTTCCGGGCATCGCCGGGCTTTCTGCCATGTGCGCGGCGGCGGGGATGGCGGCCTATTTTACCGCCATTGTCCGGGCACCGATCACCGGAATCGTTCTTATCCTTGAGCTGACCGGCAGCTATGCCAACATGCTCTTTGTCCTAGCGGCCTGCCTGACGGCTTACCTGGTGGCGGAGGGCCTGAAGAGCCTCCCCGTATACGAGATGCTCCTGGAGCGGGACCTGGCACGTGGTGCCGATGCGGTGCCCGGCACCTGCCCGGAGGGCATGATGCTGGTAGAACTTACCGTGGAAACAGGCTCATGCCTGGACCGGCATCTGGTACGGGAGGTGGACCTGCCTGGCGACTGCCTTCTCCTGGCTATCCGCCGCGGAAGCCAGGAACTGGTGCCGCGCGGCAACACCAAGGTACGGGCCGGCGACCAGGTGGCGTTTCTCATACCCCGGGAAAAGGCGGCTCAGGTTATTCCCCGGATTCGCTCCCTCACCCTTTGCCAGTTGGAACCCGAGTGCTAGGTCGCTTGCTTTTTTAAACTGCTCCTGTATAATTAAACTAAGACAAGCCACGGCGAGGAAGGGAAAAACTACGCCGGTTGTCCGGGCGAAGAGAGCTGGCGGGTGGTGTAAGCCGGTGCCGGAGCCGGGGGAATCCGTCCTGGAGCCGACGGTCGAAGCCGTTCCGGTGGTGCCGTTATAACCGCCGAGGTGGGCCTGGGGCCAACCAGGGTGGCAACGCGGGCGAGCCCGTCCCTGCTGGGGACGAGCTTTTTTGTTGCCAATACACATACGGAGGGATAAGCGTGTTAGATGCCAAGTTTGTACGAGCCAATCCGGAGGTGGTGCGGGAGGCGCTGCGTAAGCGCCATGTGAGCGCCGACCTGGATGACTTCTTGAGGCTCGACGAAGAGCGGCGGCGGCTCCTCGGCGAGGTGGAGCAGCTCAAGGCGCGCCGCAACAGCGAGTCCGAGGAGATCGCCCGGCGCAAGAAGGCGGGCGAGCCGGCGGAGGAGCTTATCGCCGAGATGCGCGCTGTGTCCGAAAAGATCAAGGAGCTCGATGACCGCGTGAAGGCGGTGGAGGAGGAGCTGAACCGCACGCTCCTTTACATCCCGAACATTCCCGACGAGAGCGTCCCGGAAGGGGAGTCCGACGCGGACAACCCGGTGGTGCGCACCTGGGGCGAACCCCGTAAGTTTACCTTTGAACCCAAGGCCCACTGGGATATCGGCACCGACCTCGACATCCTGGATTTTGACCGGGCGCGCAAGATCACCGGCGCGCGGTTCAGCGTGTACAAAGGGCTGGGCGCCCGGCTGGAGCGCGCCTGCATCAACTTTATGCTGGACCTGCACCTGAAGCAGGGTTACACCGAGATCTTCCCACCTTTCATGGTGAACGGCGACAGCATGGTGGGTACCGGGCAGCTGCCCAAATTCAAAGAGGACATGTTTAAACTCGAGGGGCTGGACTACTACCTCATCCCCACGGCGGAGGTGCCGGTGACCAACCTGCACCGGGAAGAGATCCTGGCCGGAGAGAAGCTGCCCATCTACTACGTCGCCTACAGCGGCTGCTTCCGGGCCGAGGCCGGGGCGGCGGGGCGCGACACCCGCGGGCTCATCCGCCAGCACCAGTTCAACAAGGTGGAGCTGGTGAAGTTCACCACGCCCGAGACCTCCTGGGACGAGCTGGAGAAGCTCACCCGCGACGCAGAAGAGGTGCTGCAGCTTCTGGAGCTACCCTACCGCGTGGTCACCCTGTGTACGGGCGACCTGGGCTTCAGCTCGGCCAAGACGTACGACATCGAGGTGTGGCTGCCCAGCTACGGGAGCTACAAAGAAATTTCTTCCTGCAGCAACTTCCGCGACTACCAGGCCCGCCGGGCGGGCATCCGCTACCGTCCCGCACCCAAGGCCAAAGTGGAGTACGTTCACACCCTGAACGGCTCAGGCCTGGCCGTGGGCCGTACGGTGGCGGCCATCCTGGAAAACTACCAGCAGGAAGACGGTTCGGTGGTGGTGCCGCAGGTCCTGCGGCCCTACATGGGCGGGAGCGAGGTCATCAAATAAAAGCGCCGCTGGGGTGTCCCCGGGCCTTTTTCTCTTGGGGGACCGAGGTCGGCTGCGAAAGCCGGCCTCGCACCTGCGCCGGGGCCGCTTCTCTGCCGGCGCAAGCCGACGAAGGGCCCTCTCATCCGAGCGGGGACGCTTCTCCAGGGCCCAGGCCCCTCGTCCGGGCGAGTGCTGCGGCACGCAGGGCGCCTGCCGCCGCTCGCCGGGCAGGTTGACAGGGCAAGGTGGGCTGTGCTATAGTATAGCTGTACCGTCCAAGGCGGCTCGCCGCCATGGGCGGCGGACGCCAGCAGGGAAGGGTGTCCGAGCGGTTTAAGGAGCTGGTCTTGAAAACCAGTGACTCGCAAGAGCCGTGGGTTCGAATCCCACCCCTTCCGCCAATTGCCCCTTGCATTCTCCGCTTTGGTCCCTTAAAATACGGAGAGGTGGCCGAGTAGGTCGAAGGCGGTCGCCTGCTAAGCGATTGTACAGGCGAAAACCTGTACCCCGGGTTCGAATCCCGGCCTCTCCGCCATATTTACGCGCGCCCGTAGCTCAGCTGGATAGAGTGTCTGACTACGAATCAGAAGGTCGGGGGTTCGAACCCCTCCGGGCGCGCCATACTTGTCCCTATAGCTCAGGTGGATAGAGCGGGGGATTCCTAATCCCCGTCTGCCGGAGGTTCGAGTCCTCCTAGGGACACCATTTTTATGCCGCCGTTCGCGCGGAGGCATGTTTATGCCCCATGCGAAAGGCACAGCCGGGATTTTTGCTCCCCACACCCGGGGAAACACCCCGGGGTGGCGACGACGGGCGGTACCTTAAGCTCGGGTGATGGTTTTGACCGGCGCAGACGACGAGTTTTACATGCAGCGGGCCCTGGAACTGGCCCGCGCGGCGGCCGCCCGGGGAGAAGTCCCTGTGGGGGCGCTTGTCGTTCGCGGCGGAGCCATCATCGCGGAAAGCGCCAACCGCCGGGAAGAGGCCAAGGACCCGACGGCGCACGCCGAACTCCTGGCCATCCAGGCGGCGGCGCGCGAGTTGGGCGGCTGGCGGCTCACCGGCACCACCTTGTACGTGACCCTGGAACCGTGCGCCATGTGCGCCGGGGCGCTGGTCCTGGCCCGCGTGGAACGCCTGGTGTACGGGGCCGACGATCCCAAGGCCGGAGCCGTCCGTTCCCTCTATCGCTTGGTGGAGGACGAACGGCTCAATCATCGACTGGAGGTTGTGCGTGGGGTGCTGGCCGCCGAGTGCGGTGAGCTGCTGCGGGAGTTCTTCCGCCGGCGCCGCCGGCGGGAGGATTAAGGCAGTCCGCGTACGGTGCTCAACTGAGCAGGACGCTGAAGGTGTACCTGATCTTACGGCAGGGGTTCGATCCGGCGAGCACAGGTTCCGGCAAAGTGAAAAAGTTTAGGTGGAGAGATGGCCGAGCTGGTTGAAGGCGCTCGCCTCGAAAGCGAGTAGGCGGTTAACCTGCCTCGTGAGTTCGAATCTCACTCTCTCCGCCATTACAATTCAATATACAATTTTGGTGACCTGACTATGCGGAGAGGTGGCTGAGTTTGGTCGAAGGCGCCCGCCTGGAGAGCGGGTAGGCGGAAGTTCTCTGCCTCGTGGGTTCGAATCCCACCCTCTCCGCCATATTACTAGGTTTAAGGCTTGGCCGTGCTAGACGGGGAGGTAGCGGTGCCCTGTACCTGCAATCCGCTGGAGCAGGGTCGAATTCCTGCCCGAGGCCTGGTCTTGTGGGGTCCGGCCGCGGTAAGCAGTGAGGAAAGCTGGGTCCTGCGCAACGTAAATTCATGAACCCCGTCAGGCCCGGGAGGGAGCAGCGGTAAGTGAACCCTTGCGTGTGCCGCAGGGAAACCTGGCTGGAGCCGGCTGCCGGGGTAACGCCCGGAAGGCCCTGTCGACGGCAGGTGCACGGCCAGGATTTTTGTACCGTTAAGAGGTTGGATCATGACGATCACGGCTATCAAGATCCTCGCGGTGCTGGGTATGAGTATGCTTGTGTCAGGGCTGGCGATGAAAAGACGCTGGCTGGTATTATTGTCGATTGTTCCGTTGACGGTGGTGCTTTACCATATGGGGCTTCTTTTCGCGATCGGTATGCATTAAGTGGTAGAAAAGTAACAGGCAGTGGGAGAACAAAGCTTTAAGGCAGCCAAGGGTGCTGCCTTTCTTGGTATTTACGGCAGGAGTTTAATTAGAGCGCTGCGAATATTACAGGTGGCACCAGGGAAAAGACTTGAGCTATCCTGAAAAACAACAGCCGCGGCAGCCTCGCGGGAGAAGCAGGGGTGAAAGGCGCCGAAGAGGAAGGCCCAAGTGCCCAAGTGCCGTGCAGCAGCAAGGGGGTCTAGTGGGAGGTGCGCTCATGACTTACCGCGCCCTTTACCGGGCTTGGCGTCCGCAAACCTTCGCTGAGGTGCTGGGACAGGAACACGTCAGCCGCACCCTAAAGAACGCCATTGCCGGCGGGCGGCTGGCCCACGCTTACCTGTTTTGCGGCCCGCGCGGCACGGGGAAAACCAGCATGGCCAAAATCCTGGCCAAGGCCCTAAACTGCGAGCGCGGTCCCACCCCTACGCCGTGCGATCGCTGCGCGCTCTGCACGCGCATCCGTGAGGGCTACTGCCTGGACGTGCTGGAGATGGACGCCGCCTCCAACAGGGGCATCGATGAGATCCGCTCCCTGCGGGACCAGGTGAATCTCACCCCCACGGAGGCCCGCTACAAGGTATACATCATCGACGAGGTACACATGTTAACCGCCGAGGCCTTCAACGCTTTCTTGAAGACCCTGGAGGAACCGCCGCCGCGCGTGGTCTTTATCCTGGCCACCACCGAGCCGGAGCGCATCCCGGCCACCATCCTCTCGCGTTGCCAGCGCTTTGATTTCCACCGCCTCAGCCCGGAGACCATCCGCACCCGCCTGGAGCGGGTGGCGGCGGCGGAAGGCCTTGAGCTCGAGCCGCGCACGCTGGGGCTTATCGCACGCTCGGCCGAGGGCAGCCTACGCGATGCCTTGGGGCTCCTGGACCAGTGCATCTCCTTCAGCGGCCGTACCATCCACCATGCGGATGTACTGGAGCTTTTGGGCGCTCCCCCCGGCGAGACCCTGGCGGGAATCATCGCCGCCCTGGGCCGCCGGGATGCGGGGCGCGTCCTGGAGCTTTTGGCCGCCTTGCGGAATGCGGGCGGCGACCCGCGGCTTTTCCTTAAGGACCTGCTCCTCTGGCTGCGCAACCTGCTGCTCCTTAAGGTGTGCCACGATGCGGGAGCGCTCCTTTCGCTCAGTCCGGAGGAGGTAACGGACCTGAAAAAGGCGGCGGGCGACTGGCCGGCCGCGCGGGTGCAGCAGGCCCTCGCGGAGCTCGGTAGCGAGGAGGGCACGCTGCGCTGGTCCGCCCAGCCCTGGATTGTGCTCGAAACGGCCTTGACCGGCCTTTGCCTCGCGGGGGAAGCGGAAGCTGCGGCCGCCCCCGCCCCCCCGGCCCGCGCGGACCAGGCGGGCCCTGCAGCCTCGGCGCCGCCCGCCCCCGCACCGGCCCCGGAGGCCCTTGCGGCCGGTGGCGGGGCAGCGTGCGTGCCCCGTAAGGAGAGCGCCGGGGGTGCGGTAACGCTGGACGCTGTACAGGCGGCCTGGCCGCGCATCCTGGAGGAGATCAAGGCCCACGGGCCGGCGCTGGAGGCCGTGTGGCGCTACGGGCAGCCGACGGCGCTGGCCGACGGCCGGCTGGCGGTGTCCTTTACCGCGGAGGGCATTAAGAACGTAGCTGCGCAGCCGGAGAAGACGGCGGCCTTGGAGGCGGCTCTTCTGGCGGTACTCAAGGTGCCGCTTAAGGTGCAGGCGGGGGCCGAAGCGGCGCCTGTGGCCGCCTCCCGGCGTGAGGGCGGGGGGACGGCGGCGGAAGAGCCGCCGGGCGTGCGGGAAGCCCGCGCGCTCTTTGGCGCGGACAAGGTGACTATTCAAGATGAGGAAGAGAAGGAGTGACGGCCATGGGCATGGGTAACATGAACAAACTGCTTAAACAGGCACAGAAGATGCAGGCCGAGATGGCCCGGGTGCAGGAGGAGGTGGCCGCGCGTACGGTGGAAGCCAGCGCCGGCGGCGGGGCGGTTACCGTAACGGTCAACGGGCGGCCGGAGGTCGTGGCGGTGAAAATCGACCCGGCGGCGGTGGACCCGGACGACCTGGAGATGCTCCAGGATCTGATTGCGGCCGCCACCAACGAGGCCCTGCGCAAGGCCACCGCGATGCTCACCGAGGCTATGTCCCGCTTCACCGGGGGCCTGGGGCTGCCGGGATTCTAGGGAGAGCCGAACATGTACTATCCTGAACCCATGGCACGGCTGATTGAGGAGCTGCGCAAGCTTCCCGGCATCGGCCCGCGCAGCGCGCAACGCCTGGCCTTCCACCTGCTGGATTCACCGGCGGAGGCGGTGAAGCGCTTAGTGGGGGCCATCGCCGAAGCCAGGGAAAAGGTGCGGCACTGCTCCGTGTGCGGCAACCTGGCCACCTCCGACCCGTGCGGCATTTGCACCGGGCCGGGGCGCGACCACAGCGTCATCTGCGTAGTGCAGGAGCCGCGGGATGTGGTGGCCATGGAAAAGACGCATGAGTACAAGGGTCTGTACCACGTGCTGGGCGGGGCGATCTCCCCCATGGAGGGGATCGGTCCCGACGAACTCAGGGTTAAGGAACTTCTGGCCCGCTTGGGAAGCGGGGAGGTAAAAGAGGTTATTCTGGCCACCGACCTGAATGTGGAAGGCGAGGTTACAGCTGCTTACCTGGCTCGGCTCCTTAAACCGCTGGGCGTGAAGGCCACCCGCCTGGCGCACGGCCTGCCGGTGGGCGGGGACCTGGAGTACGCCGACGAGGTGACGCTGGCCAAGGCCCTGGAAGGGCGGCGCGAGCTGTAGAGGTATGGGTGTGTTCCCTCCTGGTTATCCTGAAGAAAGGAAAGAAAACCCAGGAGGGGAAAACATGGATGCGCGTCTCGAGGAAAACCTTAAGGCCGTTTTAGCCAAAGCTGCTACCCTGGCGGCGGGCTTTTTCGAGCCGCCGCGGACGGCACTGCCGGTTACGGACCTTTACACCGCGGTGGAGGAGGCCAAGGCCGATTGGGTGGCGGCGCGCCAGTATTTCGAGACCGTTACCGACCCGGACCTTATCGACTTCGCCATCTTTAACCTGGAGGCGGCCGAGCGGCGCTACACCTACCTTCTCAAGCAGGCGCGGGCCTGCGGGGGAACAGGTTGAGGCCGGCTGAGACATATTTTCCTGCCCCGGGCCGTATACTCTGTTAGACAGGTTGTGCGGCCCGCTGCCGCCGGGGAGGGGTTTCCGTGGATCTCAACATCAACATCATCATCGCCTACGCCTTCGGGCTCTTTCTGCTTTATTTGATCGCCCGCCTGCTCCTGGTGCCGCTGAAGATACTCCTGCGGCTCCTTTACAACGGCCTTATCGGCGGCGTGGTGCTCTGGGTGGTAAACCTGGTGGGCGGCTACTTCGGCCTCTTTATCCCGATTAACCCCATCACCGCCTTGGTGGCCGGCTTTTTGGGCGTCCCGGGGGTGGTTCTCCTCGTTTTGCTGCAGTTCCTGCGCGTGTAGGGCCCACCCCCTCGACCGCCCTGCCAGATGCGTGACAATTTTCCTTGACGCCCAGTCCGCTTGTTTGGTATACTTGAATACGGGCACCTGGGCGTAAGGTGTGTATACTGTATTCACCCACCCCCGCGAGGGGTTTTTTTGCTTTCCAGTGTTATACTACAGCCGGACGGAAGCTCAGCCTCCTTACGCGGCCGGCCCAAAGGAGGTGGGGAGCACGGAAGGGGCCTCAGCGTTGGGAAGGGCTAGGAAGAGTGCCTTCGAGCACGGAGGAAGGAGGATATTTATGGCAAAGCTTCTCGAGATTCGCTGGCACGGCCGCGGTGGCCAAGGTGCCAAGACGGCGGCCCAGCTCCTGGCGGAAGCAGCCTCGTCGGTGGGCAAGTACATTCAGGGGTTCCCGGAGTACGGTCCGGAGCGGATGGGTGCACCGGTGCTCGCCTTTACGCGGATCAGCGACGAGCCCATCGATGTCCACTGTCATGTGACCGAGCCCCAGATCGTGGTGGTGCTGGATCCCACCCTGTTGGCCAAAGGTGATGTCACCGCGGGCGTACCCGAAGATGGAATCATCCTCATCAACACCGACCGTACCCCCGCCGAGATGCGCCGGGCCATGAAGCTCAGCGGCCGCAAGGTGTACACGGTAAATGCCAGCCGCATTGCCGAAGAAACCATCGGCCGGCCCATTCCTAACACCCCCCTCATGGGCGCCCTCATTAAGGTGACAGGGATTATGAACCTGGATGCCCTGCTCGAGGATACCCAGAAAAAGCTGTCCAAGAAGTTTGCCGGTCGCCCCGAAGTGGTGGAGGGCAACCTCAAGGCCGTGCGGCGGGCGTACGAGGAGGTGCAGGGAGAGTGAGCAAGCTCCTTACCTGGAAGGAAGTACCCAAGGCGGCCTGGATTGAAAAACCCGGCAATGCCGCGGACTACGAGACCGGCGACTGGCGCTCCATCAAGCCGATCTGGAACGCACAAAGCTGCATCCACTGCCTGCGCTGCTGGGTGTTCTGCCCGGATGCGTCCATTATGACCCAGGACGGCAAGGTGATCGGCATCGATTACAAGCACTGCAAAGGCTGCGGCATCTGCGCCAACGAGTGCCCGGCGAAGCCGAAGGCCCTGGAAATGGTGAACGAGAGCGACAGCGGCGATAAGTAACCGGAAGGGAGGAAGAGGAATGCAAGAGAGAATTGCCCTGACCGGCAATGAAGCCATGGCCCTGGCCATGAAGCAGATCAACCCGGACGTCGTCGCCGCGTACCCCATTACGCCGCAGACGGAAATCGTTCAGATCTTCTCCAACTACGTGGCCAACGGTCAGGTAAAGACGGAATTTATTACGGTCGAAAGCGAACACTCCGCCATGAGCGCCACCGTCGGTGCGGCGGCCAGCGGCGTGCGGGCCATGACGGCGACCTCCTCGCAGGGCCTGGCCCTGATGTGGGAAGTGGTTTACATTGCGGCCTCCAACCAACTACCCATCGTGATGCCGGTGGTGAACCGGGCCCTCTCCGGCCCCATCAACATCCACGGTGATCACAGCGACACCATGGGCGCCCGCGACTCGGGCTGGATTCAGATCTACTCGGAGAACACGCAGGAGGCGTACGATAACCTCATCCAGGCCGTGCGCATCGCCGAGCACCCGGGCGTCCTTCTCCCCGCCATGGTGATGATGGACGGCTTCATCATCAGCCACGCCATGGAGAACCTTAAGATCCTGTCCGACCAGGACGTGCAGAAGTTTATCGGCGAGTTTAAACCGCACCGGCCTTCCCTCCTCGATGTTGACCACCCGGTTACGGTAGGCCCGCTGGCCCTGTACGACTACTACATGGAGTTCAAGCGGCAGCAGGCGGCGGCCATGGCCGGGGCGAAGCCGGTGATCCTTCAGGTGGCAAAGGAGTACGCCGAGCTCACCGGCCGCCGGTACGGCCTCTTCGACACCTACAAGCTCGACGATGCCGAACTGGCCATTGTGGTGCTTTCTTCTACGGCCGGCACGGCCCGCCTGGTGGTGGACGAGCTCCGGGAGCAGGGCGTCAAGGCCGGGCTGCTCAAGCTGCGCGTCTTCCGTCCCTTCCCGCACGAGGAGCTGGCCGCTGCCCTGGGCGATCGCAAAGCCGTCGCTGTTCTGGACCGGGCCGACAGCTACAGCGGTTTCGGCGGGCCCCTCTTCACCGAGGTGCGGGCCGCCATGTACGATGCCAAGCAGCGCCCGCCGGTGGTGGACTACATCTACGGCCTGGGCGGCCGCGACGTGAACCTGGATCACATCCGCAAGGTCTACCAGGATCTGGCCGAGATTGCCCGCACGGGTGCGGCGGTCCAAACCGTCAACTACCTGGGTGTGCGGGAATAGGAGGTGGCAGTAGATGGCTAATCTCAAACAACTCTCGGAGCACGAGGGATTCTTCACCCCCGGACATCGCATGTGCGCGGGTTGTGTAGCCCCCGTAGTGGTCCGGCAGGTAGCCATGGCCGCCGGGGACACGCCCGTGGTGGTGGCCAACGCCACCGGCTGCCTGGAAGTGGCCAGCACTATTTTTCCTTACACCGCCTGGCGCTGCTCCTGGATTCACAACGCCTTTGAGAACACGTCGGCGACCTTAAGCGGCGTGGAGACGGCTTACCGGTCGCTCAAAAAGCAGGGCAAGATCGATAAAGAGGTTAAGTTCATCGCCTTCGGCGGCGACGGCGGTACCTACGATATCGGCCTGCAGTCCCTGTCCGGTGCCATGGAACGCGGCCACAACATCGTGTATGTCTGCTATGACAACGGCGCCTACATGAACACCGGCATTCAGCGCTCCAGCGCGACGCCGCAGTTTGCCGACACCACCACCAGCCCGGCCGGCAAAGTCATCCCAGGGAAGGTACAGTGGCGCAAGGATCTCGCGGCCATCATGGCGGCCCACAACATCCCCTACGTGGCGCAGGCGGCGCCCAGCCACTTCAACGACCTCATCGCCAAGGTGCAAAAGGCCCTGGCGGTGGACGGGCCGGCCTTTATCAACGCCATGGCCCCCTGCCCGCGCGGCTGGCGGTACGATACCCGGGAGGGCATCGAGATGACCCGCCTGGCGGTGGAGACCTGCTACTGGCCGCTCTACGAGGTGGAGAACGGCGAGTGGCGCCTCACCTATAAGCCGCGCGAAAAGAAGCCCCTCGTCGAGTGGCTGAAGAAGCAGGGTCGCTTCCGCCACCTGTTCACCGAGGCGAACAAACCGCTCCTTGAGGAGTTCCAGCGGCGCGTCGACCAGGAGTGGGAGAAGCTCCTGAAGCGCTGCGGCGAGGCGTAAGGAACCCTGAACGCGAGGCGCCGGTAAACCGGCGCCTTTTTTTCACGTCGCAGGCGAAGCAGCATAGACTAGAACAAACAGCAGGAATCGGCGCTACGGTGCCGAAACTTATCCCAGGCAGGTGACGTGCTATGGTGGCCGCTGCTGAAAGCACAAAAGCCGCCCCGGCTGCCTGCGGCCCCTGCATCATCTGCGCCGCTGCCGGCGAAGAGGGGCTTTCCATCCGGGGATGCTACATCTGTGAACGCTGCGAAGCCAGAATTGTCCGGCTTCAGGCCGGCGACCGGGAGTACGACTTCTTTCGCGAACGCCTCAAACTTCTCTGGGCGTAGTTTCCCTGTACATCGGCGCGGAGGGACGGTATAATAAGTGCAGAGACAGGAAAGGGCACCCCTTTGGGAAGCGCTGGTGGCACACGTGCGTCACGGCTATGCCGCCTTTCACGTCCCCGGACACAAAGGGGGGCGGGGGGCGCCGCCGGAGCTGGGCGCGGCGTGGGGCCGGCCTGTCTTCAAGTATGATCTTACGGAACTACCGGGTTTAGACAACCTGCATGCGCCGGCGGGGGCCGTCCGGGCGGCCCAAGAGCTGGCGGCGGAGCTTTACGGCGCCCGGGCGACGTTTTTTCTGGTGGGCGGAACAACGGCCGGGCTAGTGGCGGCGGTTTTGGCCGCTACCCGCCCGGGGCAGCGCATTCTCCTACCACGGCACGCCCACCGCTCGCTCCTTGCGGCCACAATCCTGGCCGACCTGGAGCCGGTTTTTTATCCCGTCGAGGTGGACAAGGAGTGGGGCCTCCCGGGCGGCTGGGACGAGACGGCCGTGGAAGCGCTCATCCGGCAGACGCCGGGTGCAGCCGCCCTGGTGCTGGTCCATCCCACCTATCACGGCCTGGTCGGCCCGGCCCGGGAGCTTATTGCAGCGGCACAGGCCGCCGGACTTACCGTAATTGCCGACGAGGCGCACGGGCCGCACTTCTACCTGCACCCGGAGCTGCCGCCGGGGGCCCTTACCCTGGGTGCCGACCTGGCGGCCCAGAGCACGCATAAGCTCCTGGGCTCGCTCACGCAGAGCTCCTGGCTGCACCTGGGCGGCGGGCGGGTGCCGGCGGCGGCCGTGGCGGAGGCGCTGCGCTGGGTGGAGAGCTCCAGCCCTTCTTATCTTCTTTTGGCTTCGCTGGACCTGGCCCGGCGGCAGGCCGCCCGTAACGGGCGTGCGGCCTGGCAAAGGGCGCTGGAGCTTGCCCGGATGGTGCGCAGCGGCGCGGCCCGCCTTCCCGGGCTGGCCTGCCTGGAGGCTGCGGGCTGGCCGGGTGTGACGGGGCAGGACTTGTGCAAGCTGACCGTGCGTGTGTCCGGCCTGGGGCTTACCGGGCGGGAGGCCGCTTGTTACCTGCGGCGGGCGCACGGGATTCAGGCGGAGCTGGCCGATCTGAGGACGGTGCTGTTTGTCCTTACGCCGGCGGACGGCGAAAAAGACGGGGAAAGGCTGCTTACGGCCCTGGCGGCCCTGGCGCGGGAACGCCGGGGTGAGAAGGCGCGGGTGGGGGAGCTCCCCGAACTTCCCCGCCCGGTCCAGCGACTGCGGCCGCGCGCGGCGGCCTTCGCGCCCAAAGCGTACCTGCCCTGGCGAGCGGCGCGCGGGCGGGTGGCGGCGCGGGCGGTGGTGCCCTATCCGCCGGGCGTCCCCCTCGCCTGGCCGGGGGAAGAGCTGACGCCGGAGGTGCTGGCGGCCGGCGAGGCCCTGCAAGCAGCGGGCACTGAGCTACACGGACTGACACCGGGAGAGGGCGGTGAGCCCCTGGTGGCGGTGGTGGAGGAATGATGCTTGTTTATCACGGTGGAGGGGATTGATGGCTGCGGCAAGACCACCCAGCTGGAACTTTTGGCTGAGTGGCTCAGGGAGCAGGGGGAGGAGCCCGTGCTGACGCGCGAGCCGGGCGGTACCTGGCTCAGCGAGGAAATCCGGCGCCTTCTCCTCAGGCCGGGGCCGGAGCCGGTGAGCGCCGTAGCGGAGCTTCTCCTCTACGCGGCCGCCCGCGCCGAGCACGTGGCCAGGGTGATCCGGCCGGCCCTGGCGGCCGGGCGGCTGGTGCTTGCCGATCGCTACAGCGATTCCACCCTGGCCTACCAGGTGGCAGGCCGGGGCCTGGAGCGCTCCTGGGCGGAGGCAGTACTGGCCGGGGCCACCGGGGGGCTGAGGCCGGACCTGACTTTCCTCTTCGATCTTGCTCCCGAGCAGGCGCTGGCGCGCGCAGCACGGGCGGACCGGTTGGAGCAGGAAGATCTGGCCTTTTTTGAGCGCGTGCGGGCGGGGTACCTGGCCATCGCCCGGGCCGAACCGGAACGCGTGGTTGTTATCGACAGCAATGGGCCGGTGGCCGCGATCCAGGCCCAGGTGCGGCGGCTTGTCGCCGCGAGGTTGGCACAAGCCCGAAGGGAGGGCGACAGATGAAACTGATCATCGCCGTGGTTCAGGATCAAGACGCCGGCCGGCTGCTGGAAAAACTCCTGGCCGCCGGCCAGCGCGCCACGCGCCTGGCCACCACGGGCGGGTTCCTGCGCCAGGGCAATACCACCCTGCTCATCGGTATGGAGGATGAAAAGGTGGGGGAAGCGCTGAAGCTCATCGAGGAAACCTGCCGCTCCCGCACCCAGGTGGTGACCCCCTGGGTACCGCTGGGCGGGTCGGTGGACAGCTACGTCCCCTACCCGGTGGAGGTTACTGTGGGTGGGGCCACTGTCTTCGTTCTCAGCGTTGAGGATTTCCACAAGCTGTGAAGTAGCTATGGTGTGGGAAGAGAGTGAACAAAGGGCGGCGCGCCGGTTGCTGACGGGCGCCGTGGCCGCCGGCCGCGTTGCCCATGCCTACCTTTTCCTCGGCCCGGACGGGCGGGGGAAGGAGGAGGCGGCCCGCTGGCTGGCCCAGGCCTTGAACTGCGAAACCGGCCCGGGTACGCCCTGCGGCCGCTGCCGCAGCTGCCACCTCATCGCGGCGGGGACGCACCCGGACGTACGGACTTTTGCCCCCAGTGGGCGTTACCTGCGGCTGGAGGATGTGCGGGCGCTCTGCCGCGCGGTGGGCAATTCTCCCCTGGTCGGCCGGGCCAAGGTATACCTCGTAAAAGAGGCGGATAAACTTTTGCCGGAGGCGGCCAACCACCTCCTTAAGGTACTGGAAGAGCCACCGGCGGATACCTTTTTCCTCCTCAGCGCGGAGCGACCGTATGCGCTGATGCCTACCGTTGTCTCGCGCTGCCAAGTGGTGCCGTTTCACCCTTTGCCGCCGGAAAAGGCGGCAGAGTTGCTGGTGGCGGAGGGCCACGCGCCGCAGCTGGCCCACCGGGCGGCCTACCTGGCGGGCGGGGATGTAAAAGCGGCGGCGGGCTGGCTGGAGGAGGAAGGGCGCCGTGCCCAGGAGACTTTTTTGGCGCTGGCGCCGCGTCTTCCCGCCGGCCGAGGTGCTTTGGTGACGGCGGCGGAGGCCTTCGCCCAGGACGCCGGCCGGTTTCTAACCCTTTTGGGTGCCTGGTACCGCGATCTTCTGGTGTGGCTTACCGGGTGCCGTGACCTCATCTGCTTTCAAGGGGCCGAAGCGGCCATCGACCGGGTGGCGGCCTTCTATCGGCCGGTGGAGTTGGTGCGCGCCAACCAGGCCATTGAAAAGGCGGCGCGCCGGTTTTCCGGGCGCAGCAATGTCAATGTGCGCCTGGCTTTCGAGGCGCTCCTGGTGGAACTTATCGTCGCCGCGGGGACGGACAGGTGGCCGCAGCGGCGCTAAAGGAGGCGAAGGTGCTATCCAACGCGTGGTGGGAGTCCGCTTTAAGAAGGCGGGCAAAATATACTATTTTGACCCGGGAGAACTCGAGCTGCCGCAGGGCAGTCATGTGATAGTGGAGACGGCGCGCGGGGTGGAGTTCGGCGAGGTGGTGATGGCCCCGCGCGAGGTACCCGATGAAGATGTGGTGGCCCCTCTGAAACAGGTGATGCGGGCGGCCACCCCGGAAGACCGGCAGCAGGTCAAGGAGAACAAGGCCCGGGAGAAGGAAGCCTTTAAGATCTGCCAGGCGAAGATCGCCGCCCACGGCCTGCCCATGAAACTGGTTGATGTGGAGTACACCTTCGACCGTTCCAAAATCATCTTTTACTTTACGGCGGAAGGCCGCGTTGACTTTCGGGAGCTGGTGCGCGACCTGGCCTCGGTTTTTCGCACGCGCATTGAACTGAGGCAGATTGGTGTGCGCGATGAGGCAAAACTTTTGGGCGGGCTAGGGCCCTGCGGGCGCGTCTGTTGCTGCAGCAGCTTTCTGGGCGAATTCCAGCCGGTTTCTATCCGCATGGCCAAGGAGCAGAACCTCTCCCTTAACCCCACCAAGATCTCGGGCCTCTGCGGCCGGCTGATGTGCTGCCTAAAATTTGAAGCAGGCAACGGTGCAGGCAAGGAGTGTGCCAAGAAACGGGAATAACTGCCACCTTGCTTGGCAGGAAGCCCTGCTTTGATGTAGAATACAGTTAAGGTTAAGGATACTGTGGGGGAGGAGAACAACTGTGCAGAGTCCTGTGCGCCTGGGCCTTACGCTGATGCTCCTGTGCGCGCTGGCAGCGGGCCTTCTGGCCTTTACCAACGCCCAAACCGCACCGGTCATCGCAAAAAACGATCAGGCCAAGCTGGAGGCGGCGCTCAAAGAGCTGCTGCCGACGGCTGAAAAGTTCGAGACCACGGAAGAAGACGGCAAGACCTTTTACCAGGGTCTCAAAGGGGACGAAAAGGTGGGCGTGGTCGCTGTTTTCCCGCAAAAAGGCTTCGGCGGCTTCATGAAGCTGATGCTGGGCGTCGACAGCGAGGGTAAGATCACCGGGTTCCGCGTGCTGGAGCATTCCGAAACGCCGGGGTTGGGCGCGCGCATCACCGAGGCCGAGTTCCAGCAGCAGTTTGTCGGTAAGAGCGTGTCCGACCCGTTCCAGGTGGGTAAGGACGTGCAGGCCATCTCCGGCGCCACCATCTCCTCGCGTTCGGTTACCGGCGGCCTGAAGCTCATGGCCGGGGAGATTGAAAAGAAGTTCCTGGCCAAGGAGCAAGCCGCGGTCGACCTCAAGGCGGTTCCCGACGGCAACTACGAGGGTCAGGCGGACGGCTTCGAAGGTCCCATCAAGGTTACCGTTAAGGTGGCCGGCGGCAAGATCGTCGACATCCAGGTGGCCGAACAGCACGAGACCCCCGAGGTGGGCGGCAAGGCCCTGCCTGAGGTGACCCAGCGCGTGGTGCAGGAGCAAAGGCTCAATGTGGATAATGTCAGCGGCGCTACCTTTACCAGCGAAGGTGTGAAGGCGGCGGTGCAGAGCGCGCTCTCCAAGTTTGCCACGGCCGGTCCGGCGGCGGCCGTTGACCTCGGGAAGCTCGCCGACGGGACCTACAAGGGTACGGGCAGCGGCTTCGGCGGCGATATCAACGTGGAAGTCACGGTACAGGGCGGCAAGATCGCGGACATCAAAGTGGACGCCGCACAAGAGACCCCGGAAGTCGGTGGAGCGGCTGTTAAAAAGCTGGTGGAAGAGGTTAAGACCCAGCAAAAGCTCGATGTGGATACGGTGAGCGGGGCCACGTTCTCGAGCCAGGGATTCCTGGATGCCTTAAAGAACGCTCTGCAGAAGTAAGCAGGCCGCAAAACGGGGGGGTTTGGCCCCCCGTTTTTGCACCGGCAAAGGTAGATATGCGCCTGGCGGTAAAGGAGAGGTTCTTAAGATGCAGGGAGAGCAAGGAGATATCGAAGCGCGGCTGGCCTGGCTGGAAAAGCAGCTGGAGATGCTTACGGCGGCGGTGCGGGAGCTCCGCGCCCAGCTTGCGCCGGCGGCGCCAAATGACGTCGCGCCGCAAACACCGCAGGAACGCCAGCAGGTTTTAGGCGAAGGCTATGCCAACCTGGCGCGCCTTTACCAGGAAGGGTACCATATCTGCCCCATGCACTTTGGCAGCCAGCGCGGCGGTGAAGAATGCCTGCTCTGTGCCGCCCTGCTGCGGAGGTAGCCCATGGCCGGCACCCTCTACCTGGTGGGCACCCCCATCGGCAATCTGGAGGACATCAGCCTGCGCGCCCTGCGCATTCTCAAAGAGGCAGACCTGATCCTGGCCGAGGACACGCGGCGCACGCGCAAGCTCCTCAGCCACTACGACATTCATACGCCGCTTAGAAGTTACCACGAGCATAACGAACGCGCTCTGGCGCCGGAGGCCCTCGCCCGGCTGGAGGGCGGCGCGGACCTGGCGCTGGTGACGGACGCCGGCCTGCCGGGCATCTCCGATCCCGGTGCCTTCCTGGTGCAGGCGGCGGCGGCCAGAGGCATACCGGTGGCGGCCGTTCCCGGCCCTACGGCCTTTGCCCTGGCCCTGGTGGTATCGGGCCTTTCCACAGAGCGCTTTGCCTTTTGGGGCTTCCCACCGCGCCAGGGGCGCGAACGGCGGGAGTTTCTGGCCGCGGCCCTGGCCGAGGAAAAGACGGCCATCTTCTATGAAGCGCCGACACGCCTCGCGCGCACCTTGGCGGACCTGGCGGAGCTGGCGCCGGCGCGGCGTGCGGCGGTGGTGCGCGAGCTCACCAAGGCGCACGAGGAGGTTTGCCGCGGCGTCCTGGCCGAGCTGGCAACGACCTTCGCCGACCGGGAGGTGAAGGGGGAGATCTGCCTGGTGGTGGCCGGGCGGCCGGCAGGGGAGCAAGAGGGGACGGCGGCGCGGCTGGAAGCGGACCCCGTTCGCCTGGTGGAGGACCTGCTGCGCCAGGGCTGGGAGCGCAAGGAGGCCCTGCGCGAGGCGGCGCGGCGCTCGGGGCTCTCCCGCCGGGCGGTTTACAGCGCCTGGGTAGCCAAGAAGGAAAAGGGCTCCCTGTAGGCCGGGGAGAAACCCAAACAAAAAAGGGCAACAGCTGCGTGTTGCCCGGGAGACTCTGCCGCCCAGCAGAGAGCTTACCTTATCTGTTAGACAGATCTGTTAGACAGCCTTCGCCTGCATGGCGTGCAGGCAGGCCTGGCAGACGTTCTTCCCGCGAAAACTGACAACGTCTTCGGCGCTGCCGCAGAAAACACAAGCCGGTTCGTACTTCCGCAGGATGATCTTATCAGCGTCCACGTAGATCTCTAGGGCGTCGCGCTCCGCTATATCCAGCGTACGGCGCAGTTCGATAGGAATAACGACCCGCCCCAGTTCGTCTACCTTCCGCACTATTCCCGTTGACTTAATCATGGTTCTCTCCTTCTCCCTCCCTTTCGACAACCTTTTACAAGTAAAGTATACCAAGGATGGCAATTAAAGTCAACCGGGTAGATAAAATTTCACACAGGAAGTATGCGTCGGAGGGAAGGAGGACCCCATCGCCAGTCCTAGAGCACCTAGGCTTTAGACATAGGACTGGAGTGCCCGGGCGGCGCAACTTGACAACGGAGAAAAAATCGATTAAAGTGGATGGCAAGATAAAGGCGATGCAGGGGAAGAGTAGGCAGCGGGCGAGCCTAAGAGAGCCGGGGAAGGTGCGAGCCGGTGCTCGGAAAACTGCCGAACATGGCCCCGAAGCCGCGGGTGGAAAGCCTGGCACGGCCGGGCGAGTACGCTGCGCCGGGCCCCGTAGGGGGAAGGCAACCGTTACCTTGCCGGGGTATAAGGCTGCGGCCTTGTACCTCACGAGGCGCGGCCGCAAAGCCGCGCGAACTGGGGTGGTACCGCGAGGAAATCCCTTGCCCCTGGCTGAGCCGGGGCAGGGGATTTTTTATACAAAGGAGGGTAAGCACCGAGTGACAGCGAAAACCTTTTACCTGACAACGCCCATCTACTACCCGAGCGACAAGCTGCACATCGGCCATGCCTACACCACCGTGGCCGCCGATGCGCTGGCGCGTTTCAAGCGCCATCAGGGCTACGACGTGATGTTCCTCACCGGCAGCGACGAACACGGGCAAAAGATTGAACGTATCGCCCGGGAACACGGCGTTGCCCCCATCGAGTACGTGGACAAGATTGTGGCCGGCATCAAGCAACTGTGGAAAACGCTCGACATCAGCTATGATGACTTCATCCGCACCACCGAGGAGCGCCACGTCAAGGCGGTGCAGACCATCTTCCAGCGCCTTTACGACCACGGGGACATCTACAAGGCCGAGTACGCGGGTTGGTACTGTGTGCCCTGCGAGACCTTCTGGACGGAGCGCCAGGCGGGGGCCGGGCATGTCTGCCCCGACTGCGGCCGGCCGGTGGAGCTGGTCAAGGAGGAGAGCTACTTCTTCCGCCTCTCCAAGTACGCCGACCGCTGGCTGAAGTTCATTGAAGAGAACCCGGACTTCATCCAGCCGCCCTCGCGCAAAAACGAGATGGTCAGCTTCGTCAAGCAGGGCCTGGAGGATCTGTGCGTCTCCCGCACCACCTTCGACTGGGGTATCCCCGTACCCTGGGACCCGAAGCACGTTATCTACGTGTGGGTTGACGCCCTTTCCAACTATATCACCGCCCTGGGCTACGCGTCGGCGGACGAGAGCAAGTTCCAGCGTTACTGGCCGGCCGACCTGCACCTGGTGGGGAAGGAGATTGTCCGCTTCCACACCATTATCTGGCCCATGATGCTGATGGCGCTGGATCTGCCGCTTCCGAAAAAGGTGTTCGGCCACGGCTGGCTGGTGCTGGAAGGGGGCAAGATGTCCAAGTCCAAGGGCAACGTGGTGGATCCGCTGGTCCTGGTGGATAAGTACGGGGTGGATGCCGTCCGCTACTTTCTCCTTCGGGAGATCCCCTTCGGCGCCGACGGTTTTTACTCCGAAGCGGCCCTGGTGAAGCGTATCAATTCCGACCTGGCCAACGACTTGGGGAATCTCCTTTACCGCACGCTCACCATGCTGGAGAAGTACTTCGACGGGCGCGTGCCGGCGCCGGGGCCGGAGGAGGGACCGGACGCCGAGCTGAAAGCGGTGGCGCAAGCGGCGGGCGCCGACGCGGAGGCCGCCATGGACCGCCTGGAGATCAGCGCCGCGCTCGAGGCCATCTGGGAGCTGGTGAAGCGGGCCAACAAGTACATCGACGAAGTGGCACCCTGGACACTGGCCCGCGAGGGTAAAAGCGAGCGGCTGGCCACGGTGATGTACAACCTGGCCGAAGCCCTGCGCACCTTGGCTGTGATGCTCGTTCCCTACCTTACCCACACTCCGGGCGCCGTCTGGCGGCAGCTGGGTCTCGCCGGCAGCCCGGCCGATGCCGGCTGGCAGGCGGCGCGCCGGTGGGGCCTGCTCACCCCGGGGGTGCAAACCCGCCGCGGCGCCCCGCTCTTCCCCCGTATTGAAACCGTTAAAGCCGAAAAGGAGGAGAGAAAACAAGTGAGTACAGAAGCTGCGGCCCCGGCGGCCGCAGAAAAGATCAGCATCGACCAGTTCGCCCAGGTGCAGCTGAAGGTGGCCGAAGTGCTGGCCGCCGAACGCGTACCCAAGTCCAAGAAGCTCATCCGCCTGGAGATCGCCCTGGGCGGGGAGCGGCGCCAGATCCTGGCCGGCATCGGCCGCTCCTATACACCGGAGGAGCTGGTCGGGAAAAAGATCGTCGTGGTGGCGAACCTTAAGCCGGCCAAGCTCATGGGGTACGAGTCCAACGGCATGCTGCTCGCCGCCAGCATCCCCGGCGAGGGCGAGGAGGAGAGCATCTCCGTGCTCACCGTAGACCGGGATATCGCAAGCGGCGCCCGCATCAGGTAAAGCCATGCTCATCGACAGTCACGCCCACCTGCAGGACCCGGAGCTTTTGCCCGACCTCGAGGCGGTGCTGGCGCGGGCGCAGGCGGCCGGCGTGGAAGGGATCATCTGCGCCGGCTACGACCTCACCTCCTCAAAGCTCGCGGTGGAGCTGGCCGGCCGGTACGCCAGCGTGTGGGCGGCCGTGGGTCTGCACCCGGAAAACCTGGCTTCCCTAGAGGCTGAGACCTTTGCCGAACTTGCCCGGCTGGCACAGCACCCGCGGGTGGTGGCCTGGGGCGAGATCGGGCTCGACTACGTCAACGGCGCTCCCGACCGCGACCGGCAAAAGGAGGCCTTCCGCCGGCAGCTGGTACAGGCCCGAGCCCTCAACCTGCCGGTGATCATCCACGACCGCGAGGCGCATGCTGATACGCTGGCGATCCTCAAGGAGGCAGGGCCGCGGCCGCGCGCCGGCGTCATGCACTGCTTTTCGGGCAGTGCTGCCTTCGCTCAGGAGTGCCTGGCGCTCGGCTACTACATCTCTTTTGCCGGACCGGTAACGTTTAAAAACGCCCGGCGCGTGCGGGAGGTGGCCGCCACGATTCCGGTCGAGCGCCTTCTCTGCGAGACGGATAGCCCCTACCTATCCCCGGAGCCTTATCGCGGTCAGCGCAACGAGCCGGCACGGGTGCTGGAGGTGGCGGGGCGGCTCGCGGCCCTCTTTGGAGAAACGCTCCCGACTTTCGCCCCGCACCTTACGGCCAACGCGCGCCGGCTGTTCGGCTTAGAAGCATTTCCTGGGGATTCCCTGCGCAGGCCGGGGCATACTATCCTTGAGGATTTGCGAGAGGGGGAAGAGCATGCCCGAGAGGTCCGATGACGACCGGCTCAGGGAAGAAGTACAGGCTGAACTCGAGCGCGACCCGCAGCTTTCGAGCTACGGCCTGAAGGCCGATGTGGTGAAGGGCGAGGCTCAGCTTTCCGGCGTGGTCGACGTGCTCGCCAAGAAAAAACGGGCTGAGCGCCTGGCGCGAAGCGTTTTGGGGATCCGGGGCGTCGCGAGCGCCATCGCGGTCAGCACCGACGGCGACATCACCGACGGCGACGTGGAAAGCGAGGTCGCGGAGGAGCTGGCGGCCGACCCGCGGGTAGATGCGCGCCGCATCCGTGCCCGGACGTCCGGCGGCACAGTTGTTCTGGCGGGCCGGGAAGAAGATCGGAAGGCCGTGGCGGCTGCCCGGGAGGCCGCCGCGCGCGCCCGCGGGGTTACACGGGTACTCGACCAGGTGCGCACCCGAGAGCCTAACCCGACGCTCGAAGAGATCTTCCATAGCCAGGTTCGGAACGACCGCGAAACCGAAGAGCCGGAGCACAGCTAGCCCCGGCTGAGCTACCCCCTTGACTTGCGCCAGCACGTCTTCAATCTCATCGTAAACCGCGAACGGCGGAAGGGCTTCCCGGGATGACCTTATCTGCTCCGGCCTCCTGGAGGGCGTGGCGGGAAAACAGCTTAGCGGGCAGCCTTCTCCACCATTGATGCACTCACCCGGACCACGCCAACAGGCGTATCCAAAATCACCGCTAACAGGGGACGGTGTACTACAGAGACGGCCCGGAGACGCCCTATGATGACGGACGGCGGTCCCAGCAGGGTACAAGTCAGACCTTCATTCTCTAACTTTTTCATGGCCTGCCCGCTGACGATGTTAAACAATTCTTTTAGCGAATCTTCGACCTCGCAGCAATAGTCCTGGAAGCACTTATTCCTGTAAAAGGCCCCGGCCAGGGCACAGGCCGTACCTTCCTCCATGCCGTAGATAACAGCTCCTTCTGCCCCGCCCGTGATGTCTATAAGCACGTTTACCGCATGCCAGGTCACTGGGACATACTGGAGGCAAACGTTTTTCTTTTGGCAGGCCATGGCCAGCTTCTCTTGGAAAACCATCACCATTTCTTCAATAAAAGGATTAATTATCCCCGCTCTCATCTTCTGCTCCTCCTGCACTGCCAAGCCTGCCTAGAAACTCCTCTACCTCCGAGCGCGTAGCTTTATAATCATTGAGCAATGCTCTGAACTTTTCCCTAAGACGGTTTTCGATCTCGGTCAACTGCTTTTGGCTCTCACGGCTTAACCTCTCTATGCTCGCCGCAGCTTTGGCCCGGACGTTTTCGATTTCCGTCTCGGCGTTGATGAGGCTTTCTGCCACCGCCTTTTCCCAGCGTTCGTTACTCGCCTGGCTGGAGAGGTCTTCCAGATTGTGCCTTAGCAGGGCGTTTTCCTGCCTTAGTTGTTCGATGACTTCCATCAAGAGGTTGAGCGTCTTGGTAAAATCCGCCCGCCCTGACCGGGAAAAGGAGCGCTGCGCCGGGAGCGGGAGGGCCGCACTGATGCCCAGGGCCTGGCGAACCGCGGCCGCTTCTTCTCCCTCTGCAGTCAACGCGGTGGGAGCCGGGTGCTTCTCAAGTCTTGAGTTGGCCTGCTTCCTTCTCCTGGGCACGATAAGCCAGGCCAGGAGAGAAACAAGAAGAAGACCGCCCAGGAGCTGCGGCCAGGGAAGCAAAAGGAATGGAGCCCGATAAAGCATAGTACTTCCCTCCTGTTCGATTTTCAGCACAGCCTCGTGCAACCCCCAGATATTCTCAAGCTGCAAGTAGCCCTTGACCTCGCGGACAGTCTGTGGGTAAGAAATAACCTCATCCACCTGTGTGCGATTGACAATCTGGCCTCCGCGCAACACCTCTATCTGGGGGCGCAGGTTGATGTGGACGTTGCCACTGTTAAGGAACCTGAAGGCGAAGGGAACCTGCCTGTAGCCGATTGGAGGGACGTGAAAGTCAAGTATTTCTCCCTTGATAATCACGTTGCCGGGAACGGTAATCAGAACCACTGACCCTACTCGAACGCCTAGGGGCGAGGTGGGCGCATTGTTTCCTGTCGCCCTGCCTTCGGCAAAGATGACCGCCCAGTAGCTGCCAGGTTCGGCACCTGGCGGCACGCGCACATGATAGGGGAGCCTGATACTTGCGCCTGGGGAGAGGTGACCAGAGACTCGCCCGACTTCAAACCACCTGCTGGCCGACCACCTTTTTTCCCGGCCCTCGGCGAAAACGATCTTGCCGTCGTCTGTGAAGTAATAGTCACGAACGTAGAAGCTTACTTCCAAAGGTTCACTGCCTTCGTTGACCACAATTATTTCTCCGCTGCTGCCTTCGCCGCCAGCCAGAGACAACTCAACCTTAGCCGGCGTGAGTCCCAACCTTACTTCCGCATAGGCCGTCGGACTGAAAAGCAACCAGGAGAACAAACTTAGAAAAAATAACACGGCTTTCTGTTTCAGGTTATTCAACGGCATCCCTCCGTCCCCGGCCGCGAAGTTAGCCGTGCGCTACTCCTCACCACCGGGCCGGATAAAAAAAGAGAAGAGGTAAGCTATAGAAACTACAACTGCTTCGCCCTCGCACGGTCTAGTAGGCAACAGCGGTGTAGACGATTTCCGTGGAATAGGCTCCTACAGGATCGCTTGGATCAATTACAAACCGGTAATCAAAAAGATAGTCTTTCCCGCCTCCTACAGCCTTGGGCTCAGCAACGGCGATGGCTGTGTCCGCCAGGCTAAAGGCCGTCCAAGCCCCTGTTCCTGCCGGCGCCCAGCTCAAGCGGCTGATAGGCAGGGTCGAGGCCGGGCTCACACTGGTATCCGTCAGGTCCTGGGTCGCCTGGACGCTTAAGTTGTAGTCCACATTAGACTTGACGTTGACCACCACCGGGCTGCTGCTGGTAACTGTAGAACCAGGTATTCCTTCGAGCAATATGCTGGTGGGGTCGACGCTCACGGAGATGTTAGGGTTAACTTTGGCCTGTACGGTGATGCTTCCCGGAACTGCCCCCGCTGCGCCGTTTTGTAAGAAGAACAGGATTATGCTTGTGGTAAAAATTATCGAGGCGCCCGTTAACAACCACTTCTTCATGCTGCTTCCTTCCCTCATGATCAACTCATGTGCATAGCACGCAGCTCATTGGAAAAACAATCACCGGCTTCTCCTTCCAGCTTGGACCGGTCGGCGGGTGCCGGAATTCCTTCCTTGATCAGAGCTACTAGCAGTTCTTCGATTTCTTCTCGGGTTAATGGGCCATCGACCATCCTTTGTTCCTCCTCCTTCCGAAAATACGCCCCCAAGCCCGTTAGGTGCGGCAAAGCTGGCGTCGTATTTGATTCCGGTGGCGCCGGCTTTATTGTCGGCCGCCGTGGCGCCTACGTTTATATGAGAGCCGCCACCCTGGAACGGCCGGCAAGAGCCACGCGAATAGGGCGAGAGCGTAATAAAAACCACCCTTCGCGCACCCTTATAACGTATACTTGTGCCATTATCACTCACGGTTGTTCGCGGCTTTTCCGTACGAAGACTTTTTTATTGTATTTACGCGCCCCTCCTCCGCCTACCGCCTTCTCAAGTGTCGTGTTCGCCGGTCAACTACTGTACCCCCGTCTTTCTCCTACCTTTTGCAGCCCGGCCGGTGGGGGCTTATCGGCGAAGAGTTCCTCGACAGATCTGTTGAGAACCTGGGCGATGTGCAGAGCGGTGACTACCGAAGGATTCTTATGCCCTCTCTCGATGTTTGTATAGGAAGCGCGCGTAAGACCAGCCCGCCGTGCCACTTCAGATTGGGTCAAACCTAGCGCGAGGCGGGCCTTGCACAGCCTGATGCGCATTGGCTGCCTCCTTTGTGGACTTAGCATAGTTGCCTGGCGTGTCGCCTGGACACATTATATGTGTTCTGATGGAAACTTGTCAATGGGGTTGAGAAAAAGTAAGGTTTCTATCGGAAACCTTAAAACCCCATTGGAGGTGGTTGTCATGATCCAGTTCGGAGATACTTTAAAGAAGCTGCGCCAAAGGATGGGCCTCCGGCAGGACGATGTGGCCAGGATGGTCGGTGTAGAACGTTCCACTGTAGCCAACTGGGAACGCGGGGCGAAGCAGCCCAGCCTTGAGACGCTGGTGAAGCTGGGCCAGCTCTTCGGTATTTCTCTGGACGAACTGCTGGGTGTCACCAAAGTCGCCACCGCATTACCCCTGGCCTGCTACTGCTCCCTGGTTTCTGACCCGCTGGTAAAACTCCTGGCCGAGCGAACCGGCGTCCGAGCGAAGAGCATCGCTGCCTTTATCGCTGCGCTCCAGATTTCGGACAACGATTGTACTGGCGGCGGGAAAGAAGTTTGAGACAGAAATTACCACACCGGATAGAGCTACTTCAGGCTCCGGCGCGCGGCCGGCACAGGCGGCAAGCGGTATCCCAGCTCTTTCTCTAATTCCCGGCTCTCTTTTTGCAGTGCTCGCCGGCTTCGCGGCGAGTCTCTTTCAGCACGTTCTACCTACGGTGGCTTGACGCCGGTAGAGTAAACTCTTAGTAGTCATCCATGCCGCCAAGTAGCGGCACCACGAAGGATGAAAATGGATAGAGGGCGAACTTGTATCGCACTACCCGGATGAAGAAGGTCGTTTTCCCTTGGTGCCGATAAGCCCGATTAGTAGTCTGACCTCGGCGATCGCAGGGGCACGACAAAATGTAGCTTCCAAGGGGAGAGCGCGCGAAGGAAAATCGCATAAGGGCGATCGCCGCGCCGGGAAAAACGGAGGGTTAAGGCGATGCAAGTGACCTATGAACGTTGCAGCGGGTTGGATGTTCACAAGAAGAGCGTGAATGCGTGTGTTATCACCCGGAAGGAAAAGCAATGCGGACGTATGGGACAATTTGCGGCACGGAGGAGGAGAAGAGGAGATCTCTAGCGAGATATACAAAGAGAGATCTCACGCAGGGTTGGTCTGGAAAACCACCCAAATCCCGCCAAGGAGCGTGAGATCTCTCATATTAAGTATTCGCCACGCTATTGATGCAGTCCTTCTTCTGATCAAAGGAATTCTAACCCTTCTACGCGAGAGCCACGATATGTCAGAACTAGAGCGGGGAGTGCAGGCTTTCACCCAGCAGGTGGCGGCCGACCTCCGGGGAGCCATCTTGGAAGCCATGCACCGAGAACTTATGGCCCAACGAGAAGACTCCCTTCGCCCGGTCGGAACTCGCTCCCGAACGATACTGACACCGAGACCGGTAGGACAGTGTTTCTCCTTGATGAGGTGCTCGGGCTGCCCGCTTACGCCCGAATATCCGGGAACCTCGCCCAGATGTGCCGGCTGATCGGCCTTGATGTTCCCTAGCCAGGTTCGGAACCGCGAAACCGAAGAGCCGGAGCACAGCTAGCCCCGGCTCTTTCTCAAGTGCCTGGCACACATCTTAATCTTGTACGACCCACGAATATACTTCTTCGGCTTGTTCCTGTTCCTCTTTCTTGTCAGGGAACAGTAGGCTGAAAACCACTGCAATCGCGATGTTAAGACCAAGACCCAGCACACCGCCGTGCCATCCCCACAGAGTCTTCATGCCCGAGAAAGTCATGCCGCCGGCCAAGATAGCTCCGGAAAGCATCCCGAGAAGCACCCCTGTCTTGCTGAGACCTCTCCAATACAACCCCAGAAGGAAGGCGGGTGCTACCTGGATGAGGACTTCGAACTTCAGGGTGAATATCTCGACCAGAGTAGCAGGCGGTTTCCACGCGATCCAGAGGAGGCAAAAGACCAGGATTATGCCTGCGATCTTGCCCCAGATGACCTTCTCCGCCTCATCGGCGTTGGGCTTTATGACCTTGCCGTAAATGTCGTTGGATAAAAGAGAAGACAACGACAGCAGCACCGAGTCGGTGGTGGACATGATAGCCGCGATGACGCCGGAGAAGAGCAACATCATGAACCAGTAATTGAACGCGGATTTTCCTGCGATCACGTTGGCCATCATCCCTACCAGCTGTTCCGACTGCATTTTGTCGAGTCCCGGAAAGGCCTGGGTACCGATGATCCCGATGAGGAACACGACACCGGTGGTGAAGAAAGGCATCCAGGCCATCCGGAGGAGGGACTTCTTGAGAGTCTTCTCGCTCTCGGCAGCGTAAATCCTCTGAATGGCGTGGGGATAAACCGCTGCCCCTATCCCGACCAGGATATACATACTAATCCAGTTGACCGAGGTCTGAAGCGGAGGGACTGCCACTTTCTTAGGTGCCGTCGCAATCAGATTCTGTGTCGCTGAACTGAGGGACCCAAAATTCGCCCACGCCAGCAACACAAAACCTATGACACCGATAAGTATAACGACTCCATTGATAAAGTCGGCTAGGGCGACCGCTTTCATCCCGCCCATCCATTCGTAAATAAGCATTATGGTCACCAGGAATATAACCCCGTAGATGTATGGGATGACGCCGGCCGTGAGGCCAGAGATCGCCTGGCCCATGGCGACGAGCTGTTCCAGAAGGTAGTTCAAGAGCCCGTATGCCATGAGAAGCGTAGCAACCAGAGTCACGGCTTTGGAGTTAAACCTCTTGTCAAACCAGTCAGAGGGAGTGACGAATCCGTATTTTTTTGAGACAACATGAAGCCTAGGAGCAAACAACAGGTAGCCGGCGATCACCAGTACCATGTAGGGTACCGACTGCCACCAGGCGAAACCGAGCCGATATGCGGTGGCTGGGTATCCTATAACCGTGTTACCGCTGTACTGAGTCGCAAACAGAGTGAAGAACAGGAGCAGCGGTCCTAAACCCTTGTTTGCTAAGTAGAAACTGCTGAGATTCTTCCGGCTCACCCCACGGGTAGCCAGGTACAATGTGCTTCCCAGTATGAAGAGGGCGTAAGCTACAATGGTTATTACTCCATGCCAGCCTATAAATGGCAGCTTCACTTCCGTTCACCCCCCTTGCCCTTTCCGGAACTGTTATCCAGGAGAGTTTCCATGTCCCAGCAACGATTGATGACGTACCCGAGGAAGAGAGACAGTATTGCCGTCATTAGGAAGGAAATAAAAGCCCAGTAGGGGAAGCCCATTATTACAGGCTCGATTGTGCCCTGGGGAAGGTACCACGGAACCCCGAGCAAAATGATAACGACGAGGACCGGCCAGATCCATTTAATCCTTACCGGTTCGCGAACCACCGCTTGTCCCTCCCTTTATAACCTAACCGACCTGTGCTACTTTTCCGAGGACTGTAACCTCATCTGTACGTAAGGCACCAACCCGCCGGCCTGAATGATACCAGCGACCAAGGGTGGGTACGGAGCAGCCTTAAACTCCTCCCCCGTAGTCAGGTTTTTGATCACACCGAGTTTCGGTTGAATTAAGAGTTCATCCTGGGGTTTGGTCTTGCGGTAGGCTTCCTCGGATTCCAGAACCAAAAGGCCGATGTTTACGGCGTTCCTGAAGAATATCCTTGCGAAAGAAGACGCAATTACCGCTCCCACTCCGCAAGATTTCAGGGCTAAAGGGGCATGCTCCCTGGAACTCCCACAACCGAAATTTTGGCCAGCCACCAGTATGTCTCCGGACTTTACCTTTGAGGCGAAATCCCGGTCGGCGCCTTCCATGCAGTGCTTACCCAGCTCTTTCGGGTCCTGAACCGTCAAATACTGGCCGGGAATTATAAGGTCAGTGTCGATGTTGTCCCCGAATTTCCATGCGCGGCCACGCACTTCCATGACGTTACACCTCCTCGGGATGGGCGATCCGACCCGCTATGGCTGAGGCCGCTGCAACGTAGGGACCTGACAGGTAGACCTGGCTCTTTTCGTGGCCCATCCGCCCCACGAAGTTTCTGTTGGTGGTGGACACGCAGCGCTCACCTTCGTCCAAAGCCCCCATATGGCCGCCAAAACACGGCCCGCAGGTAGGAACAGAAACGATGGCTCCGGAGTCTACAAACACGTCGATGAGTCCTTCCTCGAGAGCTTGTTTGTAGACCGCTTGACTCCCGGGTATGACAAGGGTCCTCACCCACTTACTGACTTTTTTCCCCTTTAGAATCTCTGCAGCAGCCCTGAGGTCAGAAATCCTACCGTTTGTACAAGACCCTATAACGACCTGATGGATCTTCACATCCTTGATTTCAGATACCGGCCGTACATTTGATGGAAGGTGGGGTGCGGCAACCTGGGGTTCAAGTGCCGCAACGTCAAAGGTTATGATCGACTTGTAATTGCAGTCCCCGTCGCTACGGAGCCGGGCAATGGCCTCGTTCAACGGACCATCAGCTTCACTGACGGGTTTCTCTACCATCCCTCGGCGCGCTCTGATCTCTTTCAACCATTCCAGAGTCTTTTCATCGGGTTCGACTATCCCCGCCTTGGCTCCGGCTTCAATGGCCATGTTACACATGGTGAAGCGTCCATCCATCCCCAGAGAGGCGATGGCTTCACCGCCGAACTCCATGGCGCAGTAAAGGGCTCCGCTAACCCCTATCTTCCCGATAGCGAGCAGGATCAGGTCTTTTCCGCCTATCCACCTGTTTGGCCTGCCTTTAAATTCGAATCTTATGGTCTCCGGCACTTTGAGCCAAATCTGTCCGAGCGCCATGGCCCCTGCAAGGTCCGTGCTTCCCACACCCGTGGCAAATGCACCCAGGGCGCCGTAAGTCACCGTGTGAGAATCGGCGCCTATCACCAAGTCACCGGGCTTAATCAGGCCTAATTCAGGTAGCACTACGTGCTCGATGCCAAAGCCTGCATCGTAGAAGTGAACGAGACCTTGGCTCTGGGCGAATTCCCGCATTTTGCTGCTGGATTTCGCCGCTTTCACATCTTTGTTCGGCGTGAAGTGGTCAAGGACTATAACTACCTTCTCCCGGTTGAACACCCTGGCCGCTCCCATGCTCTTGAAAACATCGACGGCTATGGGCCCCGAAATGTCGTTTGTCATAAGGAGATCGGGACGGACTTCAACTATCTCTCCGGGACATACCTTATCTCTTCCTGCATGGGCCGCAAGAATTTTCTCGGTTATCGTCATACCCATTTGGGACCTCACCCCCCGGAATTTCGTTACCCGGCCGAGAAATGGCCGGCCACAGTTTATTTGACCTGGTATTGCCGCTCGAGGGCCTGGAAATCCTTAAGCCCGACCAGGTCATTGAACTCGTGAAAAGCAAGCATTCTGTCAACAAGGCCGGCCGTAGTACCTGTGTCTTTGAGTTCCTTCACGGCCTCGCACATCGCCTGTGTTGCCATGTAAAGAGTCGCCAGAGGGTAAATAACCAGGCTGTAGCCGAGTTCCTGAAGCTCATCCACCGACAACAGAGGTGTCTTCCCGTGTTCGATCATGTTGGCCATAACCGGGACGTCAATGGTGTCGGCGACTTTCTTTAGTTCATCGACGCTTTGGGGGGCCTCCACAAATATTACGTCAGCTCCGGCTGCGACCGCCATCTTTGCTCTCGAAAGAGCCTCGTCCAGACCGTACACCGCTCTAGCGTCGGTCCTGGCGATAATCACGAAGTCACCATCGGTCCTGGCGTCGACTGCGGCCTCGATCTTCTTGGCCCAGTCCTTGGCGTCAATCACCTGCTTTCCTTCCATGTGCCCGCAGCGCTTAGGCATTACCTGGTCTTCGAGGTGGATGGCCGCGACACCAGCCCTTTCGTATTCCTGAATAGTGCGCCTGACGTTAATTGCATTACCGTAACCCGTATCGCCGTCGGCTATGAGGGGAACGTTCACCGCCTGGGCCATCCTCGCTGCGTGATTGGCCATCTCGGTCAAAGTCAAGAGCCCGTAGTCGGGAGCGCCTAAGAGGTCTGCAGAGGCGCCGTACCCGGTCATGTAAACCGCCGGGAAACCAGCCTGTTCGATTATCCTTGCCGAAAGCGCGTTGAAAGCTCCGGGTGCCACAACGATTTTCCCGCTAGAAAGAAATTTTCTGAGCTGCGTCGTCTTTTTCATTGCAATAATTACCTCCTTGCCAGTCATCTGCCGTCTTCTGGAAGATGAACGTAGCCAGCTACGGCAGAGCTTTCGAAATAATACATACTGAAGCCTCAGCAGTACCGAACATGTTCGCGACTTTCATAAAGAGCAAGAACCGTGCCAACGTCTGACGACGCATATTGCATGAAAAGCACTGGTATCGTGTTGCAACACGTACACAGTGCGTTTCAATCATGGAACATATGATGTTTCGGCTACGTTACAGTTCACACCCAACACTCAAAGACATGGGGAACGCCGGCACCGCGACTATTTCACCGGCTAGGACTGATGCGCTCTAAATCTTTCAGATGTCTCCACAGCGTGGTGCGGCTTATGCCGAGCAGGCGGGCGGCTTGAGCTTTGTTGCCCCCCGCCTTGTTCACAGCTTCCACTAGTTTTTCGAGTTTGAATTTCTCCAGTTCCCGGGCCAGAAGTTTGTCTGCAACAGGACCGGTTCGGGAAAAACTCGGGAAAAAACTTAAAAGGGTAGAGCCTGTGTCTTTGTGTTTCTCTGCCGTACCGATACTAACAGCAGGCTGCAAGGAGTAGCAGTTGTCGGCACTCCGTTCCGCCCACGACGTAACAAGGAGATCCCCCACGCAGGTTTCAAGTTCTACAGGGGAAGGGGCTTGTCCGTCAAGGACAACTAAGAGCCGATCGATAATATTTTCCAGTTCCCTCACATTTCCAGGCCAGTCATACTTGCACAGAACCTTACAAATAGCGCGAAGCCGCGTTTCCTCGAGAAGCCGCGGGTTTGCCTCCGGACGCTTTGACAAAAACGATCCTACAAGAGCAGGAATGTCCTCAATCCTCTTTCTCAACGGAGGAATATTCAGCGTGAGCACGCTGAGTCTGTAATAGAGGTCGTCCCGGAAGCGGCCCTCCCGTACCATCTGCCATAGGTTCTTGTTGGTCGAGGAAATCACCCTGACGTCCACAGGGATGACACGAGTTCCACCCACCCGGAGTATCTCTTTTTCTTGAAGGACCCTGAGAAGCCGGGCCTGCAGCCCCGGAGAGATATCTCCGATTTCATCCAGGAAAATGGTGCCACGGTGGGCAAGCTCAAAGAGCCCCTCTTTGCCGCCTCTCCTAGCACCGGTAAAAGACCCTTCTTCATACCCAAACAGCTCGCTCTCGAGGAGGTTCTCAGACAAGGCGGCGCAATTCACAGCAACAAAGGGGCCGAACCTGCGGGGGCTTTCGTTGTGGATGCTCTGGGCAAACAACTCCTTCCCCACACCACTCTCACCTGTTATGAGTACGGACAGATCCGAGTAGGCAAACCGGACGGCCCGATGTATGACAGAATGTAGCTTTGAACTTTTGTGAACTATGTCCTTAAAGGTGGCTTTTGCTTCGAATCCCTTCTTGTACTGGGACCGCCGGATTGCTTCGGTAGCCGTCTGGATGGACCCTACGTCCTGGAAGGTAGCTACGACACCCACAATCTCCTGGCCGTTGGTGATGGGCACTCTGTTAGTCACTATTTTCACGTCGCCAACATCCTGCACTTGATTCAGCTCAGCTTGACCTGACTTGAGAACTTCGTCAATCCTGGAATTCTCTATTACCTCAGTGGCTTTCTTGCCCACTACCTTTTTGGCCGAGATACCCATGATACGTTCGGCGGCCGGATTGAACAGGATAATTCTGCCTTCGGCGTCCGTGACCATAATCCCGCCGTAGGCAAAGTTGATTATGGTCCGCAGCCTTTCGGTCCTTTCACTTTCCCTTCTTCTGGACTGAGCGACTTCAAATGCGTGCCTGATGGCAAAGCGCAGGCTTTCATTCGAGTACACAAGGACGCTCTCGAGTCCGTGATAGCGGGCTGTTTCACAGACCAGACTGGCTCCTACCACTGCTCTACAGTTCTTTTCTTTGAGAGATCTTATCTTGTCCCACAAATCTTGGTAGGTATCGTATATCACGGGTATAACCTCGGGCTTCAACACATCAAGAACCTCGGAAAGACCTTCTATAGGTTCGCGAAAGCTTACCACCGCTACCGTACCCCCGTATGAAGAAGCCGTCTTGATGGCCGACATGAGATCGAATGCACTGACGTTGATGCTGACCACGGGGGTCTGCAGGTGCGGTTTGATAAAGCTGGCATTGGCACTGCCGCTTACGAAGACGTCGACGGCCTCCTCTTGCTCGAGCCTGGTTGCTATTTCCAGGGCCTTTTCGAAAAGAACATCGTAAACTTGCATGGATATTTTGCCTACCAGGTCGGGAGGCAGAGTCATGTTCTTGAACAGATCCGCCAGTGTCTTGTATCCCATGACAGCTACCTTGATACGCATGGACATCGCCTCCGAAAAGGTTTTGCATTTTTAGAGCCTCACATAGGAGCGACTCTCGGGGCCGCACACTATCGAGCCGCTGGAAGGCGTGCGGTGGCCACAGACATCTCGGGGAATGGGTCCGCGCGGGGTCTCTCTTCCGCGTAGTTGGCCTGTTCCGCTACGCCGATAAGATCCTCGATCTTTTTCTTTAGTTCGTCTGCCTTTCTTTTCATTCCTTCATAGTTCGCGGCTTTATGCTTGGATGCGTTTGCCTTGACCTTAATGTCGTCCAGAACTATAGGCCGAGCTTACGGGTTTTGCTTTTTGACAGGGCTTGAACCTCAAGAAAGAATCCCTTGCGGCCCTTAAGGCGGCACTGCTTGGAGGCAGCAATGATTCGGAAGTCCGGCATGCTGCCGTCGGCCAACCTGCGAAAGGGTTGACACCCAGCCCCTGTTTAATTGACTTTTAGGAAGAAATTCGGTACAATAGGTGACATACAATAGAGATTAGAAAAGATGTCGGTTAAAGGAAGGGGGTTCCAGGTATGCCGGAGATGCCCGCCCTGCGGCCAGGGAAAGTAAGAAGCTGGGCTGCGGCAGGCCTGGCGGTGGCCGCGCTCCTTTCCCTCTTTGTGGTTGGGTACGCGGATGCGCACAAAGAGGTCACCCTGGTTGTCGACGGGGAATCCCGGGTAGTGGATACCCTAAAGGACAGCGTAGCCGGACTTTTGGAACAAGAAAAGGTAAAGCTGGGCGAGGGAGATTTGACCCTGCCCGCGCTGGAGACGGAGCTCAAGCGTGGGATGACCATCACCGTGCGCCGGGCGGTGCCCATCACGGTGTGTGCGGGCGGAAGCAGCCGGGCAGCGCGCACTGCCCAGGAGACGGTGGGCGAAGCCCTGGCGGCCCTGGGCATTGCCCTCGGCCCCTTGGATAAGGTGACGCCCGGACGGCAAGCGCCCGTCCAGGCCGGCCAAACCATTACCGTCGTTAAGGTGGAGGAGAAGCTCCAGCCTCGTTATGTGGCCGTACCGTACAGCGTGCAGCGCCGGGAAGACGACAACCTGCCACGCGGGCAAACGCGGGTTCTCCAGGCGGGCCAGAGCGGCCTCCTGGAGCGGCAGGTGCGCGCCATCTTTGAAGATGGTCAGCTCAAGTGGGAAGAAGTGGTAGCCGAACGCCTGCTGCGCCCACCGGTAACGGAAGTGGTGGCCGTCGGCACCCTGGGCACCATCAGCCGGGGCGGCCGTGACTATCGCTACATACGGGCGCTCGACCTGGTGGCGACCGCATACTGCCCTAGCGATCGCGGCGGTAACTTTACCGCCCTGGGCCTGCCGGCCCGGCGGGGGATAGTGGCGGTGGACCCGCGCGTCATCCCGCTCGGCACCCAGCTTTATGTGGAGGGCTATGGTCCGGCCCTGGCCGGCGATACGGGCAGCGCCATCA
Source organism: Gelria sp. Kuro-4 (assembly GCF_019668485.1). Taxonomy (NCBI): domain Bacteria; kingdom Bacillati; phylum Bacillota; class Clostridia; order Thermoanaerobacterales; family Thermoanaerobacteraceae; genus Gelria; species Gelria sp. Kuro-4. Next base: position 419,217 of record NZ_AP024619.1, on the reverse strand, counting down.
AGGGCCAGCGTATCGATCTTTTTATGGACTCCCACCGCGAGGCCGTAAATTTCGGCCGCCGGCGGGTGAAGGTGTACGTACTGAAGCAAGAGTAAAGAGGGCAGCAACTGCCCTCTTTTTCACGCTTAACGGGGGCCGGCTTGATTTCGGCGCTCGGCAAAGGTTATACTAAAAAGAGGTTGGGAGCAGGGGGTAAGAGCCATCGTTTCTAGCACACGCGCCCTTCTTAAGCGGCACCGCTTCCGGGCCAAGCGGCACCTGGGGCAGAATTTCCTCCTCGACGCCGGGATTCTCGCCCGGCTGGCCGAGTCCGCGGAACTTAGCGCCGCGGACACCGTGCTCGAGATCGGCCCGGGTACCGGCAACCTTACGCTGGAGCTTGCCCGGCGGGCCGGCACGGTGATAGCGGTGGAGCGGGACCGCGAGCTGGCGCCCCTGCTGGCCGAAACCCTGGCGGCCTGCGAGAACGTCCACCTGGTGTGGGGCGACTTTCTCGCCGCGGACCTGGATGCCCTCTGGGCGCTGGCTCCCCCGGCCGCCGGCGGGGCGCGTAAGGTGGCCGCCAATTTGCCTTACTATATAACCAGCCCTATTCTGGTGAAGCTTCTGACCAGCCGGACGCCACCGGCCCTGGCGGTGCTCCTGGTCCAGGAAGAGGTGGCGGACCGCTTGCTGGCCGCTCCTGGGACCCGGGCGTATGGCAGCCTGAGCGTGTTGGTGCAGTTCTACAGCGCGCCGGAACTGGTGCTTAGAGTGCCGCCGGGCGCTTTCTTTCCTCCGCCGGAGGTTTCCTCGGCGGCGGTTCGGCTGCGCCTGCGCCCGGCGCCGCCGGTGGAAGCCGGCGATCCTGCCTTTTTCTTTCGGGTGGTGCGGGCGGCATTCGGGCAGCGGCGCAAGACAGTGCTCAACGCCCTGGCGGCGGGGCTGGCGCCCGCCATCGGCAAAGAAGGGCTCAGCGCGGCCCTGGCGACAGCCGGCATCGACCCGGCGCGCCGCGGGGAAACCCTGAGCCTGGGGGAGTTCGCGGCCCTCACCCGCGCCCTTTTGGCGAGAGGCTAGCAAAGGCGCCGCGCGGCCGGCCGCGCCGCCGGGGAAGGGCCGGGGAGCCGACGCTTTACGCTCCTGAATTAGGATGTCTAGGGGAAGAAGGTGCGCGCTGTGGTGCGCAAAGAGTTCATGAGCCCCACCAGGGGGCCCATGTCCTTGCGACAGGTTTTCGCCGACATCTTAGAATATGTTTCCGCCGAGCCGGATATGAACTACCGCCTCATCATCGGCAGCGACTCGCAGCCGCGGGAGGATCATGTCTGCTTTGTGAGCGCCATCATCGTCCACCGCGAGGGTAAAGGGGCGCGCTACTACTACAGCAAGCGCTACCAGAACAAGTTTTTCTCCCTGCGCCAGCGCATCTTCTATGAGGCTTCCCTCAGCCTGGACGTGGCCAGCCGGCTCACCGCGCTCCTTGCCGACAGCGGCCACGGAGACCTCAACATCGAGATCCACCTGGACGTAGGCAAGGTGGGGGAGACGCGGGAGCTGATCCGCGAGATCGTGGGTATGGTGACCGGGAGCGGCTTCGAGGCCCGCATCAAGCCCGACTCATACGGCGCCTCCAAGGTGGCGGACAAATACACCAAATAGACAAGGCCCGGCCGGGCCTTTTTTGTTGGTCCCAGTTGACTCGGGCATCCAGCCCTCAACCGCCGCCTTGCACGTCCTGTGCTTGGCCCCGCCTCTGAGTTTTGGCCTCGCTGTAGATCCTTACCCGCTCGCTTTAAAGCCGTTCCGCTCGGAATTTCCCCGCTACGGTCGTCCCTCCGGGGAAGCTCCCTGTGGGAAATGCTTCCAGGGATGTTCTTCCTACGCCCGCACCGGTAGGCCCTAGTTCCCCAGCGCCATAAGCGGTGCCGGGATGCGGCCGCCGCGGGTGACGAAGGCGGCCGGGCTGAAGGTGTTCACGGGCATGACGGGGGCACGGCCCAGGAGGCCGCCGAACTCCACCGTGTCGCCCGGCTTCTTGCCTGGCGCCGGGATCACCCGCACCGCCGTGGTCTTTTTGTTGATCATCCCGATGGCCGCTTCGTCGGCAATAAGAGCGGCGATGACCTCGGCGGGGGTATCGCCCGGCACGGCAAACATATCGAGCCCCACCGAGCAGACGGCGGTCATGGCCTCGAGCTTGGCCAGGGTAAGGGCACCCTCCTTTACCGCCCGGATCATGCCGCTGTCCTCACTAACCGGGATAAAGGCGCCGCTTAAGCCGCCTACGTAGGATGAGGCCATGGCCCCGCCCTTTTTGACGGCGTCGTTTAAGAGGGCCAGAGCGGCGGTGGTGCCGCAGGCGCCGCAGCGTTCCAGCCCCAGGGCTTCCAGGATCTCGGCCACGCTGTCGCCCTGGGCGGTGGTGGGGGCGAGGGAGAGATCGACGATACCGAAAGGCACCCCCAGGCGCTGGGAGACCTCGCGGCCGACCAGCTCGCCCATGCGCGTCACCTTGAAGGCCGTGTTCTTGATGACGGCGGCGATGGTCCCCAGATCGGCCTCGGGGTGCTGGCGCACCGCCGCCAAGACCACACCGGGGCCGCTTACGCCAACGTTGAGGGCGAACTCGGCTTCGCCCACGCCGTGAAAGGCGCCGGCCATAAAGGGGTTGTCCTCCGGGGCGTTGCAGAACACCACCAGCTTGGCGCAGCCTAGGCCGCCGCGGTCGGCGGTGAGCTGGGCTGTTTCCTTGATGATCTGCCCCAGCTCGCGCACCGCGTCCATGTTAAGGCCGGCTTTGGTGGTGGCGACGTTCACCGAGGCGCAGACCCGTTCGGTGCTGGCCAAGGCGCGCGGCAGGGAACCAAAAAGCGCCCGGTCGCCGGTGGTGAAGCCCTTGTGTACCAGGGCCGAGAAGCCACCGATGAAGTTTACCCCGACCTCCGCCGCCGCTTTATCCAGCGCCGCGGCCAAGGGCGCATAGTCGGTCGCCCCGGAAGGCTCACCCACCAGGGCGATGGGGGTCACGGCGATGCGCTTGTTGACGATGGGGATGCCAAAGCGCGCCTCCACCTCTTCGGCCACCGGCACCAGGCGCGCGGCGGCGCGGGTGACTTTATCGTAGATGCGCCGGCAGGTTTCCTTAAGGTCGCCCGTCGCGCAGTCGCGCAGGCTGATGCCCAGGGTAACCGTGCGGATATCCAGGTTTTCGGCCTGCACCATGCGAATGGTTTCCAGGATCTCGCTGGGAGAAAAAAGCGTTGGCATGGCAGGCCCTCCTAAATGCGGTGCATGTAGCGGAAAACGTCGGCGTGCTGGAGCTCTACTTTTACCCCCAGCTTCTCGCCTGCCGCAGCGAGACGGGCCTGGAGCTCGCTGAAACCGACGCGGCTGGCCTTCAGGTCCACCACCATGATCATGGCGAAAAACTCCTGCAGCACCGTCTGGCTGATGTCAAGGATGTTAACGTTGTTCTCTGCCAGCACGCCTGCCACCCCGGCGATAATGCCCACCCGGTCCTCGCCGATGACGGTGACAATGGCGCGTCCGTCCTTTTCCTCCACTGTTTTACCTCCTAGCGCCAAGTCTAGAGCAGGGTATAACCTGAAACTTTCGCCGCCTAAGCAGGAAATCCTGCCGGCCGGGGGGAAGTTTACTGCCCTGACTGTTCCCGGGCTGCACGGTGGCGCCGCCAGAGGAGGTAGCCGGCGCCGGCGGCGAGGAGCAGGCTCATCACCTGGGCGGCACGCAGCGGCCCCAGCATGAGGCTGTCGGTGCGCAGGCCCTCAACCCAAAAGCGCCCCAGGGAGTAAAGGACGAGGTAGGCCAAAAACACGTCGCCGCGCCTTACGCCTTGCCGGTGCCTTCCCCAGAGCAGCAGGGCAAAGACCCCCAGGTCCCACAGCGACTCGTAGAGGAAGGTGGGGTGACGCCACTCGCCGGCGATGTACATGGCCCAGGGGAGGCGGGTAGGATAACCGTACGCCTCCTGGTTGAAGAAGTTGCCCCAGCGGCCGATGGCCTGGCCCAGGATCAGGCTCGGGGCTGCAATGTCGGCAATTTGCCAGAAATCCAGGCGGTGCCGGCGGGTGTACCAGAGCCCCACCAGCACAGCGGCGATCAGCCCACCGTGGATGGCCAGGCCTCCCTTCCACAGCTGCGGGATCTCAGCCAAGTGCGCCCGGTAGTAGCTCCACTCGAAGATGACGTAGTAGATGCGGGCGCCGATCCAGCCGATTGGTGCCGCCAAGATGATGAGATTAAGCAGGGCATCTTCATCCAGGCCCTGGCGGCGGGCCTCTTTAAGGGCGAGCCACGTCCCTACCAGGAGGGCCACGGCCATGAGGATGCCGTACCAGCGCACGGTGAGGGGACCCAGGCTGAAGGCGATGGGATTGGGAGTCACGAAAAACACCTGGCCTTTCATGCTGAACTGGGGTTTCGCCCCTATTATACCGGGGGCGGCGGGCGCCCCGCCCCGAAAGCTGCCAGGCAACAAACCTGGTTATTTGTGCCCTTAAAACTCCTTGAGTTCCGCCCGTTGGGTCCAGTAAAAAACTTCAGCCGGCCGGGGGACGGCGCCGCCCAGAAGGCCCAGGTGCTCCAGAAGAGGCAGCAGGCCATCGGTGAGCGCGAGAGCACCCACCTCGGTCAAGGGTACCCAGCGGGCGGCGCGGGCGTCGGATGCAGGGCGGAGTTCCCCGCTCAGGACCTTCGCCCAAAAGTCCACCAGTACATAGTGGTAAACGATGCGGCCGCTGGTGTCGGTGGTGAGCGAGTCCAGGACGGCCACCGGGGACCCCACCGCGATGGTAAGGCCGCACTCCTCGGCAAGCTCGCGCTTTACGGCGGCCGGCAGCGTTTCGCCCACCTCCACCGTCCCGCCCGGGAAACTCCAGAGGCCCCGGGCGGGTTCTTTACCCCGGCGCACCAAAAGAACGTTTCCTTCCCGGACGATGAGGGCACCCACTCCGACCAGGGGCTGCACGGGATAGCGGCGTTGCATGTTCCGACCTTCTTTCGCCCAAACTAAAAGGAGATTCGACGTCGAACCGTTCAGTCCTCCCAGGTGCTCGAAACCGGAAAGGAGTCAACCTTGAACGTTCAAGTCGTCCATCGCCTGCCGGGACGCCTCCGAATCGATGTTCCGGGGCTGCGCCGGAACGCGCCCCTGGCGGCGCGCCTTCAGGAAAACCTGACCGGCCGGCCGGAAATCAAGGCCTACGAGGTAAGCACCCGTACCGGCCGCCTTTTAATTTATACCCGACCGGGGGCCGGGGAGAAAGAGGTTCTGACCCTTCTGGCGCGCCTGGCGGGCGGAGAGCGATGCTCGGCCGCCCAGCCGCGGTACGTAAGCGCCGCGCCGCCTTTAGCTTTACCGGCGCAAGCTGCCCTTACTCTCGCCGGTGGGGGAGCTCTGCTCGGCCTTGCCCTGGCGCGCCTGGCGCGCGGTCCGGGCCGCGGCGGGCGCTCTGGAACCCTGTACGCCCTGCATGCGGTAGCTACAGCACTGGCGGGTTACCCTATCTTCGCCGGCGCCGTCCGCAGCTTAGGCCGCCTTTCCGGCGACGTGCTCCTCAGCCTGGCGCTCCTTGGAACGCTGACGGCCCGGGAGAGCTTGCTCGGCCTTGCGGTGGCCACCCTGGTCAACCTGAACGGCCTCCTCCTGGCCTGGGGCGAAGAGAAGGGACGGCGGGCGGCGGCCCGGCCGTCACCGCCGGCCCGGCTTCTCACCGTGCGCCGGGCCGGCAAAGAGATTGTCGTCTCACCTGCGGCCGTCGTGCCCGGCGACCGCCTGGAGTTCGGCACCGGCAGCCTGGTGTCGGTACCGGGCCGTGTGGAGGAAGGGAAGGGGTTGGTGGCCGAGAGCCTCCTTACCGGTGCGGCCTTACCGCGGCGCGTGGGCCGCGGCGATGAGCTCCCTGCCGGCGTCCTGCTCCTGGCGGGGAAGGTGCAGCTTACTGCCTTGGGTCCCGCTCCCGTGCGCCCGGCCCCCGCCCCGCGTCGCGCCTTGACGGAGGAGCGTGCCGAGCGTTATGCCCGCCGGGTACCGCCCCTGGCCCTGGCTCTAGCGGCCCTTACCTACCTGGGTACCCGTAACCCGCTTGCCGGCCTGTCTCTCCTTATCCTGGGCTGCCCCTGTGTCGTTTACCTGGCCGAGCCGGCGGCCCGGCGCGCCGGGCTGCGGGCTGCCGAACGGCAGGGCCTGGTCGTGCGCGAAAGCGGGGCGCTCCTCCAGGTTGGCACGGTGGACGTGGTGCTCTTCGACAAGACCGGGACCCTCACCGCGGGCGAGCTCAGCCTGCGCGAGGTTCTGCCCCGGGAACCAGTCCGGTCCCCCGAACGGGTCCGGGAGCTCCTTGCGGGAGCCGCCGGCACGGTGCCCGGCGAGGCCCTGCCCCTGGCCCAGGGCTGCTGGGGAGAGGTGGCAGGCAAAAGCCTGTGGGTCGGCAGCGCCGACTTTTTGCGCCGCCACGGTTTCCGGCTGCCGCTTCTCCCGGCCGCCCGGCGCTTGGAACACCAGGGGCGCCTGGTGCTCTACGTGGTCCACGGGCGCCGGGTGGTGGGAACGCTGGGGACGGAAGAGGTCCTGGCAGAGGGGGCGCGGGAAGCGGTGAGCGGGGTCCGCCGGGCCGGTGTAGCGCGGGTGGCGCTGGTTACGGGCGATGCGCCGGCCGCGGCACGCCCCGTGGCGGAGGCGCTCGGCATCGCGGAGGTTTACGCCGGACTGAGCCCCGCAGGCAAGGCCGGCCTGGTGCGGCGCCTGCAGGCAGAAGGCCTGCGCGTAGCGTTTGTAGGGGACAGCCCGGCCGATGAGCCGGCGCTGGAAGCAGCAGATGTCGGCATTGCCCTGGCTCGCCCGGGATACCCGCTGCCGGCCGCCGGTTCGCTCGTTGCGCCGGCCGCCCAACTGGGTGGGGTCCCCGGGCTCATCGCCGCCGGGGCGCGCCTTAAAGAAACGGTGGAGCAGAATTACACCTTGGCCGTCGGCCTCAGCCTGGCCGCCCTGGCGGCCGCCTTGACGGGTTTCCTGGACCCCCTTTCCGCTGCGGTGGTGCACAACCTGGTCACCCTGAGCGTTCTTGCCAACACCGCCCGCCGCCACCGGCGGCCGTGGGACGGTTTTCAACGCCGGCACCCACCGGGCAACGCTGAGGTGCCCGGCCCTCGCTCTGGAGGCGATCTCCTGAGTACTGTCCCCTGGTGGGAGCTCGATGAACCTGCCCTGGTGCGCCACCTGGGCACGGACCTGGTACACGGCCTCAGCACCAGGGAAGCCCTGCGCCGCCTGCAGGCGGTGGGGGCGAACCGCCTGCAGGAACTGCCGCCACCCAACATCCTGGCGGTGGCGCTGCGTCAGCTTTCGGACTTCATGCTGCTCGTCCTTCTAGGGGCGGCGGTGGTCTCCCTCTGGTTGGGGCGGCGCGGCGAGACCTTTACCATCGGTGCCATCATCCTCCTCGACGTGGTGCTCGGTTCGTGGCAGGAGTACCGGGCCGAACGGGCCGTGCAGGCGCTCAGGGAGCTTACTGCTCCCCAGGCGCGGGTGCTGCGCGGCGGTGAGGAGCGGGAGATCCCGGCCGACGGCCTGGTACCGGGCGACGTCATTCTCCTAGGTGCCGGGGATCGGGTCCCGGCCGATGCCCGGCTGCTTACGGCGGCGGGACTGGAGGTGGAGGAGGCGGCGCTCACGGGGGAGAGCGTCCCGGTGAGCAAGGAGGCGCCGGGCGCTGCGGGCGCGGCGGCTGTCGCGGACCCGCGGCGCTCGATGGTTTTTCTCGGGACCAGCGTTACCCGCGGGCGCGCCCGGGCGGTAGTGACCGCCACGGGTATGGGAACGCAGCTCGGTGAAGTGACCAGTCTCATCCAGACGGTCGAGGCCGACGTAGTGCCTCTGGAGAAACGTCTGGAACGCCTGAGCCGTCAGCTGGTGGCCGCCTGCCTGGGCCTGTGCGCCGCTGTTGTGACCGTGGGTCTGCTGCGCGGCCAGCCGGTCCGGCAAATGGTGCTCTCTGGCCTCAGCCTGGCGGTGGGGGCCATCCCGGAAGGGCTCCCCACGTTCGTCACCATCTCCCTGGCCCTGGGTGTGCGCCGCATGATCGCCAAGCACGCCATCGTCCGCCGGCTGCCGGCGGTGGAGACCCTGGGCTGCGCTACGGTAATCTGCTCCGACAAAACCGGGACCCTTACCTGTAACGCCATGACCGTACGCTGCATCTACACCAACGGGCGTTGGGTGAAGCTGGGCGGGGAGGGCTACCGTCCGGCAGGCACGCTCAGCTGGGCGGGGGGCGAACCGGCCGAGCACGACGAAGCGGCGCTCCTTCTCACCCTGGCGGCCGGCGTGTTGGCCAGCGACGCCCGGCTGGTGCCGCCGGAGCGCCCCGGCGGGGAGTGGCGGATGGAAGGCGATCCCACGGAAGGCGCTCTGGCGGTGGCGGCGGCCAAGGCCGGGCTTGACCCGGACGAGGTGAGGCGCTGGGCGGTGCGGCTGGCGGAGCGCCCCTTCGAGAGCGAACGCCGTAGCATGACGACGGTGGTGAAGGAAGAAGCGGGCCACACCTTTGCCTGCGTCAAGGGGGCACCGGAGGTGCTGCTTAGGCGGGCGCGTTACTGCATCTGGCAGGGCAAGCTCACGCCGCTCGGCGAAGAGCGGCGGGCGCATCTGGCGGCTGCGGGCGGGGAAATGACGGCCCGCGCGCTCAGGGTACTGGCGGTGGGCCTCAAACCTCTCCCTGACCAGGTCTTGCCGGCGGAACCACTCCCGGAAGATTTTGAGGAGGGGCTCATCCTCCTTGGACTCGTCGGCATGGTGGACCCGCTGCGCCCGGAGGTCAAGGCGGCGGTGGCGCGCTGCCGCCAGGCCGGAGTGAAGACGGTGCTCATCACCGGCGACCACCCGGACACCGCCCGCGCGGTGGCGGGCGAGCTGGGACTGTGGGAAAAGGACTCCCTGGCGCTGACCGGCCCGGAGCTGGAAGAGCTCTCCGATGCCGAGCTCGCCCAGCTGCTGGCGCGCGTGGTCATCTTTGCCCGTGCCCTGCCGCAGCATAAGGTTCGGATCGTGCGCGCCTTTAAGTCCCAGGGTTACGTGGTGGCCATGACGGGTGACGGCGTTAACGACGCCCCGGCGGTAAAAGAGGCCGACATCGGTATTACCATGGGCCGCACCGGTACCGAGGTGACCAAGCAAGCCTCCTGCCTCATCCTCACGGACGACAACTTCGCCACTATCGTCCGCGCCATCGAAGAGGGGCGGGGCATCTATGAGAACATTCGCCGCTTTATCCGCTACGTACTCACGGGAAGCCTGGCCCAGGTGACCCTCATGTTCACCACCTCCCTCCTGGGCCTGCCGCTTCCGTTGCTGCCGACGCAAATCCTCTGGGTGAACATGGTAACCGAGGGCCTGCCCGCCCTGGCGCTGGGGGCGGACGCACCCGACGGTGCGGTGATGCGGCGCCGCCCGCGCTCGCCGGAGGATGGAATACTAGACGGTGGCCTGGCGGAGCAAATCGTCACCCGGGGGTTCCTCACCGGCCTGGCGACGGCGGGGGTATTTGCCGGCAGCCTGAGCCTCTTCGGCAACCTGCGCCGCGCCCGCACCACGGCCTTCGCCTCTCTGGCGGCCAGCCAGCTGCTGCACGTCTTTGAGTGCCGGCTGGAGGGCCGCCCGCCGGGCGCAGTCCTGGGCCGAAGTTATCTGGTGCCGGCGGTCGGGGCCTCAGCGGGGCTGCTCGCGGCCGCCATAGGCATCCCGCCCCTGCAGCGCGTGTTTTACACTCAGCCGCTCGCGGCCCCGGACATGGCGCTGGCGCTTCTTCCCGGCGGCAGCCATTTGCTGCTGACCGCCGGCAGAGGTCTTGTCCCCCGGGCACCGAAAGGCGCCCCGGCGCAGGGCAGCTTGGCCGGCCAAAGACCAGTATCCGGCGGGACCGACCCAAGGCCTCAGGGCTTCCCTCCCGCCGGCCCCAGGTAAAAAAGAAACGCCTCCCGGCAACGGGAGGCCTTCCTCTTTTTAGACTTTACTCTTCCGCCGGCTGGACGCTGGGGCCGGCGTTGCAGTCATCGGCGGGCTTCCAAGGTTCTTCCCGGCCGCCGCCGGCGGGGGGCGGGGTTTGGTCCTCACCGCCTCCCTGCGCGGCGCTTTGGGTTTTGCTCATTGCTTGTTGCTTCCACTTGTGGGCCTGGTCGTACAGGTTCAAAGCACCCACCGCGGCGGCGACGGCCGCTTTGCGGAGTTGGCGCCGGGCCCAAGGCGAAAAGGCGATCACGGCGGCCGTCCCCAAAAGAAAACCACCCCAGGAAATACGGCCCCGGCGCCGGAGCATTTTAGACATCTCTTCCCGCCACGCCACTACGCACCCTCCCTTTTCTTGTAAAACAACCTTAACACTAGTTTTAGCCATGGCCGGCGGGCCTATCCCGGTGGGGGCACAAGAGATTGTATCCAGTTTTAGCATAATTTGGCCCCTAAGAGGCAAGAATAGGAGGGTAAACCATTTCAAGCGGGGTGGCGAAATGGCACTTCTGGAACGGATGCGCTACGGCCTGGACCCAGAGACCTTACACGCCGTGCGCGAAGAGGTGCGCCGGGAGCTGGAACGGGAGGAGCGGGAGCGCGCGGGTCGTTTCGGCCGCGGGCGCCCGTCTTGTGATGAAGCGGACGAGGACCCGCCGGCCGGCCTGCCGCTCCGGGCGCGGGTGCTGCGCGGTATCCGCGCGGACCTGCGCCGTGGGCGCGGGCTGAGGAGCCGCATGGAAGGAGCCGAAGATCCCTTTGTCTACCGCGCCCTGGAGGCGCTTTTGGCCGAGGCGGAGGAGCAGGGCCTGACCATACGGGAGCTTATCTTAAGCCTTCCGGAGATCAGCCGCGTGGGTGCCGGCATCCTGCAGCCGCGCCTGCAGCGCTTTTTCCGCTCCGAGCAGGGGAGGAGTTTTCTCCTCGGCATGGGCGCGGCGGTGGTGGTGCTGGCCCTGGTCCCGGCGGCGCAGAAGACGCTGCGGCCCCTGGCGGTGAAGGTGGCGCAAGAGGTCATGGAGATTGCTGAGCAGTTCCAAGCTTCGCTGGGCCAGGCAAAAGAAGGGCTGCAGGACATCATGGCGGAGGCCCAGTTTGCCCGGGCGCAGTCGGCGGTGCAGGCGGCGGGGGAGGCCGCAACCGGCCCGGCCGGGGAGGGTGAAGAGTGACCCCGCCGGCGGTGGCTGAGCTTCAGGCCCAGCTCGAGCGGATAGGAAAGGACCTCAAAGGTGCGGTGGACGCCAGCATCGCGCTGCGCCGCGCCGGCCAGAAAGAGGAAGTCATCCGGTTGTGGCAGAATTTCCTGGGCGATTTCCTCAGCTACATCGTTGCCCGGGGCCGGGCGACAGGCGTGAACCTCCTGAGCGGCCTCACCCTGCCGCCCCTCCACCGCTGACGCCGCACGGCGGCGGGGATGCAATTCCCTGCTGCGTGTGGTATACTGAAACCTGTGACAAGCCTTCGGGTGAAGGCCCACGGGAGGGATTGAAGTGGAGAAAGTGCGCGTGCGCTTTGCGCCTAGCCCTACCGGTAAGCTACATATCGGCGGGGCCCGCACAGCCCTTTTCAACTGGCTGCTTGCCCGCCACACCGGCGGCACCTTTGTGCTGCGCATTGAGGACACGGACCTGGAGCGTTCTACCCGGGCTTCCGTGGACCAGATTATCGCTTCGCTCAAGTGGCTGGGCTTGGACTGGGACGAAGGGCCCGAGATCGGCGGGGAGTACGGGCCGTATTACCAGTCGCAGCGGCTGCACCTTTATGAGGACAAGGCGCAGGAGCTCATCGAAAAGGGCCTGGCCTACCTGTGTTACTGTACGCCGGAGGAGCTGGCGGCCAAGCGCGAGGAGGCCCGGCGTACCGGCCGCCCGCCGCGTTACGACGGGCGCTGCCGCAACCTGAGCGAGGAGGAATGCGCCCGCCTGGCCGCCGAAGGGCGCCAGCCGGTAATCCGCTTCAAGGTACCGGAAACGGGCGAGACGGTGGTCGACGACCTCATCCGCGGCCGTGTGGCGTTCCAGAACAGCATCCTGGATGACTTCGTCCTGGTGAAATCGAACGGCATGCCCACCTACAACTTTGCCTGCGTGGTGGACGACCATGCCATGGGCCTTACCCACATCATCCGGGCGGAGGAGCACCTCTCCAACACCCCGCGCCAGGTGCTCTTATACCAGGCGCTCGGTTATGAGCTCCCGAAATTCGCCCACGTGCCCATGATCCTGGCACCCGACCGCTCCAAGCTCAGCAAAAGGCACGGTGCCACCTCGGTGGAGGAGTTCCGCGAGCAGGGGTACCTCAAAGAGGGCATCATCAACTACCTGGCGCTCCTGGGCTGGTCGCCGGAGGGCACCGACGAGATTATGCCGCTCGAGCGCATCGTTGAGGAGTTCAGCCTGGAGCGCATCTCCAAGAACGCCGCCATCTACGACGTTAAAAAGATGACCTGGATCAACGGCCACTACCTGCGCGAGCTTCCCCTCGAGCGCGTGGTGGAGGAGGCCCTGCCGTTCTTAAAGAAAGAGGGGCTCATCGGTGCGGAGCCGACGGAGGAAGAGCTGGAGCTCGCCACCGCAAGCATTGCGCTGACGCGCGACCGGGCCAAGACACTGGTGGAGCTCACCGACGGCGTAAGTTACTTCTTTAAGGATGACTGGGCGTACGACGAAAAGGGCGTACGCAAGCACTTCGCCTCCGCGGGGACGGCGGAGCGCCTGCGGCAGGCGCGGGAGCGGCTGGCGGGCGTCGAGCCCTTCAGCGCCGAGGCCGTCGAGACGGCCTACCGTACCCTGGCCGCCGAGCTGGGCGTTAAGGCGGCACAGCTTATTCACCCCACGCGCCTGGCCGTGAGCGGGCGTACCATCGGCCCCGGCCTCTTTGAGCTCATGGCGCTCCTGGGGCGGGAAAAGTGCCTGGCGCGCCTGGACCGGGCCGTCGCCTTCATCGAGGCCGGCCTGCCGGCTCCGGAACAGGCGGAGGGTGCGCCGCCGATGTAGAACGGCGACGCCGGACTGCGTCAGCTTGGAAGGCAAAAAGGACGGGAAGCAGCACCTGCCCCCGCCCTTTTTTGTGCCCGGCGCCGGTCGAGCGCCGGGGCGCGATTCAGCACGCGCGCGCCCTACAAGGGCAACTTGTTGCCAAACACCTCCTGCAGCTTATCCGTCGCCTTCAGCCCGCTGCCCGTCAACACCGCCACCGCCCGTTCCGCAGGGCGCAGATCTCCCTGGGCGCGGAGCTTGGTGAGGGCGGCGGCTACGGTGGCCGAGGTGGGCTCGACATACAGGCCGCAGGCGGCCAGCTCCGCCAAAGCCGTGACGATCTCTTCTTCCGTCACGGTGATGAAACGGCCGCCGCTTGCCTGCACGGCTGCCAGCACCTCGCGCCCGCGCGGCGGCGCGGCCGAGGCGATTCCCTCGGCCAGGGTCGGACCCTTGGCGATGCCGGCCGGCTCCGCCGCACCGGCGGCGAAGGCTGCCGCCAGCGGGGCACAGGCGGCGCTTTGCACGGCGATGAGGCGCGGCAGCCGGCCTATGACGCCGGCAGCCGCAAGGAGTTTAAACCCGGCCGCCAGCCCCAGGGCCAGACTGCCGTTGCCCACCGGGATGACGATGCTGTCTGGTGCTGCCCAGCCCAGCTGCTCGGCCAGCTCCAGGGCCAGGGTCTTTACTCCCTCGGCGAAGAGCGGGCTCAGGTTGTGGCTGGCGTAAAACGTGGTCCGAGCGGCCTGAAGGACGGCCCGGGCGGTGTCCTCGCGGCTTCCCCGTACGGGCACCAGGTGTGCACCGGCGAGAGCGACCTGCACCAGCTTCCCTCGGCTGGCCGAAGCCGGCACGTAGATGGTGCAGCCGATCCCGGCGCGGGCGGCGTAGGTGGCCAGCGAGGCGCCGGCGTTTCCAGAGGAATCTTCTACCACATCCTGTATGCCCCAGGCCTTGAGCTGCGAGACCAGCACCGTGGTACCCCGGTCCTTGAAGGACCCGCTGGGGCACAGGTAATCGAGCTTGAAGAGGATCTCCCGGCCGTGCCACTTCACCGGCACGAGCGGCGTCCAGCCCTCCCCCAGTGTCACCGGCTCCGCTCCTGCCGGGAGCGGGAGGACGTGTCGGTAGCGCCAGAGAGAATAATCGTGCCGGTTAATGCTCTCCCGGTCAAAGCGCACCGGCTTGTCCCAGTCAAGGCGGCTGCCGCAGGCACAGCGCCAGCACGGCTCCTCGGCCGGGTAGCGCGCGCCGCAGCGCGGGCAGACAAACAAGGCTGTATCCCCCTTTGTTTCTCGCTTTCATGCTTCCCTTATTCTCTTTCCGCATGCCCGGCGCAAATCCTGCCTCGCCTGGCAGTACCGGGGAAGCAGGCACTCTACCGGGTGGTGCCGCCTTCGCTCTCCGCCGTTCGGGGAAGGAAAAACGGCCGGCGCCCCGAATTTAGGAAAGAGAAAGTCAGCGCCCGAAACCCTGAAGGAGGAGTTGCTGTGCCCGAGTGCAATATGGAACGCAACAAGAAGAACTGCCCCTGCACCTACGAGCCCTGCGCGCGCAAGGGCCGTTGCTGCGAGTGCATCGCCTTTCACCGGAAATACGGGGAACTCCCCGGCTGCCTCTTTCCACCGGAGGTGGAACGGACGTACGACCGCTCCTTGGAAGCGCTTATCCGGGCCAAAGACCGCTGGAGTAAAGACTTGAAATGACCCAAGCGCCTGCACCGTACTTCACTTACTTAGGTGCCGCACTTTTTTTCTACAACCTTGTCGGCGGCGCTCTCATGGGCTGGGACAAGCGGCAGGCCCGGCGTGGCGCCTGGCGGGTACCGGAACGGACGCTCTTCACCCTTGCCTTCACAGGCGCTGCCTTGGGAATCCTGGCCGGCATGTACCTTTTCCGCCACAAGACCCGGCACCTGTCCTTCGTTCTCGGCATCCCGGCCATCATCGCCCTGCAGCTGGGGGTACTCGTATGGCTCAGCCGCTGAGGAACGTAAGCGGTGTGGTGCTGGCGGGAGGCACAGGCCGACGCTTGGGCGCAAGCAAAGCCTACCTTACGCTGGGCGCTCAAACCTTTCTCGAGCTGGCAGTGGAGAAGCTGGGTGCGCTGTGCGCCGAGGTGCTGGTGGTGGGAAACTGCGTCACGCCGCAAGCGAGGCTCGGTGCCCGTTTCCTCCGGGAAGCCGAGGACGCCCCGCCGCACCCGGCGCGCGGGCTGCGGGCGGCCTTACGGCACGCCCGCTACAGCACCTGCCTGGTGCTGGCCGTGGACCTACCCTTGGTGCGGCGGGAGCTTTTGGCGGGGCTCCTAAGCGAAGGCGAGGCCGAGGGAAGCCCCCTCGTTCTCCCGGCGGTGAACGGCTTTCTCGAACCCCTCGTGGGCCTTTACCGCCGGGACCTTCTTCCCCGCCTGGAGGCGCTGGGGTCCGGGCAGGGGCTCCAGGCCTGGGCACGCTCCCTCCCGCCCGGGGAGCTCAAGCTGATCCCGGAGGCGAAGCTGCGCCGCTGGGATCCAGAGCTTGTCTCCTTCCTCAACGTCAACACCTGGGCCGACTACGGGCGCCTTACGGCGTGTGGCCGGCCCTCCCGGGCGGCGGCCGTGCCGGTTGTGCCGCGCTTCTCAGAGAAAAGGACTGGATACGTCCTGCGGGGATAAACCCGGCGGGGACACTGTTTCTCACGCGGGCGAAAAGAGGTGTTTGCCACGAAACGCGCTGTTTGTCCTTTCGATTGTCCTGACACCTGCAGTGTTCTGGTGGCGGATGACGGAAGAAGCTGCCGCGGCGACCCGGCCGACCCGTACACCCGCGGGTTTCTTTGCGCCAAGGGGCGCCGCTACCCTGAGCTGGTCTTTTCCCCTGACCGGCTCCTCACCCCGCTCAAAAGGGTGGGGCCGAAGGGCAGCGCGATCTTTCGGCCGGTGAGCTGGGAGGAGGCCCTGGCGGAAATCGCGGCGCGCTTGGAAGAAACGCTCACCCGCTGGAGCGGCGCGAGCATCCTGCCTTACGCCTCCTCCGGCACCTTGGGAGCCATCCAGGGGCGGGCCGGCGACCCCTTTTTCAACGCCCTCGGGGCCCTTTCCCTGGCCGACACCATCTGCAGCGCCGCCGGCGAGGCGGGGTGGGAGGCCACCCTCGGCCGCCGGCTGGGGACGGATCCCGAGACAGCAGTCGACTGCGACCTTATCCTCATTTGGGGCGCCAACCCGGCCTCGACGCGCCAGCACTTCGTGCCCCTGCTGCAGGAGGCGCGCCGCCGGGGCGCCCGGGTGGTGCTGATAGATCCCTACGCCAGCCGCACGGCCCGCCTGGCCGACCGCCGGCTCTGCCCGCGGCCGGGCACCGACACGGCCCTGGCCCTGGGACTCATGCACGTCCTCTGGCGGGAAGACCTCCTCGACCATGCCTACCTGGAGCGGCATACGGTGGGTTTTTCCGAGTTGGTCCGCCGGGTCCTGCCGCGCTACACGCCCGAGCAGACGGCCGGCATCACCGGCGTCCTCGCCGAAGAGATTGTCGCCCTGGCCCGCGCGTATGCCGCCGCCCAGGCGCCCTTTCTCCTTATCGGTTACGGCCTCTCGCGCCAGCGCGGCGCCGGGCAACTCTTCCGGGCCCTGGCCTGCCTGCCGGCGCTGGTGGGAGCATACGGGCGAAAGCGGGGCGGGGCCCTGTTCTCCACCAGCCAGGGCTTCCCGCTCGACCGTTCGGCGGTGCACCGGGTGGACCTCCGGCCTGTGCCGGCGCGCGTCGTGAACATGCTGGAGCTGGGAAAAGCCTTAGGTGCCATGGCAGAGCAACCCGTTCGCCTGCTTTTTGTTTACAACGCCAACCCGGCGGCCACCTGCCCGGACCAGAACAGCGTGCGCGCGGGCCTGGCCCGGGACGACCTTTTCACCGTGGTGCTGGAGCAGTTTCCCACAGAGACCACGGCCTACGCCGACATCATTCTCCCGGCCACCACCGCCTGGGAGCACGCCGACCTCTACAGCGCTTACGGCCACTACTACCTCAAGTGGGCGGAGGCGGTGCTGCCGCCGCGCGCGGCGGCGCGCAGCAACCTGGCGGTCTTCCAGGAACTGGCCGGCCGGCTGGGACTTAAAGACCCGGTGTTTTCGCTGACAGCCCGGCAGTGGGCCGAGCAGGTGGTGCGGCGCGGGCCGGGCGGCTTAAGCGACGACCAGTGGGCCGCGCTCTGGCGCGGCGAGCCGGTGCGGGTGTTGCCGCGGGGCGCGAACCCGTTTGCGCACGGTTTTCCCACGCCCTCGGGCAAGCTTGAGATCTATTCCGCGACCCTGGCCGCCCAGGGCCTGCCGCCGCTGCCGGACTACCAGGAAGACGAACCTTCCGCGGACGCCGATACACTGCACCTCATCACTGCCCACCCACACGACTTCATCAATTCCAGCCTAGTGCCGCCGGCACGGGCGCGCGGCGGGGGGAAGCGGCCGGTGCTGGTGCTTAACCCCGCGGATGCCGCCGACCGCGGGCTCAAGGACGGAGACCTGGTGCGCGCCAAGAGCGCCCAGGGTGAAGTCGATCTTCCCCTGGCGGTGAGCGCGGCCATCCGGCCCGGCGCCGCCTACATCCAGGGCCTGGTCGACCCTACCTCCGCGCCCGGCTGGAGCGTGAACTTCCTCACCTCCCAGCGCCTTTCCGACTTCGGCGGCGGCAGCACCTTCAGCGACAGCCGGATCAAGGTCAGTAAGGCCGGCGAAAGGGGCGGGGACGCAGGTGGAGATCATTGAACCGCCGGCTATCCGCGGCATTCCGGCTCCCTGACTCGAACGCGCTTCATAAGCGCACTTCAATCGCAACATACGCCGAACGCCTTTTGGCCTGCGCCCCAGCCTGAACCTGCCGCGTGTAGGCTGCGGCGGGGTTTCCCTTGACTTTCCGGATTGCCTGTGCTAAGATATGTGTTGTCGAAACGCTGCGGGATGGTGTAGCGGTAGCACACATGACTCTGGATCATGTTGCCTAGGTTCGAATCCTAGTCCCGCAGCCAATTTTTTTGTGTCTTGCGGCCCCGTGGTCTAGTGGTCTAGGACACCGCCCTTTCACGGCGGCAACAGGGGTTCGAGTCCCCTCGGGGCTACCAAACGTAGCACAGCCAAGCTCCCGGTGCCGAAGTGGTGCCGGGAGCTTTTTTGTAAGCAGGCCGGTTGCCACAAACCGCCCCGCAACCGTCCTCTTGGTTGCCTCTGGGCAAAGCAGAGCGCTTTTCAGGGATGTATCCCGTATGCGCAATGAGGTTGCGGCAGCATGAAAGGAAACATTTAGACTATGGGGGTCCACCTAAAAAATTCCACCCCCGGTGACGGGGGAGGGATGCCGCTGGGCTGAATGGGATGCACAGCGGGGCAGAAAAACGGCCCGGCCGAGCCGGGCGTCAAGTATATAGAAGAAGGGGGGTATTGGATAGCTCTCTTATAAGGTACCAGATCTGTGTTAAGCGGAGGTGACAGGAAGTTTGCACGTTGCTTAAGAAAGGCCGCGGCGGCCGCTTTTTTCTTTTAACCCGCCGGCCTCTGACGGGGGTGGATGTGCTAAAATGGTAGAAAGGCATTCCGTACCGAGACACCAAGGGGAAAGGGGTGACCCCCGGTTCGGTCGGGGAGCGTGATGGTTAGAATCCTGCACGTGGCCGACCTGCACTTGGGTTGGGAGCCGCGGTTTTTAGGGCCTAAGGCGGAGGAGTGGCAGCGCCGGCGCGACGATCTTCTGACAGCGGTGGTGGACTACGCCGTGGCGCCGGAACACGGCATTGACCTGGTGCTGATCGTAGGGGATCTGTTCGACACCCATAAGCCCGGGCCGGCACTGGTGAACCAGGTTGAGGCCCAGCTGCGACGGTTGGTGGAGCACGGGCGGCAGGTGGTAACCGTGCCGGGCAACCACGACGAAATCTCTTACCCTGACTCCGTCTACCGCCGGGCGGCCGGCGTGTGGCCGGGCATTCTGGTCCAAAATCCACAGCCCGATCTGGTGGCGACCTTGAACATCAGGGACGAGACCTGCTATCTCTACTCACTGGCCTACACCGGAGGTCTCACCCGCACCGATCCGCCCATCGCCGATTTCCCCTGCAACGGCCAGCCGGGCTGGCACATCGCCGCCTTCCACGGCTCGCTCAACTGGAACGCGGGCGACCGCAGCCTGCCGCTGGCGGAGGCGGCGCTGGGGCGGGCGGGTTACAACTACGTGGCCCTGGGGCACATACATAAGCGGACGGAACGGGTACTGGGCAGAGGAGTTGCCGTGTACCCGGGCGGTCTGGCCGCGAAGGGCTGGTCGGACCCGGGCACGGGACGGCTCACGGTGGCAACCCTCTCCGGCAGCGGGGTGCGCACGGAAACGGTCGTCCTCGACCACCCGGGGTGCTGCACCTGCCGCACCCTGGAGGTGGACGCCGGCATGTACGGCTCCGCGGCCGAGCTTGCGGACGGCCTTAAAGCGCGGCTCGGGCAAAAAGATATCGCCTGCGTGCACCTGACCGGCAGTCCCAGTTACCCGGTGGAGCCGCAGCACCTCCAGGAACTCTTAGCTCCTTGTTGCTACTACCTGGAGGTGCGCGACGAAACGGCGGCCGCTGCGCCGGGAGCACTGGAGGCCTGGGCGCGCGAGACCACATTGCGCGGCTATTTTGTCCGCCGGATGAAGGCGCGCCTGGCGGCTGTGCACGATGAACGGGAACGCCGCCTGGTGAGCCGGGCGCTCACCTGGGGCCTCAAAGCGCTGGGAGGTGAGGCGGGTGAGTAAAAAGATCCGCTGGCAGCGGCTGGTGCTCCGCGGTTTCGGGCGCTTCGCGGGCGAAGTGGAGCTTACCTTTCACCCCGGCCTGAACCACGCCGTGGCCCCCAACGAGCAAGGAAAGTCCACCTTGGTGGCCGGGCTGGCGGCGGTGCTCTTCGGGCTGCCGGCCAGCAGCGATCCTGCCCGACGCGGTAAAGCCCGTTACCGTAACTGGGCGGAGCCCGAGCGCTTTGAGGGCGAGGTTTACTTTAGTGTCGACGGCACCACCTACCGCGTTCAGCGCGATTTTGACAGCGACCGGGTGACCCTCAGCCGTAAGGACGGCAACCGCTGGACGCAACTCGCGGGCGGCGAGCACCGCGCGCGGGCCCGGAAGCGCAATTTGACCTATGAAGAGTCACTGGCGGGCCTCATCGGCATCGCTTCGGCCGACCTTTTCTGGTCCACCTTTTGTGTGGGCCAGCCGCCGCCCGAGCCCGGGCAAATCAGCCACAGCGTGCAGCAACTGCTGGCCGGTGCCGGCGCCACGGGGGCGGAGGCGCTGGCATTTTTGGAGGAACACCTGGAGAAAAAGACCCGCTACACCGGGCGCCTGGGCGTGACCGGCCGGGACAAGAACAAGGACCGCGAGCTGGAGAGACTGCAAGAAGAAAAAAGGAACCTGGAGCAGGCCGTGAAGGAAAGCGCCGCCGGCGTTGACGCACAACACGCCCTGCAGCAGGAGTTGAGCCGGTTGGAGCAAGAAAAAAAGGACACCCAGGATGCCCTCACCGCCAAGGAGGGGCTCTACCAGGGCTGGAATCGCTGGCGGCTGTTACGCGACCAGTATGAGGCGGCACTTAAGGAGCAGGTAAAGCTGGAGGAGGCCCGAGAGCAGGCTGCCCAGCTAGAGAGGCAATTGGCCCTGGTGAACGCCGGCTTGGCCGAAGAGTACGAGGAGTTTCAGGAAGCACCTCCGGGGGTCAAGGATAGGTTGGACGAACTCCTGGCCACCGCGGAAGAGCTGAAACGCCTCCAAGCGGAAAGCGCGGGCCTTGAGCAGCGAATAGAAGACCTCCGCACGGAAAGCAGGGCGCTGGAGGAAAAGCTGCACGGCCCGCTGGCGGCGGCCGTAGGGCGGCCGCACCTGGTGCGGGATCACCAGGAACTGGTGCGCCGGCTGGCGGAGGCACGCGACTTGGCGGCACGCCTGGCCGACCTGGAACGGCGCGCCAGGGAAGCTGAGGCGGTGCTCGAGGAGGTACAAACCTGGGCAGCGCTGGGCGACAGACCCCTGGATTTTTACCGCCGTACCGCCCGGGCGGCGCTGGAGAAATATGAGGGCCTGCAGGCGCGCGCCCGCGCCCTGGCGGCCAAGCAAAAGGAACTGGCCGAGCGTTACGGTTTCTTTGCCGCCGCGCCCCCGGAGCTTTTGGCCCAGTGCCGGGATTATCACACCCTGACCCGCGAACGCGAGGGAGCCAGGGACAGGGCGCAGGCCGCACTTAAGGCGGCCGAAGCCAAGCTGGTGCGGCAGAAACAGCAAGAGGAGAAACTTAAGCAGCAGTTCGCCGACGTGGCCGACCTGCCCCCGGACAGCGCCGCGCTGCTCGATGAGAAACTGGCGTTGGCCGCGGCCCGGCAGCGTCTAGAGGAAAAAGCCGCCGCGCAGCGGCAAAAGGCGGGTGGGACAGGCTTGTGGGTGGCCGGGGCGGCTCTACTTGTGGCGGCGGCGGTGCTTTGGGCCGCGGGGCATGCGGCTGGCCTTGCGCTGGCCCTGCTGGCGGCCGGGGCAGGACTTTGGATCTACGGCGCGGCCGCCGGGCGCCGGCGTGCTCCGGCGGCCGACCCGGAGCGGGCGCGAGTTGCAACCGCGCTCGAGGCCCTGGATGCCAGACTCGGGTCACTCGCCGTCCTGCCCCTGCCCGAGCTGGCGGCCCGGCGCGAGCGGCTGCGGCTCTGGGAAGAGCAGCGGCGCGAACTTACGGCGGCGGCTGCGGACCTGCCTACGGAAGACGAGCTCGCCGCTTTGCGGGAGCAGGCGGCGCGGGCGGAAAAGGACCTGGAGAGTTTTCGGGAAGAGCTGGCACCGGTGTGCGCCCAGTTTGCCGACCCCCAGGCCGCGTATTTGGCCTGGCAGGGGCTGGTACAGGCGGTGGCGGAGCTGGAAAAGGAGTTGGCAGGGGCGGCCGAGCGGGATTTCGGCCGGCTGGCCGCCCAGATCGCGGCGGCCCCCCTGGAGAGTGTAGCGCTCTGGCGGGACCTGCAGCCTCTGGCAGAAGCCGTGGGCCGGGACGTACCGACGGTGGGCGACGCTGTGCGCTGGCTGGAGGCATTAACCCCGGCCGAGTGGGAGAGCTGGCGGCGGGCGGCGGAGCGGTATCGCGCAGCTGAAGAAGAGCTGCGCACCTTAGGCATTCAGCGGGCAGAACTGGAAAAGCCGGATGCAACCGGAAAGAGCCGGCGCGAGCAGCTGGAGGCAGGTATCCAGGCCCTGCGCGCCGCTATTCATCCCTTCAACGAAAACACCCCGGCGGCGGAGATCGCCGGGCTGGTGGCGGCCTGCCGGGAGGCGGAGCAGGAGCTGCAAGAAAAGCTGGCGGTGGTAAAAAATGAAACAGACAACCTGGCCAAGCTGAAAGAGAAGCTCAGGGCACTCCAAGAGAAGGAAGCAGGCTTGCGGCAAGAGCTGGCGCCTATTTTGACCCCCGCAGGCGGCAGCGCGGCGGCGGCCAAAGCGCGCTGGCTGGCATGGCAGGAAAAAGAAACGGTGCGGCAGGGCCTGGCGTCGCGCTTGGAGGGTTTGCTCAAGGGGCAGGGCGCGGCCAGCCTAACGGACCTCAGCGCCAAGGCCCTGGATGCCGCCAATACCGCCCTCGCCATTAAGCGGGAGTGGGAAAACCTCATCGCCGGCCGCCCGGGCCTCCCGAGCACGGCCCAGGCGCAAGAGCGGGCAGAACTGGAGAAGGAGTACAGCGCGCTGGAGCGGGCGCGCGCGGAGCTGGCGCAAAAGAAAAAGGCCCTGGAAGACGACATCTACGCGAAAAACAAGGAGCTGAGCGCCCTCCTCGGCCGGCGGGTGATCAATATTGCCGCGGCCCAGGATAGACTTAAAGAACTGGAAGATGAGTGCGCGCGGCTGGAGCTCGAGGCGGAAGCCCTGGCCCTGGCCCACCGTGAGCTGGCGGCGGCGCGCGACGAGTTTAGTGCGGCGTACCGGGAGCGCCTGGCCCGGCGGGCAAGCGGGTACTTCGCGGCCTTCACCGGGGTCCCGGGGCGCCAGGTGCTCTTTGATACAGAATTCGACGTCAGCATCGCGGAGCCGGATGGCCAAGTGGTGGCCATCGCTCAGCTCAGCCAGGGGGCGCAGGACCAGCTGCAGATCGCCCTGCGCCTGGCGATTGCCGACCTCGTCGCGGGCAACTTCAACCTGCCGCTAATCTTCGACGATCCTTTTCTCAACTTTGACAGCGAGCGCCTGGCCCAGCTCCAGGCCACGCTCACCGAACTAGGGAAGGAGCGACAGATCATCCTTCTTTCCCACCAGGAAACGTACCGGACCTGGGGCGAGCCGCTGCAGTTTTGTGGAAGCTAGTACCCGCGCAGGCCAGGGGCTTACCATGGCTGGAAAAAGCAGAGGCAGATAAGCGAAACCCCGCTCAAGCGAGCGGGGTTTTTATATCTTTTTTTATATCTTTGAGGAGGAATATCACGACCGAACGAAGAATATAAATTGAAAAACAAGGCAACCATATTGCGATAATCGCAACCAGGAAAGGAAGGCGGTGCGTCACGGGTCCAAAAGAACAGACACGGAAAGATACACTGCACACCTTGGACAAGAGCCTGGAACTTCTCTTTTGTTTTGAGGAGCAACCGGACTGGAGTCAAACGGAACTGTCTCAGCGGCTGGGCCTGCACAAAACCATCGTGCACCGGATATTACGAACGTTTTGCCGGCACGGGGTCTTAGTGCGCAGTCCCGCGAATAAACGTTACCGCCTCGGTCTGCGCGTTTGGGAGTTGGGCAATCTGGTAAACCAGCACCAGGAGTTTTTGGAGCATGCCAGACAGGTCATGGCACGCCTGGCAGAGGATTCAGGAGAATCAGTGTTTCTCAACAGCGTAGTAGGTTTTGAAGGGCTGGTGGTCCTGGTACAAGAAGGACCGCAGGCCGTCAAAGTTACCTACAGCGCCGGCCGGCGGGTGCCCCTTTACGCGGGCGCATCGGGCAAGGTGCTGCTGTCAACTTTTTCTGCAGAGCAGCTACAGGACTTTTTTACCAGCGTACAGCTTAAACCTTTCACCCCTGCCACTATTACCGACGCGGAGACCCTGCGGCAGGACCTGGAACGCATCCGGACTCAAGGTTACGCGTACAGCATCGGGGAATTAGATGAGGGGGTTGCCGCCCTGGCCGTGAAACTGGACACGGCTGCGTATCCAGGGACAGTTGGTTTAAGTATTGGTGGTCCCGCTTTTCGCTTTGCAGGAAGAGTGTCGGAGTTGCTGCGGCTGTTGCAGGCGGCGGCGCATGCATTGGACCATGTGAAGTAAGGGGGGTCGACGAATCTGCTGCAAAGCACGTCCAAGAGGGTTGCTTAAGAAAGAAGAGGAGGCGAGTTGAAATGAAGGAAGGGAACCGGCACGTACGGGCCTTGGAACCTGCAACCTTAGTGATCAGCCTGCTCATGGCCGCCTTTGCCGCTGTCATCTGTATGCAGATTATCTCGCGCATTGGTATCACTCCTAACACGTCAATAGTCGGCGCCATCCTGGCCATGATCCTGGCGCGGATTCCCTTTGGGGACTTGACGCGCTTCCGTTCCCTCGAACGGCAAAACCTCGTCCAAACCATGGCCTCGGCAGGCGGCTTCGCCGCGGCAAACTGCGGCCTGCTTGCGGTTGGCATTGTCTTCTTGCTCGGCCAACCCAACCTGGTGATTCCCATGCTGATCGGTTCGGCCTTCTCAACCCTCATCGGCATCTGGTTTGCCTGCAGCCTTTATGACTCAGACGTGTACCCGGCGGCTGCCGCCTGGCCCCCGGGCGTGGCCACGGCGGAAGCCTTGATCGCCGGCGACGAGGGCGGACACCGCGCTATGCGGCTGGTCCAGGGGATACTGTTGGGGGTTGTCGGCACGCACTTTAAGCTGCCGATGGCGGGAATTGGCATTGTGTTTATCGCGAACATATTTGCCATGGCATCCCTGGGTGTCGGCCTAGTGATCCGGGGCTATTCACCGCTCCTTTTAGGCATCGATTTAGGGAAAACCTATATTCCTCACGGCGTGATGATTGGAGCGGGCTTTATTTCCTTGCTGCAGGCCCTGGCCATCATCAACCGCGGTTCAAAACGCAAACCAGAAACGCCGCGGCAGGAGGTCTCTAAAGAGAAAGAGGTGCAATGGGAACCCACGGTAACGGGCGAGCGAGTGAAGCAGGTGCTGGGCCATGGAACACTGCTCTACCTGGGCGGTGCCGTTGTCATGGCTCTGGTTGCGGGAATCGTCAGCCAGATGACGGCCGTCCAGCTGCTCATCTGGGTGGTATGGGCGGGCCTCTCCGCAGTCATCGCGGCTGTACTGGTGGGGCTGAGCGCCATGCACTCCGGCTGGTTCCCGGGGTTCGCCATCTCGGTCATCTTCCTTACCATCGGTATGTTTCTTAAGATACCGGCGCTGCCGCTGGCTTTGCTGACCGGCTACGTGGCTTCTGCGGGTCCCTGCTTCGCCGACCTGGGATATGACCTGAAAACGGGCTGGCTACTGCGCGGGCGGGGCAAGGATGTGGAGTATGAACTGGACGGGCGCCGGCAACAGCTTATTGCCGAATTGGTCGGCGGCCTGGTGGCCATGGTAGTGGTCTTCCTCTTCATGAACATGCACTTCAAGCTGGATATGCTGCCGCCCGTAAGCCGCGTCTTTGCCGCCACCGTCAAAGCCGGAGCCAACCCGGACATCCTGCGCCAGCTAATCATCTGGGCAATTCCCGGTGCCATCCTGCAGGGTATTGGTGGCTCAGGAAAGGCCATGGGCATCCTCTTCGCGACCGGCCTCTTGATTCAAAACCCGATCTACGGTATAGGTGTCCTGGCGGCGGTGGTTGTACGCCTTGTCTTCGGAACCAAGTTCATGGAGGTGCGCGACGCAGGCCTGATTGCCGGCGATGGGATTTACGGCTTTGTGAGTGCGGTGGTCAGGACCATGTTCTAAGGAGCTGAGCGTTATGCACAAAGTCGGACTGATTCGCGTCCTTACGACTGACGAGCAACCCCTCCTGCAGCTTCACGGGCGGCTCATAGAGGAAGCCTTTCCGCATCTCCAGGTAAGAAGCCGGTGCATTCCCGACCAACCGCAGGGCATTTACGATGCGGCGACGGAGGCCGTGGCTGTACCGAAGATCGTCCACCTGGCCAAGGAGATGGCGGCGGCCGGCGCCGAGGCCCTGATCGTCAGCTGCGCCGCCGACCCCGGCGTGCCAGAAGTGCGACGCGAGCTTTCCCTCCCTGTGATCGGGGCCGGATCGGCGGCGGCCGCTTTGGCCCTGGCGCTAGGTCGACGTGTAGGCACATTGGGGATAACCGCTGAGGCGCCGGAGCCCATGAAGCGCGTTCTGGGCACACACCTTGTCGCACAGAGTAGACCTGCAGCAGTAAGGACCACCCTCGACCTCTTGACCGAGAGCGGGACAACAGGCATTTTTGCCGCTGCCCGGGAACTGAAGGAGCGCGGCTGCGACGTCATTTGCCTGGCCTGTACCGGTTTGTCTACCCTCCAAATTGCGGACGAACTCGGCCGTGCCACGGGCCTTCCAGTGGTGGATCCGGTAATTGCCGCCGGTGTCGTAGCCGACTATCTACTTCGCCGCGGCACACAAAATAATATAAAGCTGGGGAGGACGTAAGATGAAAACCCTGGTTACCAAAGAACTTGTCGATGCTGCCAGCTTGGGTGGCGCCGTCCTCGGTGGGGGCGGCGGCGGGTCGCGCGAAACCGGCCGCCGCCTGGGCTACCTGGCGGCCGAACTTGGGCGCACCTGGTTGGTAGACGCCACCGACCTGAGTGATGATACCTGGGTGCTGATGGTTTCGGCGGTGGGGGCGCCGGCGGCCAAGGGACGGCATGCTGAACCCATGTACTATGTGCGCGCAGCTCAGCTGATTGAACAAGCCACAGGCATCAGCACCGGAGGAATCATAACCAACGAAGCCGGCGGCCTGGCCACCGTAAACGGGTGGCTGCAGGCCGCCCTAATGGGATTGCCTGTGGTCGACGCCCCGGGAAACGGCCGCGCTCACCCGGCCAGCATCATGGGGGCCATGGGTCTGGAACGCAACAAGGGTTACGAATCAGTACAGGCGGCCATCGGCGGGGACCGGGAGGCCGGTACCTACGTGGAACTTGTCGTCAAAGGCGATTTGAGCCGTTGCTCCAATATGGTGCGGCAGGCGGCCGTGCAGGCCGGTGGCCTGGTCGCGGTGGCGCGCAATCCGGTTACCATCGGCTATGCCAAGAAAAACGCGGCGGTGGGTGCGGTACGCCAGGCCATAGCCTTGGGCCAGGCCATGCTGCAGGCTGCAGCGCGGGGTCCCCAGGACGTCCTCGAAGCTGCAGCCGGTACCCTGGGCGGTACCATCTTTGCTGCAGGTCGGGTTACCAGGGTAGACCTCACCACAACAGGTGGCTTTGACGTTGGTAAGGTGACGATAGAGGCTGATGACACCGTTACCCTAGACTTCTGGAACGAGTACATGACGCTGGAAAAGGGTGGAGTGAGGCACGGCACCTTTCCAGATTTGATCACAACGATGGACGCTAGGACCGGGTATCCCTTAACCTCAGCTGAGATCGCCGCTGGGCAGGAGGTTGCAGTGCTCCATGTACCGCGGGAAAGGTTGCTCCTCGGTGCCAGCATGCAAAACCAGGCGCTCTTTGCAGCGGTGGAACAAGCCATTGGAAAAGAAATAGTAAAGTATTTGGCTTGACGGGAGGGTGAGGAGATGACGTTTAAGGCTACCTTAGAAGCGTACGACCTGCTGGATGATGCGCGGGTGGATGGCGAACGCGTTAGAAAGGCCTTGCTGGCGGCCGGTTTGGAACAGGTAAAGGTCACCCGGGTGGACGGGCCACAGGGTTTCACGGATTTTGTGCAAGTCGTGATACCGGGAACGCAGGGCAGGCAGGCGGGCGGGCCCAGCCCTACGCTCGGCGTAGTTGGACGCCTTGGCGGCATCGGCGCGCGTCCGGAGAGGATTGGCCTGGTCTCGGACGGCGACGGGGCTGTAGCCGCCCTGGCTCTGGCTTTGAAACTGGCCCGGATGCAACAAAAGGGCGATGTGCTTCCGGGGGACGTCATGATAAGCACGCACATTTGTCCCCATGCCCCCACCCAACCCCACGAACCGGTCCCGTTTATGGGTTCTCCGGTCGACATGGCGGCGATGAACCGCTATGAGGTTACGCCGGAGATGGAGGCGGTGCTGTCCATCGATACCACGAAGGGCAACCGCATCATCAACCAGCGCGGTTTTGCCATCACGCCCACCGTAAAAGAAGGCTACATCCTGCGGGTTTCTGAAGACCTGCTCGATATAATGCAGATGGTGTCGGGACGGCTGCCGGCTGTTCTGGCCATAACCACGCAGGACATCACGCCTTATGGAAACGGGGTTTTTCACCTGAACAGCTTGGTTCAGCCCGCCACGGCTACGGCGGCGCCGGTGGTGGGAGTAGCAATCACTGCGCAGGTGGCTGTGCCCGGTTGTGGCACCGGCGCCAGCCACGTGGTGGACATCGAAGAGACCGTCCGCTTCGCACTGGAAGCGGCAAAGGCCTTCGGAGCCGGGAAGTGCCGTTT
The DNA here is from genome assembly GCF_019668485.1 of Gelria sp. Kuro-4. NCBI lineage: Bacteria > Bacillati > Bacillota > Clostridia > Thermoanaerobacterales > Thermoanaerobacteraceae > Gelria > Gelria sp. Kuro-4. Next base: position 390,647 of record NZ_AP024619.1, on the reverse strand, counting down.
CTACGACGAGGGGGAGTATCAGCGGCTCCTTGACCTTTACGGGTCCTTAGCCCACCTCCAGACCCTGGGGCGCCACGGCGGCGCGAGTGTTCGGCATGAAAGCCCAAATAACGCTGACCGTGAGCGAGGGCAAGCGGCTGATTGCCAAAGCCATCGCCAACCTCCCCGAGGTGCAGCAGGCACTGCGTGAAGGAAAGATTCTCCTCAAAGGAGGAACAACAGTATCTGCTGTTGCTGAGGAACTCGCCGGCATTGCCCTGCGCATTTCCGGGCGCATCACCCCGCGGGGTACGCGCGCCGGCCGTGAACAGCTACCTGCCCCGCACACAGTGCTGCTGGAGCGGGGCCTGTGGCGCAATGTGGACGCTGAGTTGGAAGAAGCGGTCCTCGGGATGGCCCCTTCAGATGTGGCAGTTTGCGGGGCGAATCTGATCGATGCTTCGGGGCGGGCTGCCATCATGGCTGGAAGCCCTCTGGGCGGTAAACCGGGGAAGGTCCTCGCGGCATTGGAAGCCGAGGGGATCACCACCATCATTGCCGCCGGTTTAGAAAAACTCTCGCCGTGTTCCATAACCGAGGCCATCGCCGCCGCTGGGCGCAGGGACACGTCCCGGTCCATGGGAATGGCGGTGGGCCTGATACCGGTCCCGGGACGCGTTATCACCGAGGTTACTGCGATCACGCTGCTCGCTCCGGTGAAAGCCACCGTAATCGGTCGCGGCGGCATCGACGGCGCTGAGGGGTCCACGACCTTGGCCGTCGAGGGGGAAGCGGAAAATGTGGAGAGACTGTGGGAACTGGTGTTGGCGCTCAAAGGCGCCCGGACCAGCGGCGCCGAGGGCAGCTTGGTCGAGTGCCGGCGCGGTGGCCCCAACTGTCAGCTGCACGTGGGCTGCATCTATGGCGGCAAAGCAAATCATTAGGGGGCGGACAGGTGAAAAAAGTTCTTGGCACGGTGACCATCGGCCAGGCGCCGCGCGAGGACCTGGTGCCGGAGCTGGCGGCAATTCTGGGCCGGGACACAGAAATTAAGGAAGCCGGCGCCCTGGACGGCTTGACCAAAGAAGAGATCGCCCGCCTTGCCCCGGAGCCGGGAGACTATGTGCTCGTGACGCGTCTGCAGGACGGCTCCGCGGTAAAGGTGGCGGAGAAGCACATTTATCCCCGCCTTCAGGCCAAAACCGCAGAGCTCTTTCGCCAGGGGATTCCCGTGGTGGCACTGCTCTGTACCGGCGAATTCCCACGTTTTGCTGGGGCAGGGCTTTTGGTGCGGCCGCAGCCTGTGCTCTATAACGTGACCGCCGCCCTGGCTGCCGACCTGAGGCTGGGTGTGCTGATCCCTGCGCCGGACCAGATTGCTCAAGCTGCAACTCGTTGGCGGGCTGTGGGACGCGCGCAGATAGTGCGGGCCGCTTCACCCTATGGTGACCCGCGAGAACTGGAAGAAGCGGCCGGAGATCTGGCCGCAGCCGGGGTGGAGCTTACCGTAATGGACTGCATGGGCTACACACTGGCTATGCAGGAAAAGGTTCGCCGGCTGACCGGGGCGCCCGTTGTTTTGGCCCGCGGCATCGTGGCCAGGGTGCTGCGGGAAATCTTGGGCTGAGGGAGGAAAATAACGCGTGGGTGAAGACATGCTGCAGGTGGCGCGGCAGGTGTTACAGGATAACCTGGGGCTTCAGGCCGGGGAGCAACTGCTGGTCATCGAAGACGAGACCACGCTGAAGATAGGGGAAGCGCTTTTTGCGGCCGGGGCGCAGCTGGGAGCCCGGGCGCTGCTTCTTCGGATCCAGCCTTTGGGCCGCAGCGGAGCAGAACCGCCGGAAGCGGTGGCCCGGGCCATGGGGGCAGCCGACGTGGTAATAGCGGCCACGGCACACTCACTAACGCACACCCAGGCAAAAAAGGCGGCCTGTGCCGCCGGGGTAAGGGTTGCTACCATGCCCGGGATTACCGAGGAGATGTTTTTCGCCGGCCCAATAACGGCGGATTATAACCGCGTTGCCGCCCTAACTCGTAGAATCGCCGATCTCCTCAGTTCGGCCGAGGAGGCTACGCTTGAGAAAGATGGCCAACGCTTGCGCCTGTCCCTTCGAGGCCGTAAGGGCATAGCCAGTACCGGCGTGTATCGGGAGAGGGGGGCATCCGGCAACCTGCCCTCCGGTGAGGCGTACATCGCACCCGTGGAGGGCAGCGCTGAAGGGGTGGTCATTGTGGACGGCTCATTTGCCGGCCTGGGCAGGCCGGCCGCTCCACTCAAACTCACCTTTACGCGTGGCGTGCTGACGGCAGTGGAAGGGCCGGACGGCGGACGGCTGCTGAACCTTTTAGGGGACGACCCGCAGGCGCGGAACCTGGCGGAACTAGGCATTGGAACCAACGACAAGGCGCGCATCACCGGAGTTATACTGGAGGACGAGAAGGCGTACGGTACCGTTCATGTCGCTTTAGGAAGCAACGATACCTTTGGTGGCCGGGTGGCGGCCGGTATCCACGTGGATGGCGTGATCAAGGCGCCGGACCTGTATATAGATGGGCGCAAAGTTCTAAGCGGAGGTAGAATACTGCTCGATTAAATCGCGGCCGGCTTCACAGTTCGCGTAGGAGGCACAGAAACAGAGAACAAGAACCCCGCCCGGCAGGTCCGGGCGGGGTGAGGAGAAGGAGAAGGCAGGGGGCGGAAAGAATACCTAAAAAAGACTGGACAGTAAAGAACAGGAGCTGGTGGCAGTGCAGCCGGAAGTTGTGGCCGTGGCCTACCGCGGCCGGTGGGAGGAAAGCCGCCACTACGGGTCGATCGCGGTGGTGGACGGGGAGGGAAATCTGCTTTACAGCCGGGGTGATCCGGAGCGCCTGACCTTTTTGCGCTCGGCGGCCAAGCCCTTCCAGGCGCTGCCGGTTGTAACCACGGGCGCCTATGACGCCTTTGGTTTCACCTTGGACGAACTGGCGGTAATGTGCGCCTCGCACAGTGGGGAAGATATGCACGTGGCACGGGTGCTTTCGGTCCTTCATAAGATCGGCCTGGATGAGGCGAGCCTGCAGTGTGGGGTCCATACCCCTTTCCACAAACCTACCGCCCGCCGCCTGCGCCGGGCGGGCGAGCCGATCGGCCCGGCCCGCAATGCCTGCTCGGGGAAGCACGCCGCCATGCTTGCCCTCTGCCGTCACCGGGGCTGGGACACGGCCGGCTACCTGGAGCTGGGCCACCCGGTACAGCAGCTGATGCTGCGGACGGTGGCGGAGCTCACCGGTTACCCGGCGGAAGCGATCAGGACGGGGCGCGACACCTGCGGAGTGCCGGTGTTCGCCGTGCCGCTTCGGAACATGGCCTGGGGCTACGCCCGGCTGGCGGGCGCCGGCGGGCCTGCAGGGGAGCAGCGCCGGGGGATCGCGCTCATCCAAGAGGCCATGGCCCGCTACCCGGAGCTCATTGCCGGAACGGAGCGCTACACTACCGCGCTTCTCAAAACTGCCAACGGTGCCCTGGTGGCCAAGGACGGGGCAGAAGCCTCTTTCGGCGTGGGCAGCATCCCTGCGGGCATCGGTGTGGCCGTGAAGATCGAGGATGGGTCCGACCGGGCGCTGGCACCGGTGGTGACCGAGGTGCTCGCCGAACTGTCCCTGCTGGACGAAGGCGCCTTGCAGGCGCTGAGCCCCTTTCGCAGCTATGCGATCAAGACCTGGGGCGGGTTAACCGCCGGCCGGTTGGAGGCGGTACCTTTCTTTAAGTAAAGGAGCTGGACGCGATGGACACCATGCGCTGGGAGGACGGGGCGCTCTTACTGCTCGACCAGACGAAGCTCCCGGAGAAAACGGAGTACCTGCGCTGCACCCGGCCGGAGGAGGTGGCGGCTGCCATCCGGCGGCTGGCGGTGCGCGGGGCGCCGGCCATCGGCATTGCGGCGGCCTACGGCCTGGCCTTGGGAGCGCGCGAGTTTAAGGGTACGGAGAGGGAGGAGTTCCTGCGGCACCTCAGGGCGGTGAAAGAACTTCTGGCCGGGACGCGGCCCACGGCGGTAAACCTCTTTCGGGCGCTCGAGCGCGCCTACCGGCGGGCCGAAGAGCTGGCGGATGAGAGCGTCGCGGCCATGCAGCAGGCCCTCCTGGACGCGGCCCATCACCTCTTTGCGGAAGATATGGAGATTTGCCGGCGAATCGGTGCGCACGGCGCGGCGGTGGTCCCGCCCGGCGCCCGCATCCTTACCCACTGCAACGCCGGTGCCCTGGCCACGGCCGGGTACGGGACGGCACTGGGGGTGATCCGGGCGGCCCACGCGGCGGGCAAGGTGGCCATGGTGTACGCCGACGAAACCAGGCCCCTGCTGCAGGGTGCGCGCCTTACCGCCTACGAGCTCCAGGAGGACGGCATTCCTGTGACTCTGATCTGCGATGATATGGCCGGCTACGCCATGCAAAAGGGCCGGGTGGACTTGGTGATCTTCGGTGCCGACCGCATCGCCGCCAATGGCGACACCGCCAACAAAATCGGCTCCTACAGCGTGGCCGTCCTTGCCCGTGAGCACGGTATCCCGGTCTATGTGGCGGCACCGCTGGCCACCATCGATGAAAGGCTCACGAGCGGCCGGGAGATCCCCATCGAGGAGCGCGACCCGGAGGAGGTCACCCACATCGGCGGCCGGAGGCTGGCGCGGGCGGGGGTGTCTGTCTGGAACCCGGCTTTCGACGTGACGCCCCACTGGTACCTGAGCGGCATCATCACCGAGGCCGGCATCTTGCGGCCGCCCTTTAAGGAGGCCATCCAAAAGGCCCTGGCGGCACCAAAGGGGGAGTGAAGAGGTGCGGGCGCTGGACGTAATCGCCAAAAAACGGGACGGCGGCGAACTTACGGCGGCCGAGATTGAATTTATGGTACGCGCCTATACCGCAGGCGAGATACCGGACTACCAAATGGCGGCCTTTCTTATGGCTGTCTACATCCGCGGGATGAACCGGCGCGAGACCGGCGCACTCACTTTGGCTATGGCCCGTTCGGGCGAACAGCTGGACCTCTCCGCGCTGCCCGGGCGCAAGGTGGACAAGCACTCCACCGGTGGCGTCGGGGACAAGACGACGCTGGTGGTGGCACCGCTGGTGGCGGCGGCCGGCGTGCCGGTGGCCAAGATGTCGGGGCGGGGCCTGGGACACACCGGCGGTACGGTGGACAAACTGGCCGCCGTCCCCGGGTTCCGGGTCAATCTTACGCAGGAAGAGTTCCTGGCCAATGTGCGGCGGATCGGCCTGGCCCTCACCGGCCAGACCGGGAACCTGGCCCCGGCGGACAAAAAGATCTACGCCCTGCGCGATGTCACGGCCACCACCGCCAGCATCCCGCTCATCGCTAGCTCCATCATGTCCAAGAAGATCGCTGCCGGGGCCGACGCCATCGTGCTGGACGTGAAGTGCGGCTCGGGGGCCTTTCTGCCGCGTTTGGAAGAGGCCCGCGAGCTGGCCCGCACCATGGTGGATACCGGCGCTGCGGTAGGGCGGAAGACGGTGGCCTTGATCACGGACATGAACCAGCCGCTGGGCTATGCCGTAGGCAACGCTTTGGAGGTAGAGGAGGCCCTGGCTGCCCTGCGCGGCCGGGGTCCGGCCGACCTTACCGGCCTCTCCCTGGCCCTGGGGGCCCAGATGCTGGTCCTGGCCGGGCGCGTAGAAAATGAAGCGGCAGGCAAGGCGCTCCTTACGGACCTTCTTACCAGCGGCGCGGCCCTCGATAAGTTTCGCGAGCTGGTGGCGGCCCAGGGCGGCAACCCGCAGGTGGTGGACGACCCCGGGATGCTGCCGCAGGCACAGCTGAAGATACCGGTCCCCGCCCCAAGCGCCGGCTACGTGGCCGACCTGCGCGCCGACGTCATCGGCCGCGCCGCCATGCTGCTCGGCGCCGGCCGGGAAAAGAAGGAGGACGAGATCGACCTGGCGGTGGGCCTTGTTCTTAAGAAGAAGGTGGGCGACCGCGTCGCCGCCGGCGAGCCGCTGGCTGTGGTGCACGCGAACGATGCGGCACGCGCCCAGGAAGCTACGGCACTGTTTCTCAGCGCCTGTAGCATCGTCCCGCAGCCGCCGGCCCCCCGGCCGCTGCTGTATGAAACCGTTAAGTAAAGGGGAAAACCCGGGGACTTCCCCGGGTTTTTTCCTCGGACCTCCACGCTGCTGAAGCAGAACTACAGCAGTCCTGCCTACCTCGGGCCCTCTCCTTCGGCGCGAACGGCTGCTTTAGATTTGCCCGGTGAGCTTCAGTACCAGCTGGGCGATGACGGCCGAGCCGATGAAAGTGCCGATAAAGACGAAGGCGGAGACGACGATGATGCGCCAGCCGAGTTTCTTAAAGTCGTCCAGGTCCTTCCCCGAGGCAATGCCGGCGTAGGCCAGTACCGGGGTACAAAGGGCAAGGAACTGCACCTTGTTCGCCTGGGCGGTGAACCAGGCGGCACCCGGGAACCCGGGGATGGTGAGGATGATACCGATGAGCGAGATATAGACGATGCTGGGCAGCTTCACCGGGATGAGCTTGGCCAGGACGAGGCCGCTGATGACGATGCCGAGGAGGACCAGCATCCCCGGAATGGCCTCCATAGGGTTGACCTTGAAGCCGATGCGATTGCCGACCAGGGTGATGGCGGCCACGATAACGAGGATCTTCAGGGTGTCACGCCAGTCCATCATTTACTTCCCCTCCTGTCCGGCGGCTGGTTCTGCCTGGGCGACGGCCTGCGCTGCTTCCTTGGGTCCGAACTTGCGGTAGAGCCATTCGGTGAAGGGGATGGCCACAAACACTGAGGCGTAGACACCGTCCGCCGCCGTAAGCAGGTTGCTGGCGGAGGCGAAGGCCTGAATCTCTTTCGCCATCGCCGGGACCGCCGCCGTTAAGGCGCCGGAACTCGCGGCCATCATGCTGGCGCTGCCCACGCCGCAGGCCATGGCCAGGGCATAAGGATGAAAGATCTTGAGGCTGGCGAAGAAGCCGGCCATGATGCCGAAGAAGATGGCGCCGAACAGGGTCCCGCAGATGTAGACGCCCATCACGCCGCGGCCCTCCGGCGACTCGAGCCCGTACATTTCACCAATGATGGCCAGGTTTCCCTCACGGGCGATGGAGTGCACGGCGCCGATGGCTTCGCGCCGGAAGCCGAGCAGCATGGCGATGGGGAAGGCTAGGATGATGGTGCCGAAGTTGCCGATCTCCTGGAGAATCAGGGCAGGGCCCGCCTTGATGAGGAGAGGTACCGAAGGCCCGATGGTGGTGCCGTACTTGGCGATGAGGAGCATCACCGAGAGGCCGATGAAGGGCGTGGCCAGCTTCATCTCCTCCAGGTCGACCACCTTGAGGAACTTCGGCCCCAGCATCAACCCGATGACCAAAGCGTAGAGCATGGGGAGCAGGATCGCCTTGCCCGGCCCGACCTGGAAGCTCTTGATGCCGATGAACTCAGACACCGCCACCATGGCCAGCACCAGGGCGTGGATCTTCCATTCCGACGGCTTCTGCATGGGCTCCAACCTCGCTTTCCTTAAGTTTCTATTCCTTACCGGCCCGGAAGTCGGCCCACATCTTGAGGTAGCTTTCCCGATCAAGCGGTGCCTGGAAAGCGGCCTTGATGGCGCGGGCCTTAGCAGCGCCGTTCACCAGGAGGTCGACCGCGGTCATGGCCAGGGCCTGGGCAGGGAAAATATAGGCCATATCTGGGTCGCTCACGCAAAAGTCCTTGCCGTGGGCCAGGCCGCTGAAGCCGCCGATGGTGGGTTGGATGGCCGGCACGAGCTGGGAGATGTCGCCGATGTCGGAGGAGCCTGCCATGTGTGCACCCGGGACCACGTTTTCTGCTCCAATAAGCCGGCGCATGTTGGCGGCAAAGAGTTCCGAGAGCTCCGGGTGCTGGCTCAGCGGCAGATACCCCGGGATCTCATCAATCTGGCACTCGGCGCCGACGGCGTAAGCGCCGGCCTTAAGGGCGCGGTTGACCTTGTGGTTGGCGTCGAAGACCGCCGGCATGCTGCGCCCGCGCACGTAGGTTTCCACGGTGACCTCAGCCGGGACGATGTTCACCAGGTCGCCGCCCTTGGTGATGATGGGGTGGACGCGGATGGAGTCCTCGTCGCGGAAGGTCTCGCGCTGGGCATGGATGGCCATGAGCCCCAGCATGGCGGCGTTAAGGGCATTGATCCCCTCGTGGGGAGCACCGCCGGCGTGGGCCGCCTTGCCCAGGTAGGTGACGATCTTGCCGATGAAGCCGTTGCAGGTGCCGCCGACGAAGGCCTTGCGCTCCGGCGTTTGCGCTTCCGAGTGGACCATCATCACGGCGTCCAGGTCGGAGAAGGCACCTGCCTTGATGAGTTCCTGCTTGCCGCCGAAAAACTCGATCTTGCCTTCTTCCATCAAGCGGCGGCGATACCCCAGCTCCACAAACTCTTCGGCCGGCACGGCCATGAGCACCACGTCACCGCCCAGCTCCTTCACCGCCCCGGAGCGGACGAGGCCGATTCCGGCCCCCAGCATGGCCGCCAGCTGCCCGTGGTGCCCGCAGGCGTGCGCGGCGCCCGTGTGCGGGTCGGCCTGGGGGTGCTGGGGGGAAACCACGGCGTCCAGTTCGCCCAGGATGGCCACCCGGGCGTTATGTTCCCGGCCGGGTGCCACCGCCCTTACCCCGGTGAGGGCCAGCCCGCGCTCGACGGTGAGGCCCAGCCCGGCGAGTTTGCCCGCCACCAGCTCGGAGGTGCGCGTCTCCTTGTAGCCGAGCTCCGGGTGGGTGAAGATGTCCTCCGCCAGCGCCACAATCTCGTCGCGGGCGGCGGCGATGCTCCGGCATACCTGCTGCTTCAGCTGCGCCAACTCTGCTTCGTTCATGCGAATCCTCCTCTGTATGTGTGCAGTAAACACTACTCCATCCACAATGGACAAATTATAGCGCAGAAAAAGGGTGTTTTCAACCGGACGGGCGACTGTGCAGCCGCCTGAGACGCCGGCTGGGACGCTGGCGGTGCGTGCAGCGCTTCGGGCTTGTTCACACGCCTTAAGATGCCGAACGCCGGTAGACGGGCCGCGCCGGCAGGGCTTGGTGCTGCGCCCTTATCTTTGGCGTTTAAAAGAGGATGGCCCCGGGGCCGGCGGCGAATACTCTCAAGGGACTGAATCTTAGGCCGCGGAGGAGGAAAACCCATGCTTTGTTCTAATGCCTACCTCTATAAACTCAAACGGGACAGTTACGTGGTGGACGTGCGGGAGAAACTGCGGTCCTACGGCTGGCCGGAAGAGAAGGTGCTGGACTGCGCCTTGGGCACCAACCCCTTGGGGGCGCCGCCGGCGGCCCGGGAGGCTTACCGGGCCGCGGCCGGGGAGGACTTCTCACGTTACCCGGACCCCTGGGCGGACGAGCTGCGGGAAAACCTGGCCCGCTTCTGGGCCGGGGCGGGAATAACGGCGGCGGACATCGCCGTCGGTCCCGGTTCCATGGGCGTGCTGGAGCGCTTGAACAAGTTGTTCCTCTTTCCGGGAGCGCAGGTCCTAGGGTATACGCCGCAGTTTTCCGAGTACGTGAGCGACGCCCGCGCCAACGGGGCTGTCTACTGCAGCCTGCCGCTGGCCGGCGAAAAGCTGGAATTTGACCCGGCTGCCTTTCTCGAGCGTCTCACGCCCGCCGTTACTCTGGTTTATCTTGATAATCCCAACAACCCTACGGGTCAGCTGCTGGACCTCGCCACCCTCCGCACCATCCTTGAGCGCGCCCAGGAGCTTTCTGTTCCGGTGCTGGTGGACGAGGCATACGGGGAGTTCGTTTCGCCGGAAAGTTCCGCCGTCTATCTCAGTACTTCCTTCTCGAACCTTCTTGTGGTCCGTTCTTTCTCCAAGGGCTGGGGCCTGGCGGGGTTGCGGGTGGGCTACGCGGTGCTCCGGGACGAGCTGCGCTCCCTCTACAGCCGCGTGGACCTCCCTTTCAGCCTCAGCCGGGCGGCGTGCAGGGCGGCGCGGGCGGCCCTGGCCGACCGGGAATTCGCCGTCCGCTCCCGCCGACGCGTGGGCGCGGTGAAGGCGGAGGTCCTGCGTTCCCTCAAGGTCCTAAGGCCGTCGACTACCCACCCCACCACCCCCATCGTTACCTTAACGGCGCCGGATCCGGCGACGGATCTCCGGGATGCCTTTTTGCGCCAGGGAGTGCTGGTGGAGTCCGGCGCTGACTTCCCCGGCCTCAGCGCGGCTTCAGTTCGCCTGCGGGTGCCGGCGGAGGCAGGCGAGCTCCTGAACCGGTTGGCGGCGGTGGAAGAGGTGCTGGCGGGCAGCAGGCGGTAAAGAGCAGGATTCGGCGCGCGAAAGAGAGTAAGAAGGTGGCACAGTCAGGGACTAAAAATAAAGAAGGGGTGGCAGATGTGGACCGGGAGATACGGCAGGAGTTTTTGACGGAAGAGTTTGCCCGGGAGCTGGATCGCAGCGACGAGCTGGCCCACTGGCGCGGGCACTTTTACCTTAAGCCGGGGAGCATATACATGGACGGCAATTCCCTGGGGCTCCTATCCCGGGAGGCCGAGGCAGCTCTGCTTAGCAGCTTGAACGAGTGGAAGACCCTGGGCATCGATGGCTGGACACGGGCCGAGCAGCCCTGGTTCTACCTGGCGGAAGAGCTGGGGCGGAAAGAGGCGCCGCTAGTGGGGGCGGAGCCGGATGAGGTGATTGTGACGGGCTCTACCACCTTGAACCTGCACAACCTCATGGCTGCCTTTTACCGGCCGGAGGGGAAACGGAAAAAGATCCTGGCCGACGAGCTCAATTTTCCCTCCGACAAGTACGCGCTGGAAAGCCAGCTGCGCCTGCACGGGCTCGACCCCCAGGAAAACCTGGTGCTGGTGCGCTCCCGCGACGGCCGTACCCTGGAGGAAAAAGACATCATCGCCGCTCTGACGGATGAGGTGGCGGTGGCGGTGCTGCCATCGGTGCTTTACCGCAGCGGGCAGCTTCTTAACCTGTCGCTCCTCACCTACGCGGCGCACGAGAAAGGCGCGCTCATCGGCTTCGACCTTAGCCACTCGGCCGGGGTGGTGCCGCACAAACTCCACGCCTGGGACGTGGACTTCGCCTTCTGGTGCAACTACAAGTACTTAAACGCCGGGCCGGGCGCCGCAGCCAGCCTCTTTGTACACCAGAAGCACTTTGGCCGCCTGCCGGGCCTGGCAGGCTGGTGGGGCTACCGCAAGGACCGGCAGTTTGACATGAATCTTACATTTGAGCCGGCGGCCGGTGCGGGGGCCTGGCAGGCGGGGACACCGCCCGTCCTCAGCCTGGCACCGCTGGCCGGATCGCTTGCGCTCTTTAAGGCCGCCGGGATGGAACGGCTGCGCGCCAAGTCCTTGGCCCTCACCTCTTACCTGATCTACCTTATCGACGCCGGCTTGAGCGGCCCACCCTATAACTACCGCATCGGCACGCCGCGCGAGCCGGAGCGGCGGGGCGGGCACGTGGCGGTGGAGCACGAGGAGGCGGTACGCTTGAGCGCCGCCCTCAAGCGGCGCGGGGTGATCCCCGATTTCCGGCCGCCCAACGTCATCCGCCTGGCTCCTGTGCCCCTTTACACCAGCTTTCACGACGTCTGGCAGGTGGTGCGGCACCTCAAGGAGATCATCGACACCCGCGAGTACGAGCTCTTCCCACGCGAGCGGGATACCGTGGCTTGACAGTTCTGTTGCCAAAGACAATCCCACGAATTCCAACAGCGCAGACCTGACGCTTCTTCTCTATACTCGCCTGCGTTCTTTTGAACCGAGGCGGCATGCACCTTCGGGGAAGCCCCCTGCGGGGCCTGCCGCCGCGATGGCTGCCGATTCGCAGTGGCCGCAGCCTATCTCTACGAGCAGGAGGTTGGTGGATTGTACAAGGTGAAAAGAAGGCCCCTCGCCGAGCTCACGGTGGAACTGGCCGCGGCGGCGCAGGGGAAGGTTAAGGCAGACGTGGTTATTCAGGGCGGCCGGGTGGTGAACGTCTTTACCGGTGAGATCCTTACGGCCGACGTGGCCGTCCGTGCCGGGCGGGTGGTCCTCGTGGGGGCGGCCGGGCACACCGTCGGTCCGGAGACCCGGGTGCTGGATGCTAAGGGGTACTACTTGGTACCCGGCCTCCTGGACGGCCACATCCACGTGGAGAGCAGCATGGTAAGCGTTACCCAGTTCGCCCGGGCGGTGCTGCCCAGCGGGACCACCACCATCTTCATGGATCCGCACGAGATCGCCAACGTTTTCGGCCTTCCCGGTATCCGCCTCATGGTGGAAGAGGGGAAGAACCTGCCGCTCAAGGTGTTTGCCACCATGCCCTCCTGCGTGCCGGCGGCGCCCGGCTTTGAGGATGCCGGTGCCGTGATCGGGCCGGCCGAGGTGGCCGAGGCCATGGGCTGGGAGGGCATCATCGGGCTGGGCGAGATGATGAACTTCCCCGGAGTTCTCGCAGGCGACCCCAGCGTCCACGGGGAACTGCAGGCGACCATGGCGGCCGGCAAGGTGATCACCGGCCACTACTCCCTCCCGGAGACGGAGGTGGGGCTCCAGGCCTACGCCGCGGCCGGTATTGCCTCCTGCCACGAGTCCACCCGCAAGGAAGACGCCCTGGCGCGCCTGCGGCTCGGGATGTACGCCAAGCTGCGCGAAGGCTCGGCCTGGCATGACATCAAGGCCACCATCAAGAGCCTTACCGAGACGGGCGTGGACACGCGGCGGGCGGTGCTGGTGACCGATGACACGCACCCGGCGACGCTCCTTGCGGTGGGGCACCTCAGCCACGTGGTGCGGCGCGCCATCGAAGAGGGGCTGAGCCCCATCCGCGCCATTCAGCTGGCAACGCTCAACCCGGCCGAGTGTTTCGGCCTGAGCCGGGACCTGGGAAGCATCGCGCCGGGGCGCTGCGCCGACATTCTCTTCGTCCCCGACCTGGCGGACTTTCGGCCGGCAAAGGTCATGGTGGACGGTGAGGTCGTGGCCGCAGAGGGGCGGCTTTTGGTCGAGCTTCCCCCGTACCTGTATCCCGAGTGGGCCACCCGGTCCGTGCGGCTCAAGCACTCCCTGACGCCGGCGGACTTTACAATCCCCGCACCGGTGACCGAGGGGCGGGTGCGCGTGCGGGCCATGCAGGTGATCGAGGCCAAGGTGGGGACCCTAAGCGTCGAGGCGCATGTGCCGGCGCGGGACGGCGCGCTGGCCGCCGTGCCCGCGGCGGACGTGGCTAAGGTGGCCTGCATCGAGCGCCACGGCGGTCCGGGGAATATCGGCCTCGGTTTTGTGAAGGGGTTTGGCTTCACGGGAGGTGCGGTGGCCTCCACCGTGGCCCACGACAGTCACAACCTTCTCATCATCGGCATGAACGATGCCGACATGGCGCTGGCCGGCAACACCCTGGCGGAATGCGGCGGCGGTATGGCGGCCGTGCGGGACGGGAAGGTCCTGGCGCTGCTGAAACTCCCCATCGCCGGGCTCATGTCGCCTGAGCCGGTGGAAGAAGTGGACGCCGCGGTGCGCGCCCTGGAGGCGGCCTGGCGGGCGCTGGGCTGCCGGCTGGTGTCGCCCTTTATGACCATGGCCCTTCTTTCGCTGGCGGTGTTGCCGGAGCTGCGCATCACCAACCGGGGTTTGGTGGACACGCTGAGGTTCCGGTTTGTCGATCCGGTGCTCGATGTCTAAAGCCGAGTAGCACACATCCCCCGCCGGGCATATAGTGGGTTAGGCGGCGGGGCTTCCGCGCCCAAGCAAGAACAAAGGAGGGTGTACTATGGCTGACGCACCGGCTTTCATCGGCGGCTTTTGGTGGTGGTGGATCCTCATCCTCATCATCATCATCCTGTTCTTCTTCTTCCTCCTCTTCTTCTTCCCTGGTTGCAAAGTCTAAGGCCGGATGAAAGCAAGGATCAGCCCTGGCGCGTGCCAGGGCCGATCTTTAGGCGGGGCCGTGCATTGCCCGGCGCCTGCCCACTCCCCGCCCTCCGTTGTCACCCGCGGGCGGATGATAAAGTGGCATCCAGCGAGTACTCGGGGTAGGCGGCGGGCGGGGGCGACACCGCGCGGCAGGAACAGCGTCAAGATGGCCGCGGTAAAGAACAGAGCCGACCCGATGGCGCTGATGATGGCGCCGTAGCGCCTGCGCGTGCCGCCTCGGCAAGCGAACGGGCTGACTGAAAGGGCGGGCTTGAGGTTGAGGCCGTCCACCTTACCTCTCTTGTGGGTGTTCCTCCTCGCTCCCTAGAAGGCTGCGCAGGAAGTCCTGGACCTCAGGCGGTGGTGTGCCGGCCCCGGCCTGCTCGGCCACCCTGCTGATGAGGGTTCCGAGCGTTTTTTTGGTGGCCGGATCCAGGGCGGCCGTCAGGCTCTGGGCCATGTGCATAAGCTGCTGCGGGTCTGTGGGTTCGTCCTTGAGCAGGCCGCTGTCGAGGGCCAGATCATAGAGCTTGGCCTTGTCCGTTAGGCTGATTCCGGCCTGCAGCAGGGCCTCTTCCGGCGACAGTCCTCCTTGCGTCATCAGCTTTTGGACTTCTTGCGAGAGCTCCTGCATCTTCTCACCCAAGTTTCTTACCTCCTTGGCATTTTCTAGTCTAGAGTATTCGCCTGGCGCCGACAAAGTGCCGGGTTTCACCACCTGGAGGCCGGGCGAATACAATGGAGAGAACAGGGCGGTAAACTGCCAGGGAGGTATGAAGCATGCCGCACGAGCGTGAGCGTGATATCCAGAATACACTGGCCCCGGGCCTGATGCGCGGTGCGCCTTTGCTGCCGGCCGAGCCGGGCGACGAGGGGCCGAAAAACGCCGACACCACCGGCGGGGGTTACGAAGCACCTCCTTCCGGGGAGGCACCTGTTCCACCGGCGGAGTCCGGCGCCGGCGGTGCCAACCTAGCTGCCCAAGGTAAGGCCGCAGTGCGCGAGGTAATCGTAAGCGGCAAGGCGGAAGCGGCGCTCAGCACCGTGGCCAACGCAGCGGAAAAAACGAAAGAAGGAGTAGAGGTTTTGCTCCAGATCCTCGGTCTGGCCAAGACCAAGCTCGAGGGCGGCGGGCCGGGCACTGAAGGCCTGCCGAACCCGCTCTCAGCATCCCAGGTGGAAATGCTGTGGAACCTGATCAAGGTACCGGAGTTCCAGTATCTTGCAGCCAGCATGCTGGCACGGATGCTGGCTGACTAAGGGGTCAGGTATCAACTTTCCACGGTTTTTCGCAAGCCTGCGAAAGCGGCGGCTCCCGGCCGAACGCTGGCACCGCGTGCATGATCCTGAGGGAGAACGAAGAACGCCTGAGGAACAGAAGAGAGAAGTCTGGTACAGTAAACTCGTGTAATCGTGCTTACTAAGTCTTGACACTAACTCATCTTAAAAGTATTGACTGTTGAAGTTTACAGCTGTAAAATGATCTCGGATCAATTAAATAATACTCGGATCGCGCCGTGGGGGAGCTATAAAGCTGAGACGGAGGGCAAAGCTCCGAACCCCTAGAACCTGATGTGGGTAATTCCACCGTAGGGAACGGTTGTCACAATAGAAGCGTCAGCCGGCCTACGCCGGCGTTTTTATTTAGGGCGCTTTGAGGCTGCCAGGCCAAGGTAGAGCTATATAAAACTTTAAGGAGGAGGAGTCTCAGATGAACGTCTTTTCCCAACCCGTTCACGATGTGAAGGTGAGCCGCTTAATTCTCAGGCATTATTTGCAAGAACTAGAAGAGGCGGTGGAATCGGACATCATAGTCACCGGTGCAGGGCCTTCCGGGCTGGTCTGCGCTTATACCCTGGCAGAAAAAGGATATAAAGTCACAGTGCTCGACAGACGCATTGCTCCCGGAGGAGGCATATGGGGCGGCTCGATGAGCTTCAACAAGGTCATACTGCAAAAAGATGTAGCGGACATCCTCAACCAGTTCGGCATCCCGTACACAGAAGATGAACAGGCCCTGGTTGTCTCATCTGTGGCCTTCGCCAGCAAGCTCATCTTCGCTGCCGCTTCCCACCCCAATATCAAGTTGTTCAATCTCATTACTGTAGTGGATCTTCATTCCACAGAGAATAAAATCACCGGCGTGGTCATCAATAACAGTGCCATCGAGATGGGAGGATTGCATGTAGATCCGATGGTGCTCACAGCCAAAGCTGTACTTGATTCTACCGGGCATGACGCTGTCCTTGTAAATCTCTACAGCAAGAGAGCCAAGCTAGAGATGACAAAAGAATCCTTTATGAATGCCACAAAGGGCGAAGAAGAGGTGGTAAGGAATACCCGTATGGTAGCCCCGGGATTGTTTGTGGCAGGTATGGCGGCAAACAACGTCGACGGTGGGTGCAGGATGGGTCCTATCTTTGGAGGTATGTTACTCTCGGGTAAGAAAGCGGCCGGGTTAATCGCAGAATACATTCAGAAATAATGCCCGTTGGGAAGTGTAATTTTCTGCCACTGAGGAGGTGGCTGACCTGCCATCCGATTGTATTTTTTGCGGAATAATTGAAGGCAAAATATCGGCAAAAGTGGTATATCAAGACGAAAAGGTCATGGCGTTTGAGGACATCAAGCCGATAGCGCCGGTACACATCCTCATCGTACCTCGCAAACATATACCAGATCTCACCAAGACGACGGCTGAGGATGTAGACGTACTAGGGCATATCCAGTGGGTAGCAGCGGAAATCGCCCGGCAACAGGGGATAGCCGAACGCGGTTTTAAGCTCGTGAACAACTGCCGCGCTGACGGTGGTCAGGTCATCTACCACCTCCACTATCATCTGATAGGTGGAAAACTGCTGAAATACATCGTTTAAAAAACAGACGGTGAAAAAGCCTCCTGTCCTTCGCAGGAAAGGGGGCTTTTCACTCTCACATAGATGGCCTGTGAGCGTCTGCTATTTTCTTCGCCCAAAAGGATGGCAACATCGGATGGCGAATTACCTTCGACAACGAGGAAACCAGGGCCGCCGTTCGTAAGTACCAGCATAGGCTTGTCGGTATTGCGTGGGTTACCCCCTGGGAGGGAGCAAAAGCCGTAGACGAGGCCAAGCGCTACATTGAGAGTGCTGGCTTCAAAGGCATCAAATTACATCCCCTCCTGCATGCCTTTGTGGCCAACGAAGAAGTGGTGCACCCCATCGCCGAAGCGGCCAAAGACCTGGATGTCCCTCTTTTCATCTACTCCGGGCGCCCTCCCTTTCCCCTTCCTTGGAGCATCGCTCAGCTGGCCGAGGTTTTCCCCGAGGTCAAAATTGTGATGATCCACATGGGGCCATGGCCACGGGGTGTACATCCAGGCGGGCTATCGCTGTTTCTCCTTCCCTGGAAACAGCTCCCACGGCAGGAACTGAGCGGAAAGACGAAGAAAGAGACCCCACCGTCCTTAGGCAGGACGAGTATCGGAGATACTCAGGAGGGTGAGGTCTCATGGAATTAATTCAACAACTAGCCGCGGCTTTCCTGCAGGTGTTTGATAGAATTTGTGACTTAGGAGGGCAGATTGGCGTTCGGGATTTGAGGAACGCCTTTGGGACATCATCATGGGGCTGGGACAGGACGTTGAGCAAATCGCCCTGGAAAAACAGGACAAGTATCTCTTAGAGGGTAGAGTAAACTTGTAGTAGTCATCCATGCCGCTAAATAGTGGCACCACGAAGGATGAAAATAGAGAGAAGGCGAACTTGTATCGCACTACCCGGATGAAGAAGGTCGTTTTCCCTTGGTGCCGATAAGACTGATTAGTAGTCTGACCTCGGCGATCGCGAGATTCACGGTTTGGGTCGGCGCAACGCCGAGGAGATTTTGGCAGAAACCGGAGTTGACATGAGCAGTTTCCCAGCGAGGGTCCCGATTACTTTGATAAACTGAACGAACGAGGCGCAGTCTCTCGGGCGGTGGCGCGCCTTGAAGCCTTGGGATACAAAGTTACTCTAAAGCAGGATGAGACTGCAGCTTAGCTCAAGGGAATTTTCGAAGGAGTTCCCCCGCGCGGAGCGCACCGTGATGCATGAAAATGGGTAGGTGCAGGGCTTGCCCGACGAGGTGTAATAGGTGATAGTAAAGGTAACGCTTCGGTTGGAACAGACGCCGGGATTCCTTGGCACCAGTGAGTCCGTGAAGGAGTTTGCGCGCGGGAACTTCGAGGTGCCGTAGATTGTTGCTTCGAGCACGTCGAGGAGAGTCTTGAGCAGGAAGTTCCCTCCGGTCGAGGCGATACGCTAGGGTTAGGGGGAACGACGAATGCAAAGCGAACTGCCAGAAGTATACGAGCGCTGTGCTGCGTTGGACGTCCACAAAGAAACGGTGGCGGCGTGCATCCGTGTACCGGGACCAAACGGTAAGCAGCAAGAGATTCGTACCTTTGGCACGATGACGACGGATCTGTTGGTTCTGCGGGATTGGCTGGTCAGTCACGGGGTTACGCACGTGGCGATGGAGAGTACAGGGGTATACTGGAAGCCGGTTTACCATATCCTCGAGGAGGACATGGAGATCGTACTTGTTAATGCTGCCCACGTGAAGAACGTTCCCGGGCACAAGACCGACGTCAAGGACTGTGCCTGGCTGGCGAAGTTGATGGAAGTAGGGCTTTTAAAGGGTAGTTTCGTGCTGCCGCGGCCCTTCCGGGACTTGCGTGATTTGACCCGGTTCCGCAAACAGTTAATCAACGACCGTGTGCGGGAGGTCAACCGCCTCCATAAGATTTTGCAGGATAGCGGGGTTAAGCTGAGCAATGTCGCTACGGACGTGATGGGAGTAAGTGGTCGTGCGATGATCGAGGGACTGATCCAGGGGACAACGGACCCCGAAGTCTTGGCTGGCCTAGCCAAAGGTAAACTGCGCAAGAAGCTACCGCTGCTACAAAAAGCATTGACCGGCAAATTTCGCGAACACCACGCCTTTATGGCAGCACAGATTCTAAGCCTTATCGATGGGATTGAAGCAACCCTGGAGGATGTATCGACCCGGATTGAGACGTTGATGCACCCTTTCGAGAAGTCGGTGATCAAGCTGAAGGCGGTCCCAGGTCTGGAACGCAAGGTGATTGAGGACATCCTGGCTGAAATCACCGACAACATGAGCCACTTCCCTACCGCACGGCACATCGCGAGTTGGGCAGCCATTTGTCCAGGCAACAACGAGAGCGCCGGCAAGAAGAAAAGTGGCAAGACCAGGCATGGGAACAAGTGGTTACGCGCAGCTCTCGTCCAGGCGGCCCGTGCTGCGGTTCGCCAAAAGGATTCCTACTTCGGCGCCCTCTACAGGCGACTTGTGGTTCGTCGCGGCGATCAGAAAGCCATCGTCGCTGTAGCGCACAGTCTTCTCGTGACCATCTACCATATGCTCCGCGATGATACCAACTACACCGACCTCGGCGCTGATTACTTCGCGAAGCGCAACAACGAAGTGGCAAAGCGTCGATCGATCAGAGAACTCGAACGGTTAGGGTACAAAGTGACGTTAGAGCCTATCGATGCCGCCTTGGCGGCAAGTGCATAGAATCATTTTCTGAGGAGGAGGAGGTAAACAGGAGATCTTGTGTGGGGGGGTATAGAAAGAGAGATCTCACACAGGGTTGGTCTGGAAGGCCACCCAAATCCCGCCAAGGAGTGTGAGATCTCTCATGCTGAGTATTCGCCACATTATCTGTGCAATCCTTCTTCTCATCAAAGGGATTTTGACTTTTGTACGTGAGAGCCGCAATATGTCGGAACTAGAGCGGGGAATTCAGGCTCTCACGCAGCAGATGGCGAGAACCCTCCTGGAGGCCATCCTGGAAGCCATGGACCAGGAACTCATGGCCAAGTGCGAGGAGTCGCTTCGCCTGGCGGGGACTCGCTCCCGAACGATCCTGACGCTGTTTGGCCCTCTCAAGATAAAGCGCAGGTTCTACCGTGACGCCAAGATAGGAAAGGCAGTTTTTCTTCTTGAGGAAACACTTTGGGCTGCCCGCTTCCGCCCGAATTTCCGACAACCTCACCCAGATGTGCCAAGAGATCGGCCTTGATGTTCCCTTCCGGCAGGCCGCCAAGATCATCGGCCTGCTGGTTCCCCGGGTCAGCGCCATGACCGTGTGGAAATGCTTCCAACAGGCCGGTGCAGCAGCGGCCAAACGAAGGGTTGACGAAAGCGGCAACCGATGCTATAATACAAAATGCCGGTACGCGATGGCCCTATCGTCTAGTGGCCTAGGACGCCGCCCTCTCACGGCGGAAACTGGGGTTCGACTCCCCATAGGGCTACCAATTCATGAAAACGTGACGTCTTCATCGAGGCCGAGCGCGATGAAGGCGTTTTTGTTTTACAACGCCTATCCTCTGATCTGCCCCTCGCTGGCGCTGGGTACCAGGTCGAAAACGTCCTCTTGCAGGCAGTAGGTGATATCCGGCTCCAGGCCGAGGGAGAGCAGGTACTGGTAGTGGCCGGCATGGCTGATGAGTTCGCGCAGGTTGGTGCGGTGGGTTTCAGAGAGAAGCAAAGCGGCGTAGGCCAGGTCGTCCAGGACAAGGTCCGGAACCAGGGCCTTAAGGTGGGCGACGATGCGCCCGGCGCAGGAGGCGTCGTCGAGAGAGAAGCGCCCCCGCGTGCCGGAGCAGACGAGGATGGCGTCCTGCCCGAGGTGGGCCAGGGTGCGGGCCACTGCCCCGGCGTTAAGGAAAGCGCCGATGAAGAGCGGTTCCACGTGTCGCAGGGCGGCCAGGGCCCGGGTGCCGTTGGTGGTGGTGAGGATGACGGTTTTGCCCGCCACTTTTTCCGGCGTGTACTCGAGCGGCGAGTTGCCCAGGGGGAAGCCGGGAATGGGGAGGGCGCGGCGCTCCCCGCCGCAGAGGGCTGTCCCGGGAGGGAAGGTGGCGGCCAGCGCCCTGGCTTCTTCTATTTCGGCCACGGGCCGGACGGCCTGGGCGCCGTGCGCCAGGGCCGTTATCATGACGCTGGTGGCGCGCAGCACGTCGATCACGACCGCGGGACCGGGGGTTGCGGGAGGAACAAGGGTCGGCAGGGCGTAGACCGTTACCTTCATTAAACAAAGCTCCTTTGCTGTGAAGTTACAAACGTGCTGTGGCCGCTGAAGAGCGGACGGCAGGGGTTGCATTTTTGCCGAGGCGGCTGATCATTGGTCCGGCGGGAACCTGGGTGCTAAGTCCCTGCGGGTGGGAACCAGGTGTAGGACGTGGGTGGTAGAATGCCTTAAACTGCGGTGCTAGCGCGCGCCCTGCGGGGCGCGGGGCTTGACGGGCGTCCAGTACTGGCGCAGCAGCTGGTAGAACTCGGGCGTAGTATAACCCAGGCGCCAGAATGCCACGCCGGCCAGCCCCTTCTCACGCACCAGGTCGAGCTTAGCCCGCAGGCTGGCGGTGTTTTCGTACCACACAGTGTGCGCCTGGCCCTGTTCGTCGGTGTAAGTGAAGTAGGGCAGGGCGGCACTCTCATCCCACTTCACTTCTGGGCGGTAGCGCTTGAGGATGTCGTCCAGGTAGGAGACGTAGGCGTCGAGCCCGTTGTGGGCGAAGAGGATGGTGCGGCGGCCGGCCGGCGACCAGTCGTAGCCGTAGATCCCCAGGCCGAGGAGGACCTTCTCGGCCGGGATGCGCTTCAGGGTGTAGTCCACCACCTCCCTCACCCAGGGGAGCGGCGTCTGCGGGCCGGCCGTACCCGGCGACTTGTCGTAAGCCATGATGGCCACCTGGTCGGCGGCGCGGCCCAGGGCGGCGTAGTCGTACGCCCGGTGCCAGCCGTTTTCCGTGCGGGCAGGAAGCGACAGAGCGAGCTTTTTGCCCTGCGCATGGACGGCCTGCGCCAGCCGCTCGACGAAGGCGGTAAGGGCGGGACCGTCTGCTTCGCGCACCAGTTCAAAGTCGATGTTGACGCCGGTGAAGCCTTCCCGTGCCAGGAGCGCCGTGATGTCGGCGATGAGCTGGTCGCCCCGCGTCCGATCGCCGAGCACCTGGTGGAGTTTGTCGGGGGTGTTCTCAAAAATGAGGGCATAAGTTTCCACCCCTGCCTGAGCGGCCACGGTCAGCGGCTCCTGGTAGCCCTCGGGCACGCTGATGCCGCGCTGGGCCGCCTGCCCCGTGAGCCGCCCGTTTTCATCCAGGGTATACCACTTGGGCGCCACCCCAGAAAGTTCGCGGTAGCTGGCCATGAAATCCGGGTAGGAGCGCGAGAAGTAGTAGCCCAGTATATAGGCTGGGGTAGGTCCGGTGTGGATGGTTACAGTGCGGGTAGCGTTATCCCAACCGACGGCTGCGCCGAAGGCCTGGCTGAAAAAGCGCAGCGGCACCAGGGTGCGGCTTTGCCGCACCACCGCCGGGGCGTCGAGCGGAACCTGCCGGCCTGCCACCTTGGCAGTCCGTGCGCCGATAGTAAGTTCCACCACCAGGTCCCCGCGCTCGGCGTGCACCACGCGGCGGGCGCCATCCCAATGGACGTTTACGCCCAGGGCCTCACCTATGGCGCGGAAAGGTACCAGCGTGCGGCCCTGCTCAAGAACGGGCGGGACGTCAAAGACAAGGGGACGGCCGTTTAAAAGGACGCGAACGGGGGCAGCCGCCCCGGCAGGCTGCGGTGCAAGGACGGCTGTCAAGAGCAGCAGGCTGAGAAGAAGAACCGGCGGGCGTTTACCTGGCCCCATGGTTGTACCCCTTTCCTAAGGTGGTGATCGGTACCAGAACTACCAAATATACTTCGTCTTCGGGCGGCGGAATCCTTCCCTGAACAGCTAACAGGGGAGCCGGGGCAGGCGGGGCGGGCGGCGGCATTGACAACGCCCCGGGGCGAAGTTATGATTAACCTGGAAAGAAGCAGGGAGAAAGCCGGCCGAGGCATACAAACCGGTCTCGGCCGGGCATCATGAAGAAAAGACAACTTCACCGGGAGGGAAGCGAAATGGAGTCGCTGCTGCGTAAAGCCATGCTGCTCGGCATCGGCGCCTTGAGCATGACCAAGGAGGCCTTGGAAAAAGGGATTGACGAACTGGTGAAAAAGGGCGAGGTGAGCCAGGAGGAGGCCCGCGAGATGATGCGCGAGCTGTGGGAACGCGGGCAAAAGGAGCGGGACAACCTGACACGCCTGGTGCGGGAACAAACCGAGCGCGCCCTAAAGGCTTTTAAAGGCGCCTCGCGCGAGGACCTGGCCGCCTTGGAGGCACGGGTTGCCGCGCTGGAACGCCGCCTGGGCCCGAGCCCAGACCAAGAGCCTGCGGCCCCGGTGGATAATGTCGAAACGCCGCACCAGGAAAACGAATAGCCGCGTGCCTTCCGGCGCGCGGCTTGGGGGAGAGGAGTCGCCGTGCCAAAGATCCACCTGGTAACTGACAGCACCAGCTACCTGCCGCCTGCGGTTATCAAGGAGTATAACATTCACGTGGTGCCGCTCAGGGTGAACATGGAAGGGGCCTCGCTGCGCGAGGGAAGCGACATCACCAATGCAGAGTTTTTCCGGCGCCTGCGTTCCGCCGCGACTCTACCTACCACGTCGCAACCGCCGGCTGGGGAGTTCGCCTCCCTCTACCAAGAGCTGGGCCGCGACGGGGGCAGTATCGTCTCCATCCATATCTCAGGCGACCTGAGCGGTACGGTGGCGGCGGCGGAAACGGCGCGGCGCATGCTGCCCGAGCTCGATATCCATATCCTCGACAGCCGCATCACCTGCCTGGGGCTGGGCTTTGCAGTGTGGGAAGCGGCGCGCGCTGTGGCCGCGGGCCGGGCGCTGCCGGAGGTGTTGCAGCGGGCGCGTGCGGTGATCGACAACGTCACGGCCTTTTTCATGGTGGACGACCTGCACTACCTACACAAAGGCGGGCGCATCGGTATGGCTCAGGCGTTCCTGGGCTCGCTCCTGGCGGTAAAGCCCATCCTGGCCATGAAGAACGCCCAGGGGATTATCAGCGTGGAGGACAAGGTGCGGACAAAAAAGAAGGCGCTCGAGCGCCTGGTGGAACTCGCTGCAAGCGCCTGCAGCCGGGAGAAAAAGGTGACCGCCACCGTACTCGATGCCGACGCCAAGGACACGCGGCAGGAACTTCAGACCCAGCTGCTGGCGGCCCTGCCGCAGGCGGAGATCATACCTTCCGAGTTTGGGCCGGTTATCGGCACCCACGTGGGGCCGGGGGCGGTCGGGGTGATCTACTACACGGTCTAGGGGGCGGTGCCCCCTTTGTTGTTCACCCCCTAGGCGCCCGGCCGCGGCAGGTCGGCCATGATGCAGCAGGTGAGCCAGAGGGCGCCGGCCAAGAAGCCGCCCAAGACGTCGGTGGGGTAGTGGGCGCCCAGGTAGACGCGGCTGAAGCCGATGCCGAGGAGAAGGAGCAGGGTTGCCGCCACCACCAGCCGGCGCGCTGGCGCAGCGGGTAGACGGCGCCACCAGAGATAGGCCAGCATCCCGTAGAAGGCGGTGGCCACCATGGCGTGCCCGCTGGGGAAGCTGTAACCGCTCACGTCGATGAGGCGCGCGATGTTGGGCCGCGTGCGGTGAAAGCCCCATTTGAGGAGCTCGTCGATGCTCCAGCCGCCCGCCAAGGCCAGTGCCAGGAGCAGCGCTTGAAAACGGGCGCCGCGGCGGGCCAAGAGCAGCATACTCAGGGCGGCCAGCGGAACAAGCACGGTAAAGGACCCCAGGGTGGTGACGGCCTGCATCACCAGCGTGAAGAGGGGCTGCCGCACGGAAGCGGCGAGAGCCAAGAGGTAGGTGTCGGCGCGGAGGAACTCCTGCTCGGCCACTTCATCGGCCAGCTTGGCAAAGAGAATCAGAAAGATAAAGGAGAGGCACGCCCCGGCCATGAGGTACAGGCCGGGCTCGCCCCAGCGCGCGAGGGGTGACCGCTGCCACCACCACCTCCAGGCGGGGACGGCGGTGTAGGCGGGGCGGGCCCGCCGCGGGCGCCGGGCGAAGTACCAGGCGGCCGCCGCCAGGACTACCCCCAGGCCCAGGGTGACGGGGCCAAGGTAAGTGCTGAGGAGAGCGGTGGCCTGTTCACCCCAGAGGTAAATGGTCAGGGCTTCGAGGAAAAAGCGCAGACCGCGCCCGCCCAGGGAGGCGGCGAGCACCACCCAGGGGCTGACCTGAAAAACCCCGGCGGCGATGGTAAAGACCTTGTACGGGATCGGGGTTAGAGCGGCCAGAGCCACTGCCCAGCCGCCGTAGCGGTTAAAGAGACCTTCCACCTGGCCGACGCGCTGCGGGGAGGCGAAGTGCCGCAGCAGCGGGCGACCGAAGCGCAGGCCGATGAACGCGCCAAAGACGCCGCCCAAGGAAGAGGAAAGGGTGGTAAGGAGCGCATACCACCACCCCAAGGCGGGCTGTAAGAGGCAAAGGGGAATGAGAATAACGTCGGGCGGCACCGGGAAGAAGGAGGCTTCGGCAAAGGCTGTGACAATGAGGCCCCCTAAGCCGTACTGGCTGAGCACGGCCGTGGTGGCCGCCAGCCATTGGTGAAGACTAGACATCACTCACCCTCCTGCAAAAATCAGAGCCGCGCCCTGAGTTATTGCCAACTCATTATACTATACCAGAGCAAGATTAAGGAATCATGAACAAGGAAGGTGCCAGGAGTGGAGGTCTATTTAGACAACAGTGCCACCACCCGGGTGCGGCCGGAGGTGGTGGCGGCCATGGTCAAGGCCATGGAAGAAGATTACGGCAACCCCTCGTCGGTTCACCGGCGCGGTCAGGCGGCGGAGCGGGCGGTAAAGGCGGCGCGCGCGGCGGTGGCGGAGACGCTGGCTGCCGAACCGGGGGAAATTTTCTTCACTTCCGGGGGCACGGAGGCCAACAACCTGGCCATTCTCGGCCTGGCCCGGGCGCGGGCGCGCCGGGGCCGGCACCTTATCACCACCGCCGTCGAGCACCCTTCGGTGTTAGAGGCCTTTCATCGCCTGGAGAAAGAGGGCTTTTCGGTAACCTATCTGCCCGTGGACCGGGAAGGCATGCTCGACCTGGACGCCCTCCGGGCGGCCCTTGGCCCCGAGACCATTTTAGTGAGCACCATGCATGTCAACAATGAAGTGGGGGCCATCGCCCCCCTGGCCGAGATCGCTGGGCTCCTCAGCCAGTGCCGGCCGCGACCGGCCTGGCATGTGGATGCCGTGCAGGGTTTTGCCCGGCTTCCCCTCGAGCCGCACCGCCTGGGCATCGACCTCTTGTCCCTCAGCGCCCATAAGATTCAGGGGCCGAAAGGGGTGGGGGCGCTGTTTGTCCGGCGCGGCGTGCGCCTGGAGGCGCAGCTTCTGGGCGGCGGGCAGGAAGCCGGCCTGCGCTCGGGCACAGAAAACGTCCCCGGGATCGTCGGCCTGGGCGTGGCCGCCCGGCTGATGGGAAAAGAGAGCGCGACCGCCTGTGCCCACATGGGTAGACTAAAGGCGCGGCTCCGTGACCGCACCCTGAACGCGCTCCCGGATACCACAGCCAACGGTCCCCAGGATGACCGCGGGGCGCCGCACATCCTCAACCTTTCCTTTGCCGGGGTAAAGGGCGAGGTGCTGCTCCATGCCCTGGAGGAGCGGGGGATCTACGTTTCCACCGGGTCGGCCTGTTCTTCGCACCATGCGCCGGGGAGCCATGTGCTGGCGGCCATGAAACTGCCTCCCGCCCAGCGCGAGGGCGCCATCCGGTTCAGCCTGGCGCCGGCCAATACGGAGGCCGAGATCGACTACACCGCAGACTGCTTGAAGGAGATAGTGCCGGAGCTGCGGGCGCTGATGCGCTGACAGGTGGCAAAGACAATGTTCCATGGTGAAACGGAGTGACAGCTATGCCCGGACTCATTCTCGCCCGCTACGGGGAGATCGGCCTTAAGGGCAAAAACCGCCGGCTTTTCGAAGGAAAACTCATCGAGCGGATGCATGCCGCATTGGCGGGGCTGAGCGTGCAGGGTATCCGGCGCGAGTACGGGCGCATCTATGTGCACCTGAACGGGGACGGGGAGGAGGCCTGCCGCCGTCTTACCCGGGTCTTTGGGCTGGTGGCGGTGAGCCCGGCGGTAAGCACGGACCTTGACCTCGGCGCCATCAAAACGGCGGCGGAGGCGTCCCTGGCGGAGGCGTACGCCGCCGGCGCCCGCACCTTCAAGGTGGATACTCGCCGGCCCAACAAAGCCTTTCCCCTCACCTCACCGGAGGTGAACAGGGCCCTGGGAGCTCACCTGCTCCAGCGTTTCCCGGACCTGAGCGTGGATGTGCACCGGCCAGCGGTAACCCTGCACGTGGAACTGCGCGACCGGTCGTACCTGTATTGGCGTTCCCTGCCGGGACCGGGCGGCTTGCCGCTCGGCGTCAGTGGCCGGGCGGTGCTGCTCCTCTCCGGCGGTATCGACAGCCCGGTGGCCGGCTGGATGATCATGAAACGCGGGGTGGAGATTGTCGCCGTCTACTTTCACAGTTTTCCTTTTACAAGCGACCGGGCCAAGGAAAAGGTGATCGACCTTTGCCGCGTGCTGGCGCGCTACAGCGGCAAGGTGAAGCTCTATGTGATACCCTTTACGGCCATCCAAAAAGCGCTGCACCAGGGCGGGCCGGATGAGCTCGAGACGATTCTGCTGCGGCGCATGATGATGCGCATCGCCCGGCGGGTGGCGGAGCGCGAGGGGGCTGCCGCCCTGGTCACCGGGGAGAGCGTGGGCCAGGTGGCGAGCCAGACTCTGCCCAGCCTCGCCGCCACCGGCGCGGTGGTGGACCTTCCCCTGCTGCGCCCGCTCATCGCCCTGGACAAAGAGGAGATCATCGCCCGCGCCAAAGCCATCGGCACCTTTGACATCTCCATCCGCCCCTACGCCGACTGCTGCACCGTGTTTGTGCCCCGCCACCCGGAGACCCACCCCTGCCTGGAGCGGGTGGAGGCTGCCGAAGCGGGGCTGGTGGCGGAGTCCCTGCTCCAGGAGGCGGTGGCGAAGGCGGAAATATTAGAAGTGGATAGTACGCAGGAAGGAAGTTGGGAGACCTAATGGAAACAGCGAAGAGACGGCCGCGGGCCGGGAAAAGGAGGGACGAGCGCGTGGCGGCACCGGCGGTGTCCTTGATTCCCCTGGGGGGAACGCGGGAAATCGGCAAGAACATGATGGTGGTCGAGTTCGGCGACGACATAGTGGTCATCGACGCCGGGGTGGCCTTTCCCGATGAGGAACTCCTCGGCATCGACCTGGTGGTGCCTGACATCGGCTACCTGCTGGAAAATGCCAACCGGGTGCGCGGCATTGTCCTCACCCACGGGCATGAGGACCACATTGGGGCCCTGCCCTACGTGCTGCCCCGCCTCAACGTCCCCGTGTACGGCACCAAGCTCACCATCGGCTTGGTGCAAAAGAAGCTCGAAGAACACCACCTGCAAAAGCAGGCCAAGCTCCACGTGGTGGTTCCGGGCGGCGGCCCGGTGAAGCTGGGGCAGATCAGCGTGGAGTGGATTCGTACCAATCACAGCATCCCGGACGGGTGCGCCCTGGCCTTTCATACCCCGGCGGGGGTCGTCATTCACTCCGGCGACTTCAAGATTGACCCGACCCCTATCGACGGCCGGCACACGGACATCGCCCGCCTGTCCGCTCTGGGCGAAAAGGGCGTGCTGGCGCTTTTTTGCGATGCCACCAACGCCGAGCGGCCGGGTTACACCCCCTCGGAAAAGGTGGTCGGGGAGACCTTCGACCGGGTCTTTGAAGAGGCGGAGGGCCGGATCCTCATCGCGACCTTCGCGTCTAACATCCACCGCATCCAGCAGGCCATCGATACCGCGGTGCGCTGCCGGCGCAAGGTGGGCATTGCCGGCCGCAGCATGCGCGAGAACGTGGCGGTGGCGGAGGAGCTTGGCTACCTCCAAGCGCCCAAAGGCACCCTGGTGGAGCTGGAGGAAATAAACCGCCTACCGGATGACAAGGTGGTCATTCTCACCACCGGGAGCCAGGGCGAGCCCATGGCCGCCCTCACCCGCATGGCCAACAACGACCACCGCCAGGTGCAAATCCGCCAGGGGGACACCGTGATCATCTCGGCCACGCCCATTCCGGGGAACGAAAGCCTGGTGGGCCGGACCATCGACAACCTCTTCCGTCTCGGGGCCGAAGTGGTTTACAAAGAAGTGGCTCAGGTGCACGTTTCGGGGCACGCCAGCCAGGAAGAGATCAAGTTTATGACCAATATGGTGCGGCCCCGTTACCTCATTCCCTTCCACGGCGAGTACCGGCATCTGGCGGCTTTTCTCAAAATTGCAGAGGAGCTGGGCATTGACCGGGAGCGCGTTCTCATTCCTGACATCGGCGACCGCATCGAGGTGAGCCGGGAAAAAGGCGCCCTCACCGGCCACGTCAGCTCGGGTTCTGTCTTTATCGACGGCCTGGGCGTCGGCGATGTGGGTCACATTGTGCTGCGGGACCGTCTTTCGCTGGCCACCAACGGCGTGCTGGTGGTGGTGGTAGTTATGGACAAGCAAAAGGGGCGCTTCCTCTCCGGTCCCGACATCATCACGCGCGGCTTTGTTTACGTGCGCGAGTCGGAGGCGCTCCTGGAAGCGGCCAAGAAACAGGTGGGCGGCGCGCTCAAAGAAATTGAAGAGAAAGGGATCACCGAGTGGTCGGTTATCAAGGCCAAGATTCAAGAAAACCTAAGCAGCTACCTGGATGCGGCCACCGGGCGCCGGCCCAATATCCTGCCCATCATAATCGAAATCTAGCTATGACTAGCGCACCTCCGCCGGGTGAACACTAGTGACGAGTAAAGCGGGGGTTTCCCCGAAGGAGGTGCTCACGTGCTGAGAAGCGGCGCCGGTTTCGGCCGCAACCACGGCAACCTGGGCGGCGAGACCCTAAGTCGCCTGACGCCTTCGCTGCGGCGCCCGGCGGTGCGCCTGGCCGCCGCCAAGGTGGATGCCGGCGAGGAGGCCGTCGGGCCGGAGTTTGCCATGCAGACGGCCGGCGGTCACCTGCCGGAGTGGCTGGATTAAGGACTTTTAACTACAAAGGGTGAATCCCTCCGGATTCACCCTTTCTCCTTGCCCGTCATATGCTGTGGGTAGGACGGGTAAAGGGAGTGTGACCGCCGTGGAAAAAATCCAACAGGGGGATATCGTTACCCGTCGTTCATATCAGGGGGATATTTTTTTCAAAGTAATGGAGGTACTTTTCGAGGGAGACCGCGCGGTAGCCATCTTGAAGGGCCTGGATGTGCGCCTCCTGGCTGATGCGCCCTTAAGCGACCTGCGCAAGGTGGAGGCGGGGGAGCTGAGGGAGTACAGAGAGAAGCTCCTCAAGCGCAACGCCGAGTGCTTCCGGCGCATCAGCGAACGCCAGAGCCTGGTCCGGGCCCAGCTGGTGAAAGGGGCGGCGGGGAACGGCGGGGAAGAAAGTTTTTTTGAGTTACCGGGGAAGGTGCTCCATCTCGACGGCGACCCCGACTACCTGGAGTTCTGCCTCAGCGCCTACAAGCAGCTCGGTGTCGCCGCCGTAGGCAAGCAGGTGACGGAACAAGAGCAGCCCAAGTACGTGGCCGAACTCATCCGGGAGCACTCCCCGGATATCCTGATTCTCACCGGGCACGATGCCCTGATTAAGGGCGCCCGCGATTATAGTGACCCGCGCAGCTATCGCAACACGCGCTATTTCATCGAGGCGGTAAGAAACGCGCGGCAGGTGGTACCGGGGAGAGACGATCTGGTGATTTTTGCTGGGGCGTGTCAGTCCAACTTTGAAGCCATCATTGCAGCCGGCGCCAATTACGCCAGCGCGCCGAAACGGGTGCTTATCCACTGCCTGGATCCGGTGTTCATCGCCGAAGAAGTGGCGTTTACGCCCATCTCCAAGCTGGTTTCATTGCCGGAGCTGGTGGCCGGTACCATCACCGGCAAAGAAGGTATCGGGGGCATAGAAACCCGCGGCAAGTTCCGCCTGGGCTTCCCTAAAGCTGGGTAAGGCCTTGGGGACATTTGGGGCTGGCGGCAGCGGCCACCAGCCCCAAATGTAATGCAATCTTAACCTTGACGGCAGGCTTTGCCTTCTGTATAATATATAGTTTCTGTTGACAGGGCAGAACAATTGTGTTACAATATGGACATTGAGAGCCATTCTGGCTTCAACCTTCGGAAAGGGAGGTCACAAGCCGTGCGCCAGACCACTCTAGCTGAGATCCGCCGGGACCTGGAAGCTTGCCGCGGACAGCGCCTGCGCCTGGAGGCTCACCGTGGACGCCATAAGGTGATTGTGCGCGAGGGAGTTCTGGAACAGACCTACCCGAACGTTTTCACCATCCGGTTGATCGACGACGATACGGTTAAAAGAGTCTCGTACAGTTACTCCGACGTGCTTACAAAAACGGTAGAGATCAGCTTGTGCGACGACGAAGAAGAACGCAAAATAGCCTGTAGATAAGCGTCCCCCTTGGTGCAGAACCAAGGGGGCTTACCTTTTAGCGCTTTCTTTTACGCAGGCGGCGCAGGGCCAGGCGGCTGGCACGGCCGGCGTGGTACAAGCCGATCGCGGAAAGACCCATGATGATGCCCTGAACGATGGCCTGGGCCAAGGTGAGGCCGCCAAAGAGAGTAAGGTTGAACAGGCTAAGTACAACGCCCAAGCCGACGGCCGTCAGTGGAGCGTAGTCCGCTGCGAGCCCGTGGCGCTTGAGACCTTCCACCAGGGCCACAATGAGAGCGGTAATGAGCGCTTTGTCCATAGATACCACCTCCCAACCCTAGCTTATGCCGGCGCCTGACTCAGGGTGCAGCCGAACGGCCAGGTCCCACCGCTGGTGGTGAGACCTGGCCGTTTTCGTGTACTTTCGGCGCGACGGTCAGCGCAGGTTAGGTGGACCGGCGGGCTCGGGCCGGTACCAGCCGCGCTTTTCCATGGCGGAAAACAGGGCCTCGGCGTCTTTCAGCTCCTCGGCGTGGAGCTTCGCCAGGGTCGAGCGGACCTTCGGCGTGGCGGCTTCGAGCGCGGCGGTATGGTACCCGCCGGCCACGCCCTTGGAAAGAAGCAGCATATCGGTAAGACGGTCGCGGTCGCACAGCTTTCCTTCACGCACAGCAAATTCCTCCTTGCACGCAGGGGCGTTTTAATGAGGTTGAATGGCGAGACCGGTCTCCCGGAGCAGCTCCTGCAACTTTTCCTCGTGCTGCCCGCTGCTTTGGGCGAGACGGCTAAAGAGCGCCTGCAGGTCTTCGTCCTCGGCTTCGGCGGCGTAGAGGGCGTATTTTTTTTGCTTGAGCTGCTCGGCGCTTACTTGGTCGATGAGGTGCAGCTTTTCGCGCTCGGTGGCCATTGTCACCGGTGCCATATCGTCACCTCCTCACTGCTTTAGCTAGCCTTATTATCTGTTCCACCTCCTGCGCTCATGCGGCCGGCGGTAAAGAGACATACTACTTGACAGCAGCGACGGCGGGTGCTATTATGTAATCGTAAGGATTACAATTATCGACAAGGAGGCAGACGCATGGACCTCATCAACGAGAGCAGGCTCGGTGTTACCAAAGGGACGGCCGTGGAACAAGCGGTGGAAATGAATTTCAAGGGCGAGACGAGCGAGGTCGGCCTTTACCTGGCCATGGCGCGCCAGGCCATGCGGGAAGGATTCCCCGAGGTGGCCGAGGCCCTGCGGCGGATCGCCTGGGAAGAGGCTGAACATGCTTCGCACTACGCCGAGCTCAACGGGATGATCTCCGCCAGCACCAAGGAGAACATCGAGCGGATGCTCAAGGGTGAGCAGGGAGCCAACCGCGGCAAGCGCGAGGCCGCTGTGCAGGCCAAGGAAGCCGGCCTGGATCATGCGCACGACTACTTCGACGAGTCCTCGCGCGACGAGGCGCGCCACGCCCGGGCCCTGGAAGGGCTGCTCAAGCGCTACTTCGCCTAGCTTACCCCCTGATATCCCCCAACCCCCTTCCTTCTCCGGCCTCCCCTGCGGGGCCGGATTTTTCTTGCCGGGAAAAGAGGGCACACAACCCCTCCTGTGCGCATATATTTAGACTGAGATTTTGGCAAGGAGGGAAGAGAACATGGCACCTCAACTTACAGTGCGCCGCCGCCTGCTGCGCGTCCAACGCGTGGTCGGAGAAGCTACAGAGACAAAAACCATCCAAGCTACCGTCGTCCTGCCGGTCTGTGCGATCAAGGTCTTTGAGGTTCAGGCCACCCTCAAGGACACCAAGTGCGAGGTCCGGCGTGATGGCGTCTACGTGCAGGGAACAATTCATAAACAGGTGTTTTATGTCGACCAGGGCGACCTGGTGCGCCATGTGGCGGAGGACGTGCCGTTCCACTTCTTTGTGGACGTAGAGGGCGCGGAACCCGATATGCACTGCCAGGTGCGCACTAAGATCGTCAGCGTGGACTGGACCCTTTCCGCTGATGGGCGCGAGGTGGACCAGGACGTCGCCGTGCAGGCCTTCGTCAAGGTCACCGAGACCGAGCAGATGGAGGTTGTGACCGACGTCACCGACACGAACATCCAGGTAACCCGTGAACTCCTGCGCGTCGAGAGCGTGGTGGGCGAGGACACCAAGCGGGAGACCATCGAGAGCACCGTCACGCTGCCCATGAACGCCATCAAGATCTTCGAAGTCCGGGCTGAGGTGAAAAACGTCACCACCGAGATCAAAGAAGACCTGGTCACCATCCGTGGCACCGTGCACAAGCAGATCTTCTTCGTAGATGAAGGCAACCTGGTGCGCCACCATGCCGAAAGCGTTCCATTTGCCATTTCCGTAGACATCCCCGGCGCCGAGCCGGATATGGAAGCCTTTGTGGACGTGGACGTCGTCGTCGACGAATTCTCTCTTAAGATGATCCCGGGCCGGGAGCTGAGGCAAACCCTCATCGTCGAAGCCTTTGTCAAGGTCGTCGAGCCGCTCCAGCTCCAGGTGGTTACCAACGTTACCGGCCCCAACATCATGGTGGAGCGCCGGTTGCTCAAGGTGGAGCAGGTGGTGGCGGAAGAGACCGAGCGCGAGGTTATCGAGAGCGATATCACCCTGCCCATGCAGGCCCTGAAGATCTTCACCATCATGGCGAAGATCGAGGATGTTACGGCCCAGGTCAAACGGGATAAAGTCATTATCCGCGGCACGCTGCACAAGCAGATCATCTTTGTGGACATGGGGAATCTCCTGCGGCACCATGCGGAGAACGTTCCCTTCAGCATCGTCCTCGACACTCCGGGCGCCGAAGAGGACATGACCGTTCACGAACGGGTTAAGATCATTGGCGATATAGAATTCACGCTGAAAGGCCCGGCGGCGAAGCAACCTGCGGTGGACCCGACTTGCCCGGCACCTGCGATGCCTGTACAACAACCGTGCGGCAACGTTGTCCACCAGGCTGTCGTCGTGGAAGCATTTGCCAAGGTTACCGAAGAGGTTCAGCTCAACGTGGTGGTGGACGTCCGCGAAACGGGCGCCCCGCCGACGCCACCCATGGCCGAGTGCCCGAGCATGCGCTTCCACGTGGTGCAGCCGGGCGAGAGCCTCTGGAGCATCGCCCAGCGCTACGGCGTGACCCTGGAGGCCCTTTTGGCCGCGAACCCCACCCTCAAGCAGCCGGAACTCCTCTACCCCGGCCAGAAGGTCTGTATTCCTCCCCGGGTTATTGGTCAGGGATAAAAAGCGCAAAGAAGAAAACCACGGCCCAGTCCGTGGTTTTTTGTTAGGGGTTCGTTTCCAGTTGCCTGTGCCGCAGGCGAAAAGGGCGGCTGCCTTTGCGAGCCGGGTTCAACGCCGCCCCAGCCTTTCTCTTGGGAGGATGAACCGGATCCGCCTCTTACTGGGACTTTGCACAAAAACTGGTGACACCGTTATAATTATACTGCCAACTTAATTCTACACAAAGTTATGGTAAGAGGTGAAAGAGATGCAGAAACGGTTTTCAGCGCTCCTGGCCCTGCTTTTGGTTCTTGCCTTGAGCCTGGCGGTCCAGGCCCGGCCGGCCACGGTCACCCTCCCGGCTGCCGGCGGGACCGGCTACAACCAAGTTTACAGCCAGGTCCACGCCCAGCTGCAGCGGCACCTCGGTTACCTGCTCAGTCCGGCGACCATTGCCGACCTGGCCCGGCGCTTGAGCGAACAGGTGGTTGCCCGCCTGGGCGGCGGCACCGGCACGCCGCCGGATCCGCAACCGGCACCGGCGCCGCAACCCGTACCCAAGCCGCAACCGGTCCCTGAACCACAGCCGGCGCCGGCACCCGAGCCCGCTCCTGCTCCCCGGACGGGCCTTACGGTGGACGAAGCCCGTATGGTGGAGCTCGTGAATCAGGAACGGGCCAAGGCAGGCCTCAAGCCCCTCGCCGTGGACATGCGGCTGGTGGAGACGGCGCGGGCCAAGAGCCGGGATTTGATCGAAGAGAACTACTTCGGCCACATCTCACCTAAGCTCGGCTCGCCGTTTGAACAGATGCAGCGTGCGGGCATCAGCTACCGGTATGCTGGGGAGAACCTGGCCGGCGCGCCCACCGTGGACCGGGCCCACGCGGCCCTCATGAAGAGCTCCGGCCACCGCGCCAACATCTTAAGTCCCCACTTCACGTGCATCGGCGTGGGAATAGTGGACGGCGGGCCCTATGGCAAGATGTTTACGCAGCAGTTTATCGGGTGACTGTCTTCCCTTTCTCCTGACGTGTCCCGTAAGCGCAGCGTTCTCTGCGACCCTGCGCGGGATGAAAGGCTGGGGGAACTCCACTTCGTAGAGTGAGGTGGGAAGGCGCGGCACGCCTGGACAGCGGCCGCGCCGGGCGCTTGCAGGCAGCCTTTTCTCAAACCTGATGACCCTGGATGGCGCGCAGGGTTTCCTCGCGGATGAGGGTGAGAGCCTGTTCCTTGAGGCGCAGAAAGGCGGCTGTGGTTTTGAGGGAGAAGGGGCGCGGGCGCGGGAGGTCGACCTCAAGGACAGCCTTGATTTTCCCCGGCCGCGCCGTCATCACCAGCACCTTGTCGGCGAGAAAGATGGCCTCCTCCACGTCATGGGTGACAAAGAGGATGGTCTTTTTGCTTTCTTCCCAGGCTGTAAGCAGGACCTCCTGCATCACCGTGCGGGTTTGGGCGTCCAGGGCGCCGAAGGGCTCATCCATGAGAAGCACTTCGGGATCGTTGGCCAGGGCCCGCGCGATGGCCACGCGCTGCTTCATGCCGCCGGAGAGGTTTTTCGGGAGCGCGTTTTCAAAGCCGGCAAGCCCGATAAGCTTGAGGTAACGCTCCGCCACCGCCCGGCGCTCGGCGCGGGGCAGGCCCTTAAGCTCAAGGCCGAACTCGATGTTTTCGTACACGGTGAGCCAGGGGAACAAAGTGTACGATTGAAACACCATGCCGCGTTCCGGCCCCGGCCCGGTGATGGGCCGGCCACCGAGGAGCACCCGGCCGGTGGAGGGCTCTTCCAGACCGGCGATTATTCTAAGGAGCGTGGATTTGCCGCAGCCGGAGGGCCCCAGGAGGGTGATGAATTCGCCCTCAGCCACGGTGAAGGACGCAGCGCTTAACGCCTCCACGCGGCCGGCACCGGCGGCGAAGGACTTGCTCACCCCGTCCACCTGCAGCTTGTTACCCATCAGCGCCCCTCCTTTCCCAGCCAGGGGAAGGACAGCCGGTAGGTCAGCTTAAAGAGCGCATCGGTGATAATGCCCAAAAAACCGATGACGAGGATGCCCACGATGATGCGCTCCGGCTTTAGAAAACGCGACGACTGCATGATCATAAAGCCCAGGCCGGAGGTGGCACCTACGATCTCCGCCACCACCAGGTAAGTCCAGGCCCAGCCGAAGGTGATGCGCAGCGTGTCCACGATGCCGGGCAGGGAGTAGGGGAGGATCACCTTGAAGAAGACGTCGCGGCGGCCGGCCCCCAGGGTGTAGGAGACCTCGATCAGGTCCATGGGGGTGTTCTTGGTGGCGTCCATCACCATGAGCGTAAGCTGGAAGAAGGTACCGAAGAAAATCACCGCAATCTTCTCCAGCTCGCCCAGGCCCAGCCACAGGATAAAGAGGGGGATGAAGGCGGAGGCGGGCAGGTAGCGGATAAAGCCGATCACCGGCTCAAACAGCCCCTCAAAAACCTTGAGGGTGCCCATGAGGATGCCCAGGGGCACCCCGAGGAGGGCGGCCAGGAGAAAGCCGGCGGCGACACGAAAGACGCTGAGACCGGTGTCGGCGATAAGGCCCCCGCCCTGAAGCAGCGCCAGCCCTGCCCTAAGGGCTTGGTCCGGCCGGGGCAGGAACATGGGTGCCACCAGACCGGTGTAGGTTAAGAGCGACCAGACCAGTAA
The DNA here is from genome assembly GCF_019668485.1 of Gelria sp. Kuro-4. Lineage (NCBI taxonomy): Bacteria > Bacillati > Bacillota > Clostridia > Thermoanaerobacterales > Thermoanaerobacteraceae > Gelria > Gelria sp. Kuro-4. The sequence continues at coordinate 353,488 of NZ_AP024619.1, read as the reverse complement.
AATGGCGAAAAAACAAGCGAGCCCCAGGGCTGTGTACAGGCCCCGGGGTATATCTTCTTTCGGCGTAAAAAGCTTGGGGTTTAGCACCGGTATCTCTCCTAGAGCTTATTCACGAAGGTGGGGTCAATGACAGCGGCCGCTTGGGGGGCGGTATCGATCAGCTTCTGGTCCTTGTAGAAGGCGGCCGCTTTTTCGGTGGTGGCGTAAAGGCCGCCTGGTTTCTCCGGCGTGCCGAAGAACGCCTTGTTGCCGGCCGCGTCGAAGAAGTGGAGGCCCTGGGCGGTGTCGGTGAACTCCTTAACCTCGATGCCCAGCCCTTTGGCCATAAGGGCGGCGGCCTCATCCGGATTCGCCTTGTAGTAGTCCATGGCCTCGGCCAGCGCCGCTACGAAGCCCTGCACGGCCTCCGGGTGCGCCGCCACAAAGTCGCTGCGCAGGCTGACGCTGTCCACGATGATACCCGGGAGATCTTGCGAGGAGAGGAGCACGTGGCCCTTCTTCTGCGCCACGGCCTTACTCAGCCAGGGCTCCCAGGTGACGGCCGCATCCACCTTGCCGGACACGAAAGCCGCCCCCGCATCGGCGGCGCTCATCTGAGCGATCTTGACGTCCTGGTCGCTAAGGCCGGCCTGCTGCAGGGCGGTGAGGAGGAAAAGGTGGCTGGTGGAACCTACCTCCAGGGCCACCGTCTTGCCCTTCAGGTCGGCTACGCTCTTGATGTCGTCCTTAGCCAGGATGCCGTCGCCGCCGGCCGACTCATCCAGCGCCCAGACCACCTTGATAGGCAGGCCCGCCGCCGCCAGCGTCACCTGCACGTCCTGTGCCGTAGCCATGCCCTGCACCTGGTTGCCGGCCAGCGCCTGCTTGCGCTCGGCCAGGCCCTGCACCACAGTGAGCTTGACATCCAGGCCGTGCTTGGCAAAGAAGCCTTTGTCTTTAGCCAGAAAGAGCGGGCCGTAACCCGTCCAGGTCGGCAGCGTGATGGTAAGGCTGGTGGTGCCCGGCGCCCGGTCACCGTCCACCTGCGCGGGCTTTTGCGACGCGGCGCCACAGCCGGCCAAGCTCACCACGAGCAGCAGGGCCAGCGCCGCACCGATCCACTTTTTCATCGCCTATCTTCCTCCTCATGCCATTTTTTGCCCCAGGCATCGGCCTGGTACAGTGCGTCGAGGACCATGGGGGGCGTCACCGGGTAAGGCATGTTGAACATATCTTCCACCTCGACCGAGGTGGCGGCCACCTTCTCAAGGTCGGACCGGCTCACCCCGGCGAGGCCGATCTCCGCCAGGGTGATGGGAAGCCCCGCCCCGGCCAAAAACGCCAGGTAATCCTGCACCTCGGTCGCGGCCTTTCCTTCCAGCGCCAGCTGGGCCAGCACGCCGAAGGCCACCAGCTCACCGTGGTACAAGCGGTGGACGGCCGGCAGTACAGTGAGGCCGGAGTAGATGGCGTGGGCCGCGGCGGTGCGGCAGGCGTCGCCGCCGTAACCGCTCACCGAACCGGAAAGGAGGATGATGGCGTCGATCACCTCTTCGAGCGCGGGCGTGGTCGCCCCCGCCAACGCGGCGCGCCGGGCGGCGGCCCCGGAGCGAAAGAGGACGTCCAGGGTAAGGCGGGCCAGCGTGTGGGCCGCTTCGGTGGCGGCGTTCCTTTTCTCCGGGGTGAAGGTGGCTGCCAGCTCCACCCACTTGGCCAGCGTATCCCCCATCCCGGCGCTCAGGAGGCGTACCGGCGCGTGGGCGACGATGTCCGTATCCACCACCACCAGGGCCGGACTGACGGCCGGTTTCAAGGCGATAAACACGCCGTCGTCGCTGTAGTGCACGGCCACACTGGTCCAGGCCGCACAGGTGGCCGCGATGGTGGGTACTGTGACCAGCGGCAGATTGAGTTCCGCCGCTGCGGCCTTCACCGTGTCAAGGGCCCTCCCGCCGCCTACGCCCACCAGGAGGTCAGCCTTCTGGGAACGGGCCGCCCGGGCCACGCGCTGGATGTTGGCAGCCGAGCACTGCCCGCCGTACCAAAGGGTCCCGGCCGGCTCCAGGCCGCTTTCCACCAGGCTTTGCGTGAGGACCGCGCCGGCCACCTTTAAGGCGGTCTCACCGCCGACAATCAGCGGGCGCCCGCCCCAGAGCTTCATCCAGGTTCCACAATTCTTAAGCGCCCCTGCCTGCCGCACGTAGCGGCCGGGGGCCGGTGTCAGCTGCACCAGTTCTCCCTCCCTGACAGCGATAATTATACACCATAGAGTATAATATTACAACGGGTCACAACCCCTGCCCCTGGTTCATATGAATGAAGGAGATAGGCCTTTTCAGCGGGGAAGTGAAAGGGGGCGGGGATATGGGGCCGGGAACGGTACTCGCTTTGGTGCTGGTGGCTGTCGCCTTTCTGGCCGCTTTCTGGTGGCTGCTGCGGCGCCAAGTAACCATGTCGCAGCCGAAGAAGCCGACTCTGCCGGCACCGGTGGAGAAAGCCGGCGCCCCGGAGGAGGACCGGCCACCGGCAGGGGGCGGGAAGCCGGCGCCAGAAGCAGGCGCCGAGGAGGGTGAAACCGCGCCGGGAGAAAGCGGAAAGGGCGGCGGCTGTCCGCCGGAGGAGCCGCCGCGCACGGGTGCGGTTGGCGTTGCGCCAACCGCAGAGGGCACTGGTGTGTCGGATACGGGCACCAACGCCGGTGGCGCCGTAGAACAGTGAGGGAGGAGAAACCCCATTTTTGCCGGCAGCAAGTAAGGTGGCCGCCTCGCACTGCGAGGCGGCCACCGCGGCTTTAACAGCACCTCCCGAAACGAGGGGCCACTCCTAGACCTGTGGCGGCCGTGGGTTCGGTTCCGGGCATTCGCCAGGCGGAGCAGTATACATTAGGGGGTGCGGTGCACCCAGGCGGGTGCACATGTCCTGCCGCTGCCAGACGATCTCGGCGCTTAAGAGGGCAGTGCCAATATGGTCCAGCCTGTCTTCGATGTTTTCGAGAACGGCGAGTTTTGCAGCCAAGCCGTTTAGAATCTCCTGGTGGCGACTTTCGCGCTTGCTGTTCTCTTTGAGGGTCCAGAAGAGGAGGGCGACAAAAAGTACCGCCCACAGGCCCTGGGAGGCTGCCAGCCTGAAGATCTCAAGGTCCATTGGCCCACCTCCCGCCAGAACCTAGCGGCAACCTCGACCTGGGGTTGGGTTATTCCGCAGCAGATACTGCCTGAGCCGCTTTAAGCCCCGTTTCTTCAGACGGTGAACCGCCGGCTGGGACAAACCCATCCTGCGGGCGACTTCGGTTTCGGTGGCCGCCTGCAGGATGGTGGCCTTGATGATTTTTTGTTGCTCTGCCGTGAGCAGGGAGAGAAGCTCAGCGAGGAAAAGGAGCTCTTCCGCTTGAGCGGCGGTGTCCGCCGGTCCGGCAATGGTCTCCAACCTTTCCACCGCTTCGGGCTCAGGCTCCCGGTGCACGCGTTCATTGAGGATCAGAAGTTCGTGTTCCTTCTGTCGGGCCCGCTGCTTGACTAACCTGCCAAACTCATGGCGCAGTCCGGTCAGAATCCACGTTACGATCCTGGCGTCCTCGCCCGCAGATTTACAGGCGGTCCACGGTTCTCACCTTCTTCCTTGCGGTTTCACCTTATAAAGAGGCTTGTATGCCGCTTTTTAATAACCCCCGTCGTCCTTTTTCTCTGCTGACGCCCCGCCGCGGCTTTCTTCCGGCGCCGCCTCCGGTTCGTACTGGTGGATGGCGGTCATCAGCCAAAGGACGAGATCGGAGAAAGTCTCCTCGCCGTTTAAGCGTCGGCTGTACTTTTTCAGTACCGGGAGAAAGCGGCGGACGATCTCGGCGGCAGCTTCCTTATCCCCTTTTTGCGCCGCGGTTATCAGATCTTTCAGGCTCTTCTCAGTCATTTAGCGGCCTGCCTTTCAAACAAACTCAGCTACGATCCGGTTACATAGATAGGTATTCGCTGTCTCAGCCGCCAAGGTTCAAGTGCGAAGACGGGTAAGTAAAATAGCTTCTGAAAAATAAAGGAAGCCCGCCTGCTTTCCATATTAAGGGAAAATCAAGGCGCTGACAATCGGGCGAAGGTAGGAGGCCGGCATGGTAAGTTGTTCCCGGGCCCTCCTGCCGGACTGCGGAGAAGGGGAGGACGCTCGCTGCCCGGCAGGTAGAGCTTCTGGCCGGGATAGATGATGTAGGGCGGTTCGATATGGTTGCGGGCGGCCAGTTCATCGACGGTAGTGCCGAAGCGTCCGGCGATGAGCCAGAGGGAATCGCCCGGCTGGACCACGTACGCGCCGCCTGTGCCCGGGTTGGCTTCCGGGCTGAGGTTCAGGATGCGCACCTGCGTGCCCACCTCCACCCGGTCATAGACGTACTCCACATCTGCATTGTGCATACGGACGCAGCCGTTCGAGACGGCCTGGCCGAGGAGCCAAGGGGCGTCAGTACCGTGGATGCCGTAGTAACGGCGTGAAAGGCCGAGCCAGCGGGTGCCGAAGACGCCGCCCGGGTAGGGGATTTTCTCGATGATGGTGTAGGTACCGGCAGGTGTGGGTGTCTCCGGCTTACCCACGGCCACCGGGAAGCTTTTTTCCTGGTGGTTCCCCTGGTAAAGATAGAGCAGGCGCGCCGGCACGTCGATGACGATGCTGTACATCCGTTCACCTCCTCGCCAGCATTTATATGCAGAGAAGCGGCAGGAGGCGTACGCGCTCCCGTCGAATTACCTGGACGGAAAGCGGAAAGATTAGACAGAAACAGGGGGCGATGCCGTGGCGGAGGACAAACTCTACAGCGTGGAGACTGCTGTCGCACAGACCCGCGAAGAAATCATCAAAAATCACCGTGAGTATGTAAATGCCGGCCTCACCGCCATGCTGGGGCTCATCGGCTTCGACAAGCACTTTGTACGGGCGGCCGGAACGCGTGTCTGGGACGAGGAGGGCGGCGAGTACCTGGACTTTTTGGGGAGTTACGGGGCCCTCAACCTGGGACACAACCCGCCCGCCGTCCTGGCGGCCATCGAGCAGGTGAAGGATCTGCCCAACATGCTGCAGGCGGCGCTGAATCCCCTGGCCGGGGCTGTGGCCCGCAACCTTGCGGCCATCCTGCCGAGCGGCCTTAAACGGGCCTTTTTTGGCAACAGCGGGGCCGAGGCGGTGGAGGGAGCATTGAAGCTGGCCCGCATCGCCACCGGCCGGGAGAAGATTATCTCGTGCGAAGGTTCGTTTCACGGCAAAACCCTGGGCGCACTTTCGGTGACCGGACGCAAAAAATACCAGGAGCCCTTCCGGCCCCTGCTGCCGGGCTGTGAAACCATCCCCTACGGTAACCTGGACCTTCTTGAGGCCAAGCTCAAGGGCGGCGACGTGGCGGCCTTCATTGTGGAACCCGTCCAGGGCGAGGGCGGGATCATTGTGCCCCCCGACGGCTACCTAAAGGGCGTGCGAGAGCTGACGCAGAAGTACGGGGCGCTCTTCATTGCCGATGAGGTGCAGACCGGCTTTGGGCGCACAGGGTACCTCTTTGGCTGCGACTACGAAGGCGTGGTCCCGGACGTGATCTGCCTGGCCAAGTCTTTGGGCGGGGGCGTGATGCCCGTGAGCGCTTACGTGGCGGCGGAGGAGGTTTGGCAACGCGCCTACGGCAGCATGGACAAGGCGCTGCTGCACACCTCCACCTTCGGCGGCAATACCTGGGCCATGGCGGCGGCCCTGGCCGCCATCCAGGCGGTGGTAGAGGGAAGGCTCGCCGACCAGGCCAAAGAGAAGGGCGAATACTTTCTGGGCCGCCTGCGCGCCCTGCAACAAAAATACCCCTTATTAAAGGAGGTCCGGGGGCGGGGGCTTTTTATCGGGCTTGAGTTCAACCAGCCGGAGGGGCTGCTCAACACGCTGACCGGCGGCGCCTTGAAGAACCTGGCCCACGAATACCAGGGGGCGCTGGTGGCCGGGGAACTGCTCAACAAGCACCACATCATCACCGCCTATACCCTGAACAACCCCAATGTCATCCGGCTGGAGCCGCCGCTTATCGTGACAAAAGAAGAGCTCGACCGGGTGGTGGACGCCTTGGAAGAGATCCTGAGCCGCCAAAAGAGCTTCCTTTCCATCGCCTTCAGCGCCGGTAAAAATATGCTGGGCCGGCTTACACGCTCCTAGCGGAGTCCTCGCGGCCGTCCGCGCTGCAGGGCCATGTCCGCGGGAGGGAAAAGGCCGTGATCTAAGAGGAAACGGACTTGGCCAAGAGGAGCCAGGCACCGGCCGCCAAAAAGACCACCCCCAGGAGTTTGAGCCAGGTAAAGGGCACCTTGTCCAACCCAAAGCAACCCAGGTGGTCGATGAACAGCGCCGTAAGCGTCTGGCCGACGATGATGGCCGTGGTGGCCGTGGCCACGCCGAGCTTGGGAATACTGGTGGCTACGCCGTAAATGATCAGCACGCTGAGGATACCGCCCAGCAGGGTGTACCAGGGCGCACGGGTGATCTGAGCCAGCTGCCCGTCACCCAGGCGCAAGAAAAAAAGAAGCGCCGCCGCCACGCCCAGGGCGTGCACCACCAGGGTGGCCTCCCAGAGGCCGATCACCTTGCCTAACGCGGCATTGAGTGAGCCTTGGACGGCCATGGTCAGGCCGGCGGCAGCAGCGATGGCGAGCGGAATGAGTTTCACAGCGGTACTCCTTTCGCTAGGTACGGGACAGACCTGCCTCGCAGGAGGCTTCCGGCCTGTCCTTGTTTTTTTCTACCTACTGACCTTACTGTTTAAGGCCTGTTCCGCCATCTCGATCATCTTGCGCACCATGTGGCCGCCCACCGCGCCGCAGTCGCGGGAGGGAATGTCGCCCCAGTAGTCCTCGGAGCCCTGATATACTGGAATCCCCAGCTCTGCCGCCACCTCGTACTTAAAGTTGTCCATGGCTTGGTGAGCCTCGGGAACAACGTGCTGCCTCTTGTTCCAGCTCCCACGTGCCATCAGCCTCACCTCCTGGTTTTATTTTGCCCTGAACAAAGAGCAACTTGCCCGCAAACTAAAGGAAGCAGGGACGCTTTCTTCCTGCCGAGCTAACGACAAGTTTTTGTTTTATAATAAGGGTGGACGAAAATTTTATGTTTGGTTGTAACGCTGCTCTGTCGCATGACGTCTAACGGATAGAGAAGGTGGTTGGGTTGCAGCCGGCACCCGAAGAGAAGAAAAACCACCCCGAGCCGGGGGCCGCCGACACGCGCGCGGCCTACCTGGATTTCCTCATGCGCCGCTACGGTGATCAGGTGCTGAAGTTGGCTTACTTTTATCTTAAAGACTACCACCTGGCCGAGGATGCGGCACAGGAGGTTTTTCTGAAAGCCTTTCGCCGCCTGGACGGTTTCCGGGGGGAGAGCGCGCCCGGTACCTGGCTGTACCGGATCACCGTAAATATCTGCCTGGACTACCTGCGCCGCGCCGGCCGGCGGCGCCTCTTTTCCATGCTGGGGCCGGCTGCCGATGACGAAGGAGCACCGGCGCCCGAGGCGCTCTTTTTGTCAGCCGAAGAAAAAAATCAGCTGCTGCAGGCGGTGCTGCGTCTGCCGCTCAAGTACAGGGCGGTTATTGTATTACGTTATTTCCATGATTTGGAAAATAGCGAGATAGCGGCCATATTGGGGCTCAGCCCGGGCAATGTGCGCGTGCGGCTTTTCCGCGCGCATGCGCTCCTTAGGACGTACCTGGACGAAGGAGGTGGTTCAGGTGGGGGAAAGAGACCTGGAGGAACGCCTTAGAGACCTGGGCCGCGCAGTGGAGGTACAGCTTAAGAAGCGCGGCGGCTTTTCCTCGCTCCTGCGCGCCGGGACGCTGGCCCGGGCACAAGGTGGCGGGCGCCGGCGGCGGTGCCCCCTTTGCTGGCCACCGGCTGTGGCGCTCGCCGGAGTCGCGGCGCTGCTTTTTCTGAGCCTGCGGCCGGCACCCGGCTCCGGCCCGGCGGTCACCGTGGCGGAGGAACGGGTGGACCTGGACGGCCGTCTGCCGGCCGAGGTGGTCAGGGTGCTGCGCCTCACCGCACCCGGGGCGGACTCGGCCGGTTACCTCACCACCATCTGGGCTGCGGACGCCGGCCTGGCGGGGCGTTGGAACCTGGTCTACAGTGAGGGGTGGGCGGCGGGAAGCGAGCCGCTGCCGGTGGAGGCTATTTCCCTTCCGGACGTGCCGTACCACCTGTTGCTGGCGGCGGCGCAGGAGGTGAAGACGAAACTCTTGCACTACCGCGTACTGGGCTACGATGGTACCCGGGTGGTCACCTACCTGGCGCGCTCGGGGGTACCGGCCGGGGAGGTTACGGCGGGCTTGGGTTATATCCGCGAGGCCAGCAGGCAGGGGGAGCAGCGCCTCTACTGGTGGGACGGCGCGGCCTTCACCGGCGGCGAGGTACCGGCTGTTCCCGGCCCGGTGGTGGTGTCCTACAGTCTCGACGCGGCCGGGCGACCGGCTTTCACGACCCCGGGGCCGGTCCGGCTGCGGCCTGGCCAGTACCTGTTGGCAATGGGTCCCAGGCGGCAGGAGGTGCGCCAGGCAGCCCTCCCCGCCACGGTGCTGCGGCAGGAGATGACCGGGTTCCGGGCGCTTACGCCGGGCAGCGCCCGCCTGTATCTCGTGCCGGTGCAGGGAGGCTGGCCGGCGGCTGCTTCGCTGGCGGTAGAGGTTAAAGACGACGCAGATTGAGGTGATGGCTGTGATTCGCCTGCAAAATGTAACTAAGTATTACGGCAACCAGGTGGGCGTGCGCAACCTGACGCTCACGGCGGAACCCGGGGAGATTCTCGGGCTCCTGGGGCCGAACGGGGCCGGCAAGTCAACCACCATGGGCATCATCACCGGTTATCTCCCGCCCACCGCGGGGCGCGTGGAGGTACTGGGGATTGATGTGACGGAGCACCCGCGTGAGGCGAAAAAGCACCTGGGCTATTTACCCGAGGTACCGCCGCTCTATGACGAACTTACCGTGGCCGAGTACCTGGGCTTTGCGGCCGAGATGAAGGGGCTGCGCGGCAAAAGGGCGCGCGCGGCGGTGGACAAGGTGGTGCTGGCGACGGGCCTTACCGCCATGCGCCACCGCCTGATCGCCCATCTCTCCCACGGCTACCGGCAGCGGGTCGGTCTGGCCCAGGCTATTGTGAACGATCCGGCTGTCCTGGTGCTGGACGAGCCCACCAGCGGCCTGGACCCGCAGCAGATCACCGAGATCCGCTCCCTCATCCGCGAGCTGGCCCAGGAACGCACGGTGATCTTAAGTTCCCACATCCTGCCGGAGGTGAGCATGCTCTGCCGCCGCGTGGCCATCTTAAACCACGGTGAACTTGTGGCGGAGGACACGCCGGAGAACCTGGCCCAGCGCCTTGCAGGCGGCCGCGTGCTCACAGTGGCGGTGCGCGGGCCGGCGGCGGAGGTGGCATCGCTCCTCAGCGAGCTTCCCGGCGTAGAGGGCGTGACGCCCGCAGAAGCGCTGGAAGCGGAGGCCTGCCGCTTTACCCTTACGGTGGCCAAAGACCGGGACGTCCGCCCTGAGCTCTTCTACGCGCTGGCGGACCGGCGCTATCCGCTCCTCGAACTTAGTTGGCAGAGCACTTCACTCGAGGAGATCTTCCTCAACCTGGTGACCAGGGAGGCAACTTCCCCGGCGGCGGAAAAGGAGGCAGCGTCAAAGTGAACGTCTGGCATCTAATGAAGAAGGAGCTCCGGAGTTACCTGCTCTCACCCCTGGCCTGGGTGCTGCTGGCCGTCTATTTTGCCTTGGGCGGTTACTTTTTCTCCGGCATCATTATCATTACCGGCCAGGCGGACCTGACCGGCTACTTCGGCAATATGGCCGTGACCCTGCTCTTTCTGGTGCCGGCGCTCACCATGCGCCTCTGGTCGGAAGAGGAGGCGCGCGGCACCAGCCGTTTCCTCCTGACTGCTCCCGTCACGGTGGCCGAGGTGGTAACGGCCAAGTTTTTGGCCGCCTTCTCCCTGATGCTCCTGGCAGAGCTGGCCAGCCTGGTGTATGTCCTTATCCTCTGGCGCCTGGGCAGCCCCGACTGGGGGACCGTTCTCGCTTCTTACCTGGGCTTTACCCTCCTTGTCGCCGCCTCTTTGGCGGTGGGGCTGTTTGCTTCTTCTCTATCCTCGAGCCAGATGGTGGCCGGGCTGATCGGCTTCGGGCTGCTCCTTCTCTTCTGGGTGGTGGACTGGGTCAGCTCTTCCGTGCCGGCCGGGCTGGGGAGCGTGCTTAAGGCCATCTCCTTCCCCGGGCACCTGGTGGACTTCCTCAAGGGCCTGGTGGTGACGAATCATATCGTATTTTACCTGAGCGCCGTCGTCCTGTTCCTGTTCCTGGCGGTGCAAAGCATTGCCAAACGAACCTGGGCCTAACGGGGTGAAAGATATGCAGCTTGCGAGACTCTGGAAAAATCTTAACAGCGCCGGCAGGGGCCGGGCGCTGCAGCGCGGGAGCCAGGCCACACTGCTGGCGGTGGCTCTTTTGGTGATACTGGTTTGCGTCAACGTCCTGGCGGGGCGCTTTCCCCAGCGTTTCGATCTCACCAAGAACGGCCTGCACACCCTTTCTCCCCAGACAAAGGAGGTGCTGGCGGACCTGAAGGGGCCGGTGCAGGTGACGGCTTACGTGCAGGCGGGCACGGACACCGCCCGGCAGATTGAGGACCTGCTCCAGCAGTACCGGGCGGCCTCGCCCAAGGTGACGACGACGGTGGTGGATGCCGATAAGCAGCCGGCACAGGCGAAAGCAGCGGGGGTACGCCTCTACGACACGGTGGTGGTGGAGGACGCCGGCGGCCGGCGCCAGGTGATCGAGCCGTCCAACATGTTTTCCTTGGGTGCAGACATGACCTTCAGCGAGTTCCGCGGGGAACAGGCCCTGACCCGCGCGCTCCTTAAACTGCAAAGCAAGCAGTCGGCGGTGCTCTACTTCCTGGGTGGACACGGCGAGGTGAACCTGAGCCAGGATGCGTCGGACCTTAAGAGCTACCTTACGGGCGAAGGCTTCACCGTGCGCGAGCTGAACCTGGCTCAAGGCCAGGTACCCGCCGACGCGACCTTGGTGGTGGCGGCCGGCCCCACCAAGGACCTTACCCCAGCGGAAGCGGGCCTCCTGAAGAACTATGTCGCCGGAGGCGGGCGGCTGCTGCTGCTTTTCGATCCGCGCGGCACGCAGCCGGCCCTGCCTCACTGGGCGGAGGTGGCGGCGGCGGTGGGGGTAAAGGTGGCGAATGACGTGGCTGTAGACCCACCGCGTTCCTTCTTCGCCGATCCGCTCACCTCGCTCCCGGAGCTGGGCGAGCACGAGATCACCGGTCGGCTCAAGGAGAACAACCTGAACGTCATTCTGCCCCGCGCCGCCAGCTTGAGCGCGGCCGGCAAGGACTTCACCTTCACCCCCCTCCTCGTCACCACCGGCCAGGCTTGGGGCGAGACCAACTTTAAGGCTAAGCTCGCCCGCGATGGCGCCGATGTCCCCGGGCCGCTCACCCTGGCAGCGGCCATCTCGCGCCCGAGCGCCCCGCAGGGCGCAGGCAGCGGCGCCGACACCACCGATGAGCAGCGAGTGGCGGTGGTGGTGGGCTCGAGTTCCTTCATCACCGACGCCACCTTTGGCCTTCAGGGCAACGCCGATTTCTTTACCAACGCCGTGAACTGGCTGGTAGGGCAGGATAAGCTCGTGACTATCCGGCCCAAGGCCCTGGGCACCAGCACCATCCAGCTTACCGCGAGCGGCGCCCGGCGCCTGCTCTACGGCACCACCTTGGGCCTGCCGGCCGTAATCTTGGCGGCTGGAGCGACCATCTGGCTGAGGAGGCGGGCGCTATGAAGCGCTGGCTGCTTGTTTTGGGTGTGCTCGCCCTGGCTGTGGCCCTGGGTGCCTTCACCCTGTACAGCCCGGCGGCGCGTAAAAAAGAGCAGCTTCCAAACCCCAAACTCTTCAGTTTCGCCGGCGACGACGTTGCCGAGTTCACCATCGCCGGCCCCGACGGGAGCTTTACGCTCAAACGGACCGCCGAACAGCCGGCGCCGCGCTGGGAACAGGCGGCGCCGGAGAAGGCGCCCGTGGAGGCGGCCGAGGCCTCCTTCTATGCCGACCAACTGGCCGGCCTTACGGCCGACCGGGAACTTGAGGTCGATCACCCGGACCTGGCCCAGTACGGCCTGACCAAGCCTGAACTTACAGTGACGGTTAAGCTCAGAGACGGTGCGCAGCACGTCCTCTATGTCGGAGCCGAGGCGCCGGTGGCCATGGCGCGCTACGTCACCACTGACGCTAAAAACCGGGTGTATCTTCTTTCCAGTTTCACCGCCGACCAGCTCAAGAAAAAACCCGCCGACTTCTGGCCGCAGCCGAAGACGTCCACCCCCTCCGAGGCGGGAAAGGCGGCCGAAACAGGGCAAAAGTGAGAGGCGGCCCCGAGCGGGCCGCCTCTTTCTGGGTGCGCCCGGCATGGGCGCTGTCTTCAGGGTGAAAGTACTGAACGGCGAAGGTAAAAGCAGGCGTAGCCTAAGGCAGGGATGCCTGCGGCGACGCCGGGTGCCCGCCGAAGGTGGGTGTGTCGGCTACGCCGGGGATACTGGCCGGCCGGGTCGAAGGCCCTTGAACCGGAGGGAGTCACCGAGGCCCAGGCCGATGAATAGAGCACGGCACCACCTAAGTGGGAAGCCCAGAGCCGCATGAGTTCAACCGCGCGTTGCCGAAGCCTTCGTCGACAAGCCGGGTCAGGAGTTCGGCGGCACGGGCGGGGTTGAAGACGCCGCAGATGCACTGCCGTGCCAGTTCCTGGGCGGCGTCTTCGGCTGTCCGGCGGCCGGCTTCAATCTCCCGGACCATCCGGCGGACCAGGTTGAATGAAACCATGCCGTGGCCACACATGGTGGTCACCTCGAGCAGGGAGCGCTCGGGTAGACGCTCCACCGCGCCGTGCACCCCCAGCGAGTATTCCACGGTGTGCCGTGTAAGGCCGGCTTTTTGACAACAGGCGCCGACGTGATCGAACAGGCCGGAGACCACGATGGACATCCCCGTGTCGGCGTCTTTCAGCTCCCGCAGGACGGCGACCAGGTCCTCCTGGGTGGTAAAAACGGCGTGCACCACGGTGCCGTCCTGAGTGGCGGTCAGCACGGCGTCCAGTCCCGGGTTGTACATGTTACCCCGCTTTATGTCGCCCAGGTTAACCGGGTTGTGACGGCGGAAGATCTCTTTGATGGCCTGCAGCTTCGGGCCGGAGCCGGTGCTGTTGATGCCCCGGGCGGCAATGGCCAGAACGCAGTAGTCGTGCGCCAGATTTTCCGCCGTGCCCTGCCGATGCAGCGTATGCGTCACGCCTGAGCCCTCCCCTCGTCACAGCGCGGCCGGCCTAGGCCGACGTTCGTTTTGCCGTTCGGGGACAGCGGGTACGGCAGTTCCGAGCCGACGAAGGGAAAGGAGCCGTCTTTTGGGCAGGGAGCAGCCAGGTCCAGGCTGAAAACCGTCGCGAGCTCCGGTTCAAGCTCCTTAAGGCGTGCCAGGATGGCCGGGACCTTCGCCGCAGGGGCAGCGAATTCAACGATGGCCGAAAGGACTTTCACCGGCAGCAGCTCCGGGGGCAGGCTACCGGCGGCTTTATCGGTCATTAAGGCGGTAACCGGGTTTTGGGGCTCAAATTGTACCTCAAAGGCGGCCATGGCCCGGGCCACCTTTTCTACGTCGCGAAAACGCGTTCCGGTACCGGGCCGCCCCAGTTCAATGCCGATCCCGGCGAAGCCGGGCGGAAAGCGGCCCGTTACCTCATTGGTCTTCATTTCCTCCGTGCCCCGGCCGGGTACCTGGGTGGAGGGATGCGTCGCTTCCGGGTCGGAGAAGAAACGGGCGATGTCGCGCGGGTAAGTGAGGGGCGGGCGGTAGAGGGCGCCTCCAGGGCAGCAACCGGCCCGCAGGCAGACGCCGCACTCCACGCACTCCGCCTGGTCGATGGCCGCCGTGGCGCCGGCCAGGGAGATGGCGCTCATGGGGCAGTAGTCCAAGCAGTTGCCGCATCCCAGGCACTTTGTTTCGTCGACGAGCATGGTTTCACTCCTTGCTGCTAGAGTTTGCCTGCCGGGAGAAAAAAGCTGCCACGTGCTCGATGAGCGCCGCCGAAGTCTTGATGCCGTTTAAGTACCCCGCGACGATCATGCTTTCGTTGGGAGCGTGGTTGTTTTGGTCGGCGGCGGCGAAGGGGATGGTGAGACAGGGAACGCCCAGGTGCTTTTCAAAGATGTAGTTCGGGCCGGCGCCGCCGATGCCGGGGTAGACGTACGGTTCGACGCCGTAGGCGTCGGCCACCGCCCGCCGGGCCACCGCCACCAGCGGGTGGGTGATAGGCGTGCGCGAGGGCTCGAGGAAGCCCAGAGGCTTAACCTCCGCGTCGGCATAACCGCTGCGGGCCAGGTGCTCCTTGAGGAGTTCTAAAACCCGCTCCGGCTTCTGGTCGGGCACCAGGCGCAGGTCGAGCTTGGCCGTGGCTTGGGCAGGGAGCACCGTCTTGGAGCCGGGGCCTTGGTAGCCGGCGGTAAGGCCCGAGATGTTGCAGGTGGGCTCGAAGATCATGTTCTTGTAGTAGTCGTCACCGTGGCGGTTCACCAGGAGGGAGGTTACGCCCAAGTCGGCCGCCAGGGCGGCTTTGTCGCACGGGACAGCTTCCACGGCGGCGATCTCTTCCGGCAGGAGTGGGCGCACGTCGTCGTAAAAACCAGGGATGCGCACCAGGCCGTCTTCACCCTTTAAGGCGGCCAAAAGGTGGACCAGACGCCAGACCGGACTGGGTACGGCCGCAGCGCGCATGGAGTGCAGGTCCCGGTCGGCGCCGCGCACGGTGATCTCCACGTAGAGCATCCCCTTGAGCCCCAACACCACCAGCGGGCGGCCGTTTTCCTGGACGTGGCTGTCGGAGAAAATGCACACGTCACAACGCAGCAGGTTCCGGTGGGCGGCGACAAAGGGCTCAAGGTTGGGGCTGGAGATCTCTTCTTCCCCTTCAAAGATAAACTTCACCTTGAGCGGCAGTTCACCCAGTGCGGCCCGGTAGGCCTGGATACCCTTAACGTGGGCGAAAAGCTGGCCCTTGTTGTCCGAGCTGCCGCGGGCGTAGATTTTACCGTCCCGAATCACCGGTTCAAAAGGGTCACACTGCCAGAGCTCGAGCGGCTCCGGCGGTTGCACGTCGTAGTGGCCGTAGACCAGGATGGTGGGAGCGCCGGCCGGGCCGATCTCCCCGTAAACCACCGGGTGCCGGGCCGTAGGGTAAACCGTGGCGTCGATGCCCACCTCGCGCATTTGGGTGGCGAGGAGTTCCGCGCACTCCTTCACGCCATCGTCCTGGGTGCTGATACTCCGCTGCCGGAGTAAGCGAAAAAGGTCGGCCAGCAGGGCGTCGGCGTGCGCGTCAACATAGGCGTACACAGGCTCAAGGTCCAAGGCTGCCCCTCCTTATTAGAACTATCGTACACATCTGATGACATGATGACAGATGGGATGCTAATATATTTGCCGTCGCCCGTGTTTCTCCTGCCTGATCTTAAAAAATTGTGCCGTGGGTAATTAAAGTCCGGGGAAAAAATATTTTCTACTACCCGGGAGGAATTCACCGACCGGCCGCGAATCTATCTTCTAATCTCCGCCTAAACATCTGATGACCTGATGATAGGGGATGTCTAATGCACTTACGACGAGTCGGTCGGCCGGCCGGGCTGGTTCAGGTTGTGCGCGACGAAATTGAACGCCTGATCGTGGCCGGCAAGCTGCAACCCGGCGACCGCCTGCCCACGGAAAAGGAGCTGGCTGAACAGCTGGGTGTGGGGCGGTCCTCTGTCCGGGAAGCGCTCCGGGCCCTGGCGGAAATGGGCATTGTTGAGATAATCCAGGGCAAAGGAACGTTTGTCCGCAATGAACCGCAGCAGGCCATTAAGGCTCAGCTTCAGTTTCTAATCAATTTTGAAGACAAGGCCTATGAGGATCTTACCGAGCTGCGTCGGCTGCTCGAGGTGGGACTGGTGCGCCTGGCGGCGGAGAGGGCGGGCGAAGCCGACCTCGAGCGACTGCGCGCCTCCCTGGCCGAGATGAGCCAGGCCCGAACCACTGAGCTCCTGGTGGAGGCGGGAACCAGATTTCACCTGGCGGTGGCGGAGGCGGCCAAGAATGCCTTTGCGACAGCGCTTTACGCTGCGGTAACCCAGGTGATCAACGAGGTTTACCGTCACCTGGAACGGTCGCAGGCGCAAAAAGAGCGTTCCATCATGGACCACCAAGCTATCTATGACGCCATTGCCCGACGCGACGGCGACCTGGCCGCCCAAAGGGTGGAGGCGCACCTGACGCACCTGCGCGGTGATTTTGTCGCCCGGCCGAGTGAAGGTCCGCCTTCCTAGCCGGGGCGCAAAGTCTGGAGAGTTGAGACCGCGGGTCATTTTGCCCAAAGGAGGTGACAAGGAAGGTAAATAGGCCAGCAATTATGGCAACTGCCCCATGCATTTCTAAGAAAAAGATTCGGAGGAGGTAGAACCATGCACAGAAAAATAAAATGGCTGCCTTTGCTCTTGGCGACAATACTGGCCCTTACCGCCGGTTGTTCCTCCGGAGGCGGGCAACAGCCGGCAGGTGGAACGCAAGGACAGCAGGACAGTGCCGGCGCCGGCGGTGGGAACGATGCCGTCGTTTACGGTGTTGGTGTCGATGCCACCACCATGGACCCGCAGATGGTGGACAATGTACCCACCGCTAACGCCGTGATGCATGTGCACGAGACCCTGGTAACCTGGGATAAGGACATGAACATCGTCGGCAAGCTGGCAGAGACGTGGGAGACCTCCTCCGATGGGAAGACCTGGACCTTTCACCTGCGCCAGGGTGTAAAGTTCCAGGATGGGGCGGACTTCAACGCCGAGGCGGTAAAGAAGTCCTTTGAACGCATCCTTGACCCGGCGACCGGCTCGCCGCGGCGTTCCATCCTTTCCATGATCACCGCCATGAAGGTGGTGGACCCTTACACCATTGAGCTTACAACCAATGAACCTTTCGGTCCCTTCCTTTCACAGCTGGCTACTTACAACGCGGCTATTCTCAGCCCCAAGGCCATTGATCAGTACGGTAAGGACTACGGCCGGCACCCCGCCGGCACCGGCCCCTATATTCTAAAAGAGTGGCAACCGGGCGAAAAAATGGTCTTTGAGCGTAACGAGAACTACTGGGGCGAAAAGCCCAAGACGAAAACCCTCGTCTTTAAGATTATCCCCGAAAACACCACCCGGGTGATGGCGCTGCAAACGGGCGAAGTGGACATCATCTCCAACGTACCGCCCTTCCAGATCGAGCAGCTCAAGGCCAACAAGGATGTCGAGGTTGTCTTGGCGGAAGGGTTCCGCACCATCTACCTGGGCATGAACATGAAGAATAAACCCTTCAATGATGTTCGCGTCCGCCAGGCGCTCAACTACGCCATCGACCGCGATGCCATCATCCAGACCGTCCTCGGCGGTACGGCAACGAAGGCCGTCGGCCCGGAGGCTACCTCTATCCCCGGCGCTGCCAGTGACCTGCCGACGTACGAGTACAATCCGGACAAGGCCAAGCAGCTTCTGGCCGAGGCCGGTTACCCCAACGGTGTCGAAATCAAGTTCTACGCGCCTTTTGGCCGCTATAACATGGACAAGCAGGTGGCGGAAGCCATCCAGGCCCAAATTGCACAGGCAGGGTTTAAGGCCGATCTACAGACGCTGGACTGGTCCATCTTCTCCAATGCTCTTCGAGAGGGTAAGGATACGCAACTTTTTATGGTAGGCAAGGGCTCGCCCTCCGGCGACCTCGACTTTACCTCTCAGATTTGTTGGAAGACGGGTGGTTCCCTGAACTACTCCTTCCTCTCCGATCCTACCATTGACAAGCTGGTGGATGAACAGCGGCGCACGGTGGACCCGGAGAAGAGAAAGCAGGTTTTGCACGAAATGCAGCTCAAGGTGCAGGAGGCGCTGCCCTGGGCTTCCCTTTACTACGAAAAACAAATTGTGGCCAAGCGCAAGAACATCGCAGGCGAGGTCATTTGGCCCAACGAGTTCGTTGACCTGCGCTACGTAGAAAAGAAGTAGTTCCGTCTTAAGCCGGCCCCTGGCCAGGGAGCTCCTGCTGTCCAGGGGCCGCTCCAAATCACCTTGAGAGGGTGGCCGTATGTTCAAGTATACCCTCCGCCGGTTGCTGATGCTGATCCCGCTTCTTGTTGTGGTGTCAGTCCTGGTGTTTTCTACCATCTACCTGATGCCGGGGGACCCGGCCGAGGTGATTGCCGGCGAAGGAGCTTCACAGGAAGACATCGCCAACGTGCGCCAGAGCCTGGGCCTGGACCGCCCGTTGTACGAACAGTACCTGAGCTGGATGGCACGGGCGGTGCATGGGGACTTCGGCACGTCCATACGTACCGGTCGGCCGGTAGCGCAGGAGATTGGTTTTCGCTTCAAAAACACCCTCAATCTTACCGTCTTCTCCATGCTTTTTGCCACCATTTTCGGCCTGGTCACCGGGATCATATCGGCCGTACGCCGGTATTCGGTTTACGACAACATCAGCATGGTGGTCGCTTTGATCGGCATTTCGATTACACCCTTTTACCTGGGCCTTATGCTGATGCTGTTTTTTTCGGTACGGCTTGGCTGGCTGCCGCTTATGGGCCTCGATTCCTGGCGGGCATGGATCCTGCCGGCCATTACCCTGGGGGCGCGGCCGCTGGCCATGATCGCGCGGATGACGCGTTCCAGTATGCTGGAGATTATGGGCCAGGATTATATCCTGACCGCCCGCGCCCAAGGACTACCGGAGTGGGTGATTATTTTTAAATACGCCCTCAAGAACGCACTCAACACCGTCATCACTGTGGTCGGCCTGCAATTTGGGCAGCAGCTGGGCGGGGCGGTGATCACGGAGACGGTCTTTGCGTTGCCGGGGATCGGTCGCCTGGCGGTGGAGTCCATAAAGGCGCGCGATTTTCCTGTCGTGCAGGCGGCGATCCTGGTGGTGGCCGCAGCCTTCGTCCTGGTGAACCTGGTGGTCGACCTGCTTTACGCCTACGTTAACCCGCGCATTCGCTACAGCTAAGGACGAGGGGGTAGTGCCTTGCCTCAGGTACAGGTTGCACGGCCGGCACCACCGCGGCGGGCCTGGCTCAGCCCGGCTACGCGCCGGGAACTGGCACGGCAGTGGTACCGGTTCCGTAAACGCCCGGTGGCCGTCATCGGGCTGGTGATTGTCCTTGCCTTTGTCGCGGTGGCTCTAATTACACCCTGGATAGCACCTTACGATCCTTTGCTGCCTGACTTCGCTCAAATTTTGACTAAGCCGGGGCCCCAGCACCTCTTGGGGACGGACGAACTAGGCCGCGACATCCTGAGCCGTATCCTGTACGGCTCGCAGATTTCCCTGCTCGTCGGCTTGGTGGCGGTAGGGCTGGCGGCTCTGGTTGGTGTACCGCTCGGGCTCACCGCCGGGTATTACGGCGGGACGTTTGACAACGTGGTGATGCGGATTATTGACGTTTTGATGGCGTTTCCGAGCATCCTTCTTGCCATCGTCATTGTCAGCATTCTTGGCCCCAACCTCCAGAACGCCGTGATCGCGGTGGGCGTGTTTACCGTGCCGGCCTTCGCGCGCCTGGCGCGGGGAGAGGTGCTTTCCATTAAGAATCAAGAGTATATCGAGGCCGCCCGGGCTATGGGGGCTAGTGACCTCTGGATCCTCGCCTGGCACATTTTGCCCAACATCATCTCCCCGCTCATCGTCTGGAGCACCCTGAACGTGAGTTCGGCGATTCTTACCGCTGCCGGGTTGGGCTTTCTGGGGCTGGGGGCGCAACCGCCTTCACCTGAATGGGGTGCCATGCTGGCCAAGGGGCGCGAGTACCTCCTGGTCGCACCGCACCTAACCACGTATACTGGCTTGGCCATTCTGCTCCTGGCGCTGGGACTTAACCTCTTGGGCGATGGCCTGCGTGACATTCTCGATCCAAAACTTAAGGAATAGCTGCACCGGGGGTGAGACATTGGCCTCGCTACTAGAAATCCACGACCTTTCGGTGGAGTACCACACGTTTGAGGGCCGGGCGCAGGCCGTGAACCACTTGCACCTGGTCGTCGGCGGAGGCGAAAGCCTGGGGCTGGTGGGGGAGACAGGAGCAGGCAAGACCACCACGGCGTTGTCCATCCTGCGCCTGCTGCCGCAACCGGTCGGCCGCATTGTAGGCGGGGAGATCAAGTTTAAGGGGCGCAACATTCTTGAGCTGCCTGAACTCGAAATGCGCCGCCTGCGCGGTAACGAGATCTCGATGATCTTCCAGAACCCGATGACGTCGCTCAACCCTGTCTTCACTGTGGGCGAGCAAATTGCCGCTGTTTTGGCCCAGCACCAGGGGCTGCAGCCCCGCGAGGCGCAGGAACGGGCGGGCGGCATGCTGGAAGTGGTAGGTATACCCTCTTACCGGGCGAACGAGTACCCGCACCAGTTCAGCGGTGGGATGCGCCAACGTGTGGGCATCGCCATGGCCCTGGCTTGTCGCCCGGAGCTGCTTATCGCCGACGAGCCGACCACGGCTCTCGATGTCACCATCCAGGCCCAGGTGCTGGCGCTAATGAATGAGCTGAAAGAGAAGTTCCGGATGTCGCTCATCATGATTACCCACAACCTGGGGATTGTGGCGGAAATCTGCGACCGGGTGGCGGTCATGTACGCAGGCAGCATTGTCGAGAGCGGTACAGTGGCAGCGGTGTTTGGCGCTCCGGCGCACCCGTACTCACGGGGGCTGTTCGGCTCGTTGCCCGATCTGGAAAGGCGCAGCCGGCGCTTACGGCCGGTGGAGGGTATGATGCCGGATCCGCTGCACCTGCCGCGCGGTTGCGCCTTCTACCCGCGTTGCCCGGAAGCTGCCGCGGCCTGCGCCGGAGAGCGCCCCAATCTGGTGCCGGTGGCTCAGGACCATAGTGTTGCCTGCCTGAAGGCCGGGAGGGGAGGTGGAGGCCGATGAGCACACCGCTGCTTACGGTTAAAGACCTGACCAAGCACTTTGAGGTAAAGGGACGCGGTAAACTCCACGCCGTGGATGGCGTCGACTTTGCCATCAACCGGGGGGAAACCCTGGGCCTGGTAGGGGAGAGCGGGTGCGGGAAGTCCACCACCGGCCGCTTGGTGTTGCGGCTCCTGCCGGCTACCAAGGGACAGGTTCTCTTTGCCGGCGAAAACGTCCTGGCGGCCGGGGCGGCACAAATGAAGGTCCTGCGGCGCAGAATGCAGATGATCTTCCAGGACCCGTATTCGTGCCTGGACCCGCGCAAGACGGTGCGCCAGATCATTGCCGAACCGCTCTTGATTCAACGCACTGTCAAGGGCAAAGAGCTTTGGGAGCGGGTGGACGAGCTAATGGCGGCCACAGGCGTCACGTCTGAGATGGCCGATAAATTTCCCCACGAGTTGGATGGCGGCCGGCGGCAACGGGTGGGCATCACCCGCGCCCTGGCGCTTAACCCGGAGTTCATCGTCTGCGACGAGCCGGTGTCCGCACTGGACGTTTCCATTCAGGCGCAGATCCTCAACCTGCTGCAGGACCTGCAGGAAAAGCTGGGGCTCACCTACCTCTTCATTTCCCATGACCTGAGCGTGGTGAAGCACATCTCCCAGCGGATCCTGGTGATGTACCTGGGACGCGTGGTGGAGGAGGCCGAGGGCGAGGAACTGTTCCGGCGGCCGATCCATCCCTACACTCAGGCCTTGCTCTCGGCCATCCCCGTGCCGAAGGTAGGTAAACAGCGGGAACGTATCATCCTGAAGGGCGACGTGCCCAGCCCCATCAACCCGCCGCCCGGCTGCCGCTTTGCCAAGCGTTGCTGGCGGGCAGAAGAAAGGTGCGGGAAAGAAGATCCGGTACTGAAGGAAGTGGCACCGGGACACCGAGTGGCTTGCCACCTGGTGCAGTGAGCAAGCCCGGAAAAAACAGAACCGGCGGCGTACGCTGTCTGCGCTGCCGCCGGAAAAACTACGGAGGGATGATTGGCGTGAATATAGAGGGCATCTACCTTCTGCCTGAGATGACCTGGCCGGAGGCTGAAGCAGCCTACAAGGTAGCGAAACTGGCGATTATTCCTGTGGGATCCAATGAACAGCACGGCCCCGGCATTAAGCTGAAGGTGGACGGGGCGCAGGCGTACGAACTGGCCAAGCTGGTGGCCAAGCAGGTGCATCCGCTGGCGGTTGTCACCCCGCCGGTGCACATCGGTGTTTCTTTCCACCACATGCGCTTTCCCGGCACAGTGACGTTGCGACAGTCCACCTTTATGGCCGTGGTTGAGGACATCGTCACCAGCCTGCATCGGTTCGGTTTCAAGAAGTTTCTCTTAATCGACACGCACGGCGGCAACAAACACGCCTGCAACGTGGTGGCTATGGACCTAAAAGAAAAGCTGGGTGTGGAAGTGGCGCACACCCTGTACATCGACCTGGTACGCGACGTGGTCGCCAAAATCCCGGCTGAAAAGCGCGGCCACGGGGCCGACCCAGGGTTGGCTGTCGCGCTCTACCTGGACGAGGATCTTGTGCATATGGACCGCTTAGCCAAGGGTGACGAGCACTGGCCCTACAAAATGATCGGCTCGCGGGACCAGTGGAAGGTGGACTTTCCCTTCTATACCCACGAAGTCACTGCTAACGGTGCCTTTGGCGATCCAGAGGGAACCGGCAAAGAGCTGGGGAAAGAGATCTGCGACAAGGTAGTGGAGCGGCTGGGGGTTTTTATCCGCGACTTTGTCAAGAACGCGTGATCCGGCTGTAAACTCCCAACCCGTTCGATAATGCACCTTCGCCGTGGAGAGCACTAAGATACAAGAACCGGCGCGGCGGTAAGCGGAGAAAAGCCCCATGGGCTGCAGGAGGAACGCTGCCCGCCGTTAAACAGGAGCGAAGCGGAAACCGCATCATACTTAGGGCGGCCCTACAATAGGGCCGCCCGCGCACATTTCTGCCGGCGGTTTTTCCACCTGGCCGCGGCACTGCACAACTCACCTGCCCGCACTAAAAGGGGGTGTGCGGAACCCGGCGCTCAGGCACTGCCCTCCGGTTCCGGCGGCCAGAGACCGGCGAGGGCGAGGGTCAGGCCCGGGAAGAGGGTAGAAGTGAGCTCGCCTGTGTCTTCGTATTCGGCAACCTTCACCAGGTGGTTCTCGCCGTCGCGGCGGTAGATCTCAGCGATGCGCAGCTCGGGGTCGAAAAGCCAGTACTCGCGGACATCGCAGCGGCTGTAGAGGGCGCGCTTGAGCTTCTTGTCCAGCCGGCGGGAGGCATCGGAGATGACCTCCACCACCAGGTCGGGGGCGCCCTGAATGTTCTTGGCCGTCAGGCGCTGGCGGCGGCTGTTGCTGAGGAAGATGAGATCCGGCTGCACCACATCCTCGGGGGAAAGGACGACGTCGACGGGGGCAAACAATACTTCACCCAGCGTATACTTTTCCACCTGCTCGCTAAGGACACGGAACAGTCTGGCCAACAAGCGCTGGTGCCGTGTGGTTGGTGCCGGCGTCACGTAATGCTCCCCCCCAATCAGTTCGTGCCGCCGCCCGTCTTCCGGGAAGAGCAGGTAGTCCTCGTAGGTGAGCTTGGTGGCGGCGACCTCTTCGAGTGCCATGCCCATGGCTTTGCCCTCCTTTCCTGGTTTATTATACCACAAGGAGCTCTTCATAAGACTCATCAACCTGGTCTGGGATGCCTCTGCCGCGCCCCCACCTGCTCGAATAAACCACCGACCGGTGCTTGGGCTAGGGCCGCAGTACCACCTTCACCGCCGTGTCATCCTTGTCCACCAGGGCAAAAGCATCTTTGATCTCGCTCAGCTTGAACTCGTGGGTGATGAGGGGGCGGATCTTCACCAAGCCCTGGGCCACCGGCCGCAGGGCGCGCGGCGCCCAGACGAAGCGCTCTTCGCGCGTGTGGTGGACCAGGCAGGCGTTGATGAAAGTGAAGCCGTCGTCGTGCCAGCGCGAGATATCGAGGCGCACCGGCTGTGTCACCCAGCTGTAAAAGACGAACTTCCCGCCGTAGGCCAGGGCCTGCGTGGCCTGGTTGATGGCCTCCTCGCTGCCGGCCGCTTCCACCACCACGTCGGCGCCCCGGCCGCCGGTTAGGTCTTTAACGGCGGCCACCGGGTCTTCTTCGGCGGTGTTCACCACGACGTCCGCCCCCAGCTCCTTGGCCAGGCGGAGCTTGCCGGCGCAGACGTCCACCACGGCCACGCGATAGGCGCCGGCGGCCTTGGCGCACTGGGCGATCACCTGGCCGGCGAAGCCGGCGCCGAACACCGCCACCACGTCTCCCAGCTTCACCTGCGCTTCCATGCCGGCGAACATGGCGCAGCCGACGGGCTCGCCCAGGCTCGCCAGGTCCAGGTCGAGGCCGGGCGGGACGGGCTGCAGGTCGGTCACCGGGGCCTTGAAGTAGTCGGCGAAGTTGTTGTTCCAGCCGAAGGCCATAACCGCATCGCCCACCTTGTACTCGTGGACGCGCTCGCCCACTTCCACCACGGTACCGCCGCTTTCGTGGCCGAGGTAGAAGGGGAAGCCGGGTTCCTGGCGAAACTCCGCCGTCTGCGGCGGGAGCTTGCCGCGGTAGAAGTTCTTGTCGGAGCCGCAGATGCCCATGAGGTGGTTTTTGACGATCACCTCGGTGGGCCCGCAGGTGAGTTCCCGTTCCGTGAGCTCAATATCATACGGCCCCTTCAGCACGGCAGCGCGGGTCTTGATGGACACGACGGTCACTCCTTTCTCTTTCTACAGAAAAAAGGGCGCACTGGGCGCCCCCGCACGGTTACACCAGCCCTTGGATGATCTCCGCCGCCCGCACGGGGTTAAAGACCCCGCAGACGCACTGCTTGGCCAGCTCCCGGGCCGCCTTTTCCACCGTGGTGCGCCCGGCCTTCACCTCGTCCACCAGGTGCTCCACCAGCGAGAAGGCCACCATGCCGTGGCCGCACATCGTGCTGATGTCGAGCACCGCCGGGGCCGGGAGCTTCTCCCTCGCCCCGTGGATCCCCAGCGAGTGCTCCACCGTGTGCGCCGCCGTCCCGGCGGCGCAGCAGGCCTCGCCCACCTCGTGCACCAGGCCCGAGACCACGATGGAAAGCCCGATGTCCGCCTCCTTCACCTCTTTCAGGCACTTGAGGACGGTCTCTTTATCCGTGAACACCGCGTGGACGATGGAGTTCTCCCGGAAGTTCCCCAGAATCTCGTCCTTCCCCACGGTGAACATGTTCCCGCTCTTCATGTCGCCGAAGTTCACCGGGTTGTACTTCAAAGCGATGTCGGCGAACCGTTTGAACTTGGGGGCCGCGCCCTGGGAGTTCACCCCCTGGGCCGCGATGGCAAAGATCACGTAGTCGTGGGCTAGGCCAGCGGGGTCGCCGCTTCGGTGCAGGGTGTGGGTCATGGGTTAGTCCTCCTTTGCCAGGGGCCGGCCGAGGCCGGCGTTGGTTTTGCCGTTGATGGAAGGGGTGAACCCGGCCCGGCGGGCCAGCTCCGCCGTGGGGATGGTGCCGTCCTCCGCCACGCGGCTGCAGATGTCCAGCGAGAAGACAGTATCGAGCTCGGCCGCCACCTTCTTGATGGCGGTGAGGATGGGCACCACCTGGTCCTCCCGGCAGTCGAACTCCACAATGGCGGAAAGGACCTTCTCGTTCAGGCAGTCGTCCTTTAATTTCCCGGTGCTCTGGTCCACCATGAGCTGAGTGGTGGGGTTCTTCGGCTCGAACTTGACGCCGAAGGGGGCCACCGCCTGGGCCACCTTCTCCACGTTGTAGAGGCGGGTGCCGGTGCCGGGCCGGCCGAGCTCCACGGCGATGCCGGCGTGACCGCGGCGGAAGCGGCCGGTGACGTCGTTGGTCTTCATCTCCTCGGTGCCGCGCCCGGGGACGTTGGTCCCGGGGTGGGTCACCAGAGGGTCGGAGAAGACCTGGCGCAGGATGCGCGGGTACTCGAGCTTAGGCGGCTCGAAGGCGTCCACGGGGCAGACGCCGGCGCGGATGCAGATGCCGCACTCCACGCACTCGTCCTCGTTCACCACGGCGTGGTCTTTCAGGCTGATGGCGCGCATGGGGCAGTACGGGACGCAGGACCCGCAGCCGATGCAAAGATCGGGGTTGATGCGCATGAACGGTCCTCCTCTTTTGCCGGTTGGCATTTAGATTAAAGAGAAAGTACAGGTATCTTGAAGTGGGCCGCCGGCCGGGAGCTTTTTGCTCAGTACTAGTCAGCGGAGGCGAAGATGTGGGGCAGCGCGCCGACGAGGATGCGGGCAGCGGCTGCAGCGTCGCGCACGTCCACCACCTCGCAGGGCGAGTGCGAATAGCGGCGCTCCACGTATGGCTGCAGGGCTGCTTCCATGCGCGCGGCCACACGCCCCTCGTGCCCTGAAGGGCCTGGGATCTGCACCAGTTCATAGAGCAAATCGGCGAGCAATCTAAACCTCCTCCACGACGTTTTCCAGAGTGCCGAGCCCGCTGCCGGTTATCTCCACCACGTCACCCGGCGCGAGCGCCGCCGCCTCCGGGACGATGATCCCCGTGCCGGTGAGGATGGCGGTGAGGGGTGGAAGAACGTTGGCGGAGCGAACGGTGCTGACCAGGTCGGGGATCCGCCGCTTCAAATTAGCGGTGCTGCTGGCACCTGTGAAGATTATATCCCCTTGCCGCCGGATGCGGCAAGATATGGCTATGGCATACGGATCAGGGATTTCGTCGGGGGTGACGAGGTAAGGCCCGAGGGCGCAACACTTGGCGTAGATTTTGCTTTGTGGGAGGTAGAGGGCGTTTTCCCGCTCGATGTCCCAGGCAGAGACGTCGTTGGCCAGGGTGTAGCCCAGCACCTGCCCCTCCGCTCCCACCAGCACGGCCAACTCCGGCTCGGGCGCGGTGAAGTGCGAGTCGGCCCGCTTGCCGATGGTCTCGCCCGGCCCGCTGCAGCGGGCCGCCGTACCCTTGAAGAAAACCTCCGGCCGGGCGGCGCTGTAGACCCGTTCATAAATGTTCTCTGGTTCGGCTAGTTCCTCGGCCCGAAACTCCATGCTCTTTTTGTAGGTTACACCGCATCCCCACACCTCGTCCGGGTAAAAGGGCAGGGTAAGGCGAACCTGCGCCAACTCCCAGCACGGGAGTTCCCGACCGGCCGCTACGCCCGCCACCAGAGCGGCCAGGTCGGTACCGGCGGCCAGAGCGCACCGACAGTAGGCATTGGTAGTGGTCAGCCCGTCCCCGGGCAGGGTTAAATCGCGCACAACGTTGCCCTGGAGCAGGCCCACCTTAAGCGCACCTTGTGGACCGTAAAACTGCACCAGCTTCATACTCCAGCCTCCTTCCCGCTTACCCGCCGACCACTGCACTCTGTTGCGCCAGCCGCTTCTTGTGCCAGGCGCTGAGCGCCGGAAGCAGCGTCAGAAAGACCGCGATCAAAAGCAGGGTCAGGGAGATGGGCCGGGTGAGAAAGATGGCTGCGCTGCCGTGGGAGATCATGAAGGACTGGCGGATGGAAGTCTGCAGGCGCGGGCCGAGCACGAGGGAGAGCACCAGCGCCGGGATGGGGAAACTGAAGCGGTTCATGAAGTAGCCCAGGAGCCCGGCGAAAACCATCACCCAGAGGTCGAAAACGCTGTTGTTCACGCTGTAGGCACCGAGGATGCAGACAGTAACGATGATGGGCGCCAGCGCGGAGCGCGGCACCTTAAGGACGTAAATCAAAAAGGGAATGGACAAAATGCACGTGAGGGCTACCAGGAGGTTCCCTACGTACATGCTGGCGATGAGGCCCCAGACGAACTGCGGCGCTTCCTTAAAGAGGAGAGGGCCGGGGGTGAGCCCCCACATCATGAGACCGCCGAGCAGGATGGCCGTGGTGCCGGAGCCGGGAATGCCCAGCGATAAGAGCGGAGCAAAGGCGCCGATGCTGGCGGCGTTGTTCGCCGCCTCCGACGCGGCTACACCCTCGAGGGCGCCTTTGCCCAGCCGTTCCGGGTGCTTACTCAGCCGCTTGGCGGCGATATACGAAAGGAAGGCGGCAGTGGTTGCCCCCGAGCCGGGAAGCAGGCCGATGTAAAAGCCCAAAACGGCGCTGCGTACAATGGTCCAGGCGCAACGGAGCCACTCGGCCCACGCGAGGAGGCTGTCTTTGAGCGACAATTTCTGATACAGTTGTTCGCCGCCGGTGAACTCCTCCGGACGAGCCAGCATCAGCATCACTTGGGAGAGGCCGAAGAGACCGATGACGAACGGGATGAAGGGAACGCCGGCAGAGAGGTTGACCAGGCCGAAAGTGAAGCGCGGTTGGCCTTGAATCATGTCCACCCCGATGGTGGCCAAGAGCAGTCCCACCGCGCCGGCGATGACACCCTTCACCGGATTGTCCCCCAGAAGCCAGCCGATGCTGGTGAGGGCGAGGACGATGAGCGCCGCGAACTCCGGCGGCCCGAACTTGAGCCCTAAAAAGGCGAGCAGCGGCCCCATGAGGGTGAGGATGATGATACCGATCAGTCCGCCGCAGAAGGAGGCGCTGAAGGCCATAAAGAGGGCGTGACCGGCGCGACCTTGCTTGGCGAGCTGGTTACCGTCCAGGGCGGTCATCACGGCAGGTGAGTCCCCGGGGATGTTAATGAGGATGGCGCTGATGGAGCCGCCGAACATGTTACCGTAGTACAGGGCGGCCAACATGATGATGGCCGTGGCCGGGTTCATCTTAAAGGTGAGCGGCAGAAGCAGGGCCACGCCGGCGACCGACCCCAGCCCCGGGAGTCCGCCCACGATGACGCCCATCAGGCCGCCCAGGAAGGCGAACAGGATGTTGACCGGTTGCAACGCCTGGGCAAATCCTAGCAGCAGGTAATTGAGGATTTCCATAGGTGACCCTACCTTTCCTTAAAAACCGAAAAGACCCTGCGGCAGTGGAACCTGGAGCCAGACGGTGAAGACAAGATAAGCCACTATCACGGTGGGTAGAGCGATCTTCAGCGCGGCCGCCAAGCGGTAATGTTCCAGGAGACACAGCCAGGCGACCAGAAAAAGTCCCAAGCTGACAAAGGTGCCGAGAAGGTGCATGAGCCAGATGCTTACGCCTACCGCGGCTGCCACGAGGGCGACTGTACGCACCTCCCGGACGGTTAGGGCGTCGCCTTTTTTGCGCAGGGTTTGCAGGAAAAGTGAAATACTGAGGATGAGCGTCAGGCTGCCGAAAAGTACCGGGATAAACCCGGGCCCTGGTCCCATGTCCATCCAGTAACCGTAAACCAGGCCCTTGTAGGACCAGTGCAGGCCGACGACAAAGCTTACCAGGGCGGCTAGACGATCGCCAGACATATGATCTGCCCCCGTTCTCTTAGTCCGCCACGAAGCGGGGAGGGTTTTCCGGCTCCCGGCAGGCCGCGACCCAGTAAGCCCTCCCCTATCTGGTCTTGCAGCGCGCCGGGCGCCCAAGGCAGCGGGCGGAGGATGAAACCTGCTCTGCCCGTGTGGGCAAGCCCCGTTCAGGCTGTTTTACTTCTTTATAAGCCCAAGATCGGTAAGAATCTCGGTGTACTGTTTCTCCGCGTCGGCAACGGCCTGGGCGTACTCTTCCGGTCCCAGGTACTGGGAGGTGAGGGCGTTCTTCTCGATGTAGTCCTTCTGCCAGCGCTCCGACTCGGAGACCTTCTTCAGGGCCTCGGCGATGGTCTTGACGGCGTAGTCCGGCATGTCCGGTGTACCGGAAATGGCACGAAGCTGGCGGAAGACGGCGTCGTAGCCCTGCTCCTTGAAGGTGGGAATGTCCGGGTAGGTCTTCAAGCGCTCGGGTGCCATAACGCCCAGCACCTTCACCAGACCGCCCTTCAGCTGCGAGGCGCACTCCGACGGGTTAGCCCAGGCTAACTGAACGTGCCCGCCGAGGAGGGCGCTGATGGTTTCGCCGCCGCCGTCGAAGGGGATGTACTCCACCTTAATGCCGGCGGCCTTTTGGAAGAGGCCGGTGCACATGTGGTCCTCGGAGCCGGTGCCGGTGCCGCCCACCGTGAGTTTCCCAGGGTTGGCTTTGGCGTAATCCACGGCGTCTTTCAGGGTTTTGAACTGGGAGTCAGGCTTGACCAGGAGGAAGAACTCATCCAGGGCCAGAGCGGCGATGGGCTTGAAGGTGGAGGCTTTCACCTCGGCACCGGTGGTGATGGGCGTACTGATCTGGCCGGAAACGACGCCGATGATGGTGTACGGGTCTCCCTTCTTCTGGGCCACTTCGTTCATGCCGATGGCCCCGCTGCCGCCCGGCTTGTTAACCACGACCACAGGTTGTGGCAGGAACTTGTTCTGCTGGATGATGTCCACCACCATGCGGGCCATAACGTCGCTGCCGCCGCCGGCGCCCCAAGGAACGACGTAGGTGATGGTTTTTTCCGGGTACTTGGACTCAGGTGCAGCCTGCTGCCCGCCGCTCTGCGCACCGCAGCCGGCAACGAGAAGGAGCACCATAAGTGCCGCCGCCACAACGCCAATTCGCCTTGTCACTCTTATAACCCCCTTCCGCACTTTCTGCACCATCTTTTCTGCATGATCGACGCTACCCGACTGTTCTTTCTGGCATTCGCACCTCCCTTCAGCTGCGCGACGGGAAAAAGGAGGTTGCTTAGCCGGCCGCGGCGCCCCGGCAGGGTGCTGCTAAAAGCGTGCGGCCAGGGCGGTGAGCAGGCGCGCGGCGCGCTCGGTGTTAAAGATCCCGCACATGCAGGGCTTGGCGAGCTCCGCCGCTGCCGCCGCGGCGGTGCGGCGCCCGGCTTTTACGTCTTCAATCATTTTGTGCACCAGCTGGGCCGGTACCATGGAGTGGCCGCACATGTTGGTTATCTCCAGGATCTCACGGGGCGGTAGCTTGTCGGTGCGGCCCCAGCGGCCCAGCGAGTGTTCCACCGTGTGCCGCGTGAGGCCGGCGGCGTGGCAGGCTTCGTGCACCTCGGCGGCAATGCCCGACACTACCACCGACATCCCCAGGTCGGCCTTGACGAGTTCCTTGAGCACCTCCACCACGGTTTCCTTGTTGTCGAAGACGGCGTGCACCACCGCCTGGTCCTCCACATTGGCCAGGAGGTTGTCGATACCGCCCTGATGGTAGGCGTTGCCCTTGCGGGCATCACCGATGCTGACCGGGTTGTGCTGCAGCGCAATCTGCAAGAAGGTGCGGAGTTTTTCGCCGGAACCCTGGACGTTGATGCCCTTGGACGGCATCATGAGAAATACATAATCGCCGGCTAAGTCGTCCCAACTACCGATCCGGTGCAGGGTGTGTGTCATCTCTGCTGCCTCCTCTATTCCGCCGCCGGCGGCCGGCCCAGCCCGACGTTGGTCTTGGTGTTGATGGAATACCACCAGTTGCCTTTGGCCAGTATCTCTTCGTGCGGGATAGAGCCGTCGGGGTTGCAGCGCGAGCAGACGTCCACGCTGAACACCGACTCCACCTCATGGGACACGCGCTCCAGGGTGTAGAGCACATCCTCCAGCTTTTCAAGCGGTACGGCAAACTCGATGATGGCGGAGAGCACCTTTTCGCGCAAAAGCTCGTCCTTAAACTTGCCGGTCTTGGGGTCGGCCATAAGGCTGGTGGTGGGGTTGACCTTCTCGAATTCCACCCCGAAGCGGGCGATGGCCATGGCGATCTTCTCCACGTCGCTGAGGCGCGCGCCGAGGAGCGGCCGTCCCACCTCCACGGCCACGCCGGCGCAGCCCCGCTTGAAGCGGGCGGTGACGTCGTTGGTCTTCATCTCTTCCGTGCCGCGGCCGGTGATGCCGCTTTCGGGAGCAATGGTGAGGGGGTCGCTCAAAATGCTGCGTACGCTCCGCGGGTAGCTCAGCTCGGGCTGGTACAGCGCACCCGTCTTGCAGGCGGGGCTGC
Organism: Gelria sp. Kuro-4; assembly: GCF_019668485.1. Lineage (NCBI taxonomy): Bacteria > Bacillati > Bacillota > Clostridia > Thermoanaerobacterales > Thermoanaerobacteraceae > Gelria > Gelria sp. Kuro-4. Next base: position 321,573 of record NZ_AP024619.1, on the reverse strand, counting down.
GCAGACAGGCCCCACACTCCACACACTCATCTTGGTCGATTACGGCGTGCCCGCCGTCCGCGCTCAGGCTGATGGCCTGCACCGGGCAGTACAGGACGCAGCGGCCGCAACCGACGCAGCGATCTTCGTCTACCTGCATGCCACTCTCCCCTTCGTCAAGATGTTAACCAGAACTGCGTGTCTTATATAATAAGACAGAGTTTCTGGATTTTCTGTACAAGGGAAATTCGACGGTAAAAAGGTAACACCTTCTTACAACAGCTAAGATTCGAGTTTTGTAATTAAAGTACATAAACAAAACAGGCGTACGGCCTATTTCTTTTTGCGCCCGGCAGGGTTTTGGCAGTGGGAAAAGAAATGGATAGCAAGACTTCGGGTAGACGAGGAGGGGACTACGAAATGACGGACTTGAGCGTTGACCTGGCCGCTGCCTCGCAGAGGGTGCAGGTGGGGGGCAGGGAGTTCTGCGTGCTCCCGCAGGCCGCGGCAGAGAAACTGGCTAAGGGGTCTCAGCGGTCACGGCGGGAGGTGGAGCGCGCCGCGCTTACGGCTGGGATCATCCCCGGGCGTTACCTGCGCAACGTGGGCACCGTGGGGATTTCCGGCCAGTTGCGCCTCTTAAACGCCACGGTGGCGGTGGTGGGCTGTGGTGGTTTAGGCGGACTGGTGGTGGAACTCCTGGCCCGGATGGGGGTGGGCACGTTGGTGCTGGTGGACGGCGATGTTTTCGAAGACAACAACCTTAACCGCCAGCTTCTCTGCACCGAGGCCGACCTGGGGAAGCCCAAAGTGATGGCGGCCTACGAGCGCGTGCTGGCCATCAATGCCGCCGTGGAAGTGCGCTGCCACGAGACGCGCCTAACAAAGGAAAACGCCGCCTTCCTGCTCGGGGGCGCGGACGTAGTGGTTGACGCACTGGACAACCTGCCCAGCCGCTTTGTCCTGGAAAGGGCCGCGCGCCGGCTGCAGATTCCTCTGGTGCACGGGGCCATTGCCGGCTTCTTGGGGCAGGTTCTGACCATCTATCCGGACGACCCCGGGCTGGCCGAGCTTTATGGCCCGGAGGGAAGCCGCGAGCGGGGCGTGGAGGTGGAGACGGGCAACCCGGCCGCCACTCCGGCCCTGGTAGCGGCTTACCAGGCACAAGAGGTGGTCAAGATCCTTACGGGGGCAGGGGAGCCGCTGCGCCGGCGGCTGCTCTACATCGATTCGGCCGGCGGCGAGGTCTATACGCTCAACCTGGGGGAAAGGGGCAAGGAAGAACAAAAGGCCGCTGGAACCAGGCAGGGACCGGCGGTGGTCAGCTTTGTCGGCACCTCCGGGAGCGGCAAGACCACCCTTTTGGTCGAGCTGATTACAGCGCTGACGCGCCGCGGCTTGAAGGTCGCGGCGGTGAAACACTCGCACGAGGAAAACGCCGGCGACGCGCCCGGCAAAGACACACAGCGGCTCAAACAGGCCGGGGCGGAGGGGGTGGCACTCCTAACCCCGGCGCGCACGGCGCTTTTTTACCCGTTGGCGGACGAGGAGGCGGGGGCCCGCTTGACGGACTGGTTTCCCGGGGTCGACTTGATCCTGGTGGAGGGCTGGAAACACGGGCCCTTCCCCCGAGTGCTTGTATTTCGGGCCGGGGTCTCCGAGCCCTTAAGCCCGCCGCCGCCCGATACGATCGCTGTCGTGGGCGACGTGGCGGCGGCCCGGGCAGCGGGTCTCCCCGCCGACCGGCCCGGCTTCGGCTGGGAGGAAGTGGAGGAGCTGGGCGAATTCCTGATGCGTACTTTTCGGGTGGGCGCAGGGCAGAATTAGCAGGTACTTTCCGCCTCGGCCGAGAATAAAGGGGGAACATGACTCGCTGTGCGGGCCAAAATCATCCAAAGGAGGCAGGAGGAGTGGAAAAGCAGGCTGGCATGAGCTACGCGTCCTCGTTCCGGGACCAGTTCACGTGGCGGGCGGTGATCCTGGGTGCTATCGGCTCGGCCATCATCACCACCAGCTCCATGTACGTGGCCCTGCGCATGGGGGCGCTGCCCTGGCCCACCATTTTTGTGGCCATTCTCTCCTTAACCGTGCTCAAGGCGCTGGGACGCACCAACCTCAACGAGATCAACGTCACCCACACCGCCATGTCGGCGGGGGGGATGGTGGCCGGCGGGGTGGCCTTCACCATCCCGGGGATTTGGATGCTGGACAAAAATGCCGCCGTGGGCCTCTGGCCGCTCCTTACGGTCGCCCTGGCGGGTACGGTGCTCGGTGTCATCCTCGTTGCTTCCATTCGCCGCCACTTCATCGAGGTGGAAGAGCTCCCCTTTCCCATGGGGATCGCCGCGGCCGAGACGGTGCTGGCCGGCGATGAAGGCGGCCAGAAGGCCAAGTGGCTGTTCGGCTCCTTGGGGGCGGCGGCGCTGCTCACGGCCCTGCGCGACCAGTGGCAGAGAATCCCCGGGGCCTGGACGCCGCCGGCCCTCTGGTCCCGGAACATCCAATTCGGCCTCTGGGTGTCTCCCATGGCGGTGGGTATCGGTTACCTGATCGGTCCCTTCTTCACCGGTACCTGGTTCCTGGGGGCGGCGCTGAGTTACCTGCTCTTTATCCCGCTGGCCGTAAACGGCGGCTACCTGAGCATGGAGGCGGCCACCGCCCTGAAAAACAGCCTGGGCATCGGGCTCATCGTGGGCGCCGGGGTGGGTGTGCTCCTTAAGGGGGTGCTGCCCAGGGCCCGGGAGATCTTCGGGCCGCTCCTGGGCGGCAAAGGAGATATCAACCTGCGCTGGGCGCCCTTGACTGTGGCGGCCATCATCTTCCTTCTCACCACCGTGGCCGGGATCGGTTTTCTACCCACCCTGGTGACGGTGTTGGGCGTTTGGGTCACCACGGCCATGGCGGCGACCCTGGACGGCCAAACGGGCATCGATCCCATGGAGATCTTCGGCATCCTGGTGCTGCTGGCCGTGAAGCTGTTCTGGCAGCCCGACGCCACGGCCGCCTTCTTTGTGGCCGCGGTGGTGGCGGTGGCCTGCGGCCTGGCGGGGGACAACCTGCAGGACTTCAAGTCCGGGTACATCCTGAAGACGCAGCCGCGGGCCCAGGTGTATGCGGAGCTCATCGGCGGCGTGGTGGGCGCTCTGGTGGCGGTGGTGGTGCTCTTTGTCATGCACCGGGCGTACGGCGCCATGGGCCCGGGCACCGAACTGGTGGCGCCCCAGGCCTACGCCGTTTCCACCATGGTGAGCGGCCTGCCCAACCCGCCGGCCTTCCTCGTGGGCCTGGTGGCAGGCGCCGTCCTCTACTTCCTGGGCGTGCCCGGCATGACCATCGGCATCGGCATCTACCTGCCTATGTTTATCTCCACCACAGCGGCCCTGGGCGGGCTGGCGCGTTGGGTGGTGGACAAAAGGTGGCCGGGCTGGAATGAGAGGGGCCAGCTCATCTCCTCGGGCTTTTTAGGCGGAGAAGGCGTGACGGGAGTAGTCATCGCCCTGGTGCGCGTCTTCACCGGCGCTTGAAACGGATCGGCCCGGGGCCTGGGCCGTTGCCCGCCAAGGCACATCCTCAAGCCGCGTGTTGGGCACTCGGCCCTTGCCCCTCTCACAAGCTGCCGCGGTTAGCATTTTTCAGCCAGGAGGTAGACCATTATGTACAACGCCATTACCGATGTCGACGGTATCCTGGTGGGGCAGGTGAGCGACCGGCGGGCGCTCACCGGCTGCACAGTGGTGCTTTGCCCGGAGGGCGCGGCGGCCGGGGTGGACGTGCGCGGCAGCGCCCCGGGCACGCGCGAGACGGACGCCTTGAGCCCGGTGAACCTGGTGGATAAGGCCCACGCCGTGGTCCTGGCCGGGGGGAGCGCCTTCGGCCTGGACGCGGCGGGCGGGGTCATGGCTTATCTGGAAGAGCGGGGCTGGGGCTTCGATGTCGGTGTCACCAAGGTTCCCATTGTGGCGGCGGCGGTGCTTTTTGACCTGGGTGTGGGTGACTTCCGCGTGCGGCCCGACCGGGCCATGGGCTACCGGGCGGCTGAGCTCGCGGCCGGCGGGCCGGTGGCGGAGGGCAACGTCGGTGCCGGCTGCGGGGCCACGGTGGGCAAGGTGCTGGGCCACGGGCGGTGTATGAAGGGCGGGCTGGGTACGGCCAGCCTGCAGGTGGGGGAGCTTAAGGTGGGAGCGCTGGTGGCGGTGAACGCCCTGGGGGACGTGGTGGACCCGGCCAGCGGGCGGATCGTGGCCGGCGCCTTGGCGGAGGACAAAAAGACCTTCCTTGACACCGAGGCCTTCCTGCGCACCCAGCCCCTTACCCCCGGCGGAGCGATGGGGAACACCACCCTGGGCGTCGTGGCCACCAACGCGCGCCTCACTAAGGCTCAGGCCGGCAAGGTGGCCCAGATGGCCCACGACGGTTACGCCCGGGCCATCCGGCCGGTGCACACCATGCTCGACGGGGACACCATCTTCAGCTTGGCCACCGGCCGGGTGGAGGCCGATGTCAATCAGGTGGGCGCCCTCGCAGCGCAGGCGACGGCCCAGGCCGTCCTGCGGGCGGTGCAGGCGGCCGAAGGCGTGGCCGGCATCCCGGCGGCGCGGGACCTCGCTTGAGCCCCGCCCAGATACGGCAGGTGGAATGAGCCGGGGTGTGACGCGCTGGGCGGCGGCTTCCACGGCACCGCCTTCTTTCCCCGCGCACTACCCCTTCAACCGCCGGCTGCCGGCGGCGCGATGAGGATCTCGTCGCCATCAGCCACCCGGTAGTCCAGCTTTTTGCGGCGGCCGTTCACTGTAACGAGGGGCTGGAGTTCTTCCGGAAAGCCGCAGAGCGCGAGCAGTTCGGCCACCGTAACCGGTGCGGTCAGCTCCTTGACCATAACCTTTTCGCCTTCCGGCAGGTATTTTTTTAAGTAAGAAACAGGCTTAACCCTAACCTGCACACTCTTCACTCCCTGCGGGGCACTGTCCGCGCCAGGGGCGCGCCGCAGCGCGCCCCTTACCTGCTACACGTACTTAAGGAGCTCGCCCAACGCCAGTTTCTCCACCGTTTCGCGCGTGGGCACGCCGTTTTCGTCCCAGCCGCGCCGGGCATAGTACTCGGAGAGGACGCGCTCGTGCTCTGTGGCCGGGGTCTTGCCCACGCGGCCGCCTTCCTTGGCCGTGATGTACATCTTAGGCGGGAGCACATCGTCCTTGCGGCCGATGCCGTCGCGCACGTTGACGAGACGCTGCACCGTAATGACCCGTTTACCTACGTCGGCCAGCTCGGCCGGGGTCCAGTTCCAGCCCGTCACGGCGTTAAAGATGTCGGTGAGCTCGGTAAGGGTCATCCCGGCGCCTTTGACGATAAACTTACAGAACGTCAGGGAGTTGTACATCAGGCTGGCATTGGTGATGACGTAAGCCACCTCGGCGGCGCGGTCGATGTCGAAGCGCTCCGGCGGTTCATCCCAGCCGAGCTCGGGGTAGCAGAGGCCCAGGGCGGTGGCCTGCGGGTCGCCGCGCTCGTGGGAGGCGCCGATGGGGCAGGTGGCGTAGTTCACGCCCAGGCCGAAAACGGCGCGCGGGTCGTGGGCGGGGAAGTCCAGGTTCTTCACGTGGACGATGAGCTCTTCGGCGCCTTTCCCGACCATTTTCGCTGCGCCCACAATGCCTTCCTTAAAGAAGCGGCTCACGCCTTCACCCCGGGCGATCTGCTCGACGAGCTCCACCATCCGGTGGCCGTCGCCCCAGCGCACCGGGCCGCCCAGCTCGGCGTCGGTGAGGAGCCCCTTCTCGTAGCACTCCATCAGGAAACCGATCCAGGCGCCGGCCGAGATGGTGTCGATCCCCAGCATGTTGCAGAGCTCGTTGGCCTTGGTGACGGGGGCCAAGTCGTCGATGAGGAGGTTGGAGCCCAACATGGCGATGGTCTCGTACTCCGGGCCGTTACCCTCCATGGCGAACTCCGGCGGACCGTCCACCCGCACGCGGCGGTGGCAGCCCACCGGGCAGTGCAGACAGTGCAGCGGTTTCGTGTTTAGGACCTCGTTATAGTGCGGCGTCCCCAGCAGGCGCGCGCCCTCGTGCCACACGTCCCCCGTCCAGTATTTGATGGGGGTGTCGCCCATCTCCTCAAACGGTACGATAACGGCGGGTGTACCGTTCTCGCTGAAGCCGGCGCCGCGCTCGGCCAGTTCCCTCATCATTTCCCGGCTGAGCCGGTAGGCCGTTTCGCGGTCGGCCACGGGGCACTCCTGGGTCCCATAGGCGGCGATGGCCTTGAGGTTCTTCGAGCCCATTACGGCGCCGGCACCGCCGCGACCGGCGAAGCTGATGCCGTCGGAGGCGATGCAGGCGATGGGAACCAGGCGCTCACCGGCCGGACCGATACTGAGCACGCTGGCGTTCTTGCCTAGTTCATCCTTTAAGGTGCCGGTGGTTTCGCCGGTTGTCTTGCCCCAGAGGTGCCCGGCGGGGCGGAACTCCACCCTGCCGTCGGTAATGTAGAGGTAGAGCGGTTCGCTGGCCTTGCCTTCGATGACGAGCGAGTCGTACCCGGTGCGCTTGAAGATGGGCGCCCAGGTGCCCGCCCCGGCGGAATCCAGGTACGTGCGGGTTAAGGGTGACTTGGTGACCACGCTCCACTTGGCGCTCCCCGGCGCCGGGACGCTCTGCAGGCAGCCGATGCCGAAGATGATCTTGTTCTCCGGTCCCAGCGGGTCCACCTTGGCCGGTGTCTCCTCGAGCAGCACCTTGGCCCCGTAGCCAGCCCCACCCAGGAGCCTGCGCCAAACGTCCTCACCCACTGGTTCTTCCCGAAAGGTGCGGTCGGTCAGGTTTACGCGTAAGACCTTGCCCCAGTACCCGTTGCCCATACTCTGCTCCTCCTTCCGTGCGTTTACTGGGCTCTGCGGCAGCAGCAACCCATATCCATCACAGCAAACCGTGTGCCAGCGGCGGGCGGCTTAGAAAAGCGCGTGCGGCAGGGGATGTGTACCTACGGTCGGGCGGCGGATCCCCGGTTGTGATCGCAATCGGTACGCCCGTCTGTCCGATATCCGGACAGTGAACGGGAATCCGAACAGCGGCCCCGGCTCTGGTTCAAGTTATGCTTACGAAGCTTGTCGTAGAACGTGGTGCGGCCGATGCCGAGCTCCCGGGCGGCGCGCGTCACGTTGCCCCCCGAGCGGGCCAGGGCGCCGAGGAGCGCCGCCCGCTCGTCACCGCCAGGACGGAGCCGTCGGCGGCTTTCACCGGCACGGCGGTGGTCATGAGGCGGCGCGGGCCCTGGCTGGTCTCCACCAGAAACTCCCGATCGGACCAGGCCTTCCCCGTCTCCAGTGCCGCTGAGATGCCCGGGCGCGACCGTACCAGCGCCGTCACGGGGCGGCCGATGGCCTCCTGGGGGGTGACGCCCAGGGTCTTGCCGCCCAGCGGGTTAAGCTCCATTACCCGCCCCGTTCGGTCCACCACCAGAAAGCCGCTGAAAATGGCGCTCACGATTGCCGCCTGCAGCCGCCGGGCCAGGTCCAGCTCGCGGCGCAGCCGCGCCGCTTCCGCGCATCGGTCGTGTTCTGCGCCTTCCATAACCCCGAGCCCCCTTGCCGCGAACTTCTGAATTGTACTTCGCTGAGCCACCATGTTTTTCCTGCCCGGCCCGCGCCAAACGAAAACAGGACCCGCGCCCTGGCGAGCCCTGCTCATTTTTCCGTCTTCTGATAGAATCCTAGACCAGCCTTTGGATGATCTCCGCCGCCCGCACGGGGTTAAAGACCCCGCAGACGCACTGCTTGGCCAGCTCCCGGGCCGCCTTTTCCACCGTGGTGCGCCCGGCCTTCACCTCGTCCACCAGGTGCTCCACCAGCGAGAAGGCCACCATGCCGTGGCCGCACATCGTGCTGATGTCGAGCACCGCCGGGGCCGGGAGCTTCTCCCTCGCCCCGTGGATCCCCAGCGAGTGCTCCACCGTGTGCGCCGCCGTCCCGGCGGCGCGGCAGGCCTCGCCCACCTCGTGCACCAGGCCCGAGACCACGATGGAAAGCCCGATGTCCGCTTCCTTCACCTCTTTCAGGCACTTGAGGACGGTGTCTTTATCCGTGAACACCGCGTGGACGATGGAGTTCTCCCGGAAGTTCCCCAGAATCTCGTCCTTCCCCACGGTGTACATGTTCCCGCTCTTCATGTCGCCGAAGTTCACCGGGTTGTACTTTAAGGCGATGTCGGCGAACCGTTTGAACTTGGGGGCCGCGCCCTGGGAGTTCACCCCCTGGGCCGCGATGGCGAAGATGACGTAGTCGTGGGCCAGGCCCGCGGGGTCGCCGCTTCGGTGCAGGGTGTGGGTCATGGGTTAGTCCTCCTTTGCCAGGGGCCGGCCGAGGCCGGCGTTGGTTTTGCCGTTGATGGAAGGGGTGAACCCGGCCCGGCGGGCCAGCTCCGCCGTGGGGATGGTGCCGTCCTCCGCCACGCGGCTGCAGATGTCCAGCGAGAAGACAGTATCGAGCTCAGCCGCCACCTTCTTGATGGCGGTGAGGATGGGCACCACCTGGTCCTCCCGGCAGTCGAACTCCACAATGGCGGAAAGGACCTTCTCGTTCAGGCAGTCGTCCTTTAATTTCCCGGTGCTCTGGTCCACCATGAGCTGAGTGGTGGGGTTCTTCGGCTCGAACTTGACGCCGAAGGGGGCCACCGCCTGGGCCACCTTCTCCACGTTGTAGAGGCGGGTGCCGGTGCCGGGCCGGCCGAGCTCCACGGCGATGCCGGCGTGACCGCGGCGGAAGCGGCCGGTGACGTCGTTGGTCTTCATCTCCTCGGTGCCGCGCCCGGGGACGTTGGTACCGGGGTGGGTCACCAGAGGGTCGGAGAAGACCTGGCGCAGGATGCGCGGGTACTCGAGCTTGGGCGGCTCGAAGGCGTCCACGGGGCAGACGCCGGCGCGGACGCAGATGCCGCACTCCACGCACTCGTCCTCGTTCACCACGGCGTGGTCTTTCAGGCTGATGGCGCGCATGGGGCAGTACGGGACGCAGGACCCGCAGCCGATGCAAAGATCGGGGTTGATGCGCATATCAATGCCTCCTTCTCAGTGCAGCCACAAGTTGGGCAAATAGGTAACCGTAGCTGGGAAAAAGATCATTATCAAGATGACCAGAGTGATCAGGGCAAGAAAGGGAAGGACAGCTTTACTTATCCGCACGAGATCCAACTTGGCGATGCTGGAGACCACGTACAGGTTGAGTCCCACCGGCGGCGTCAACACACCGATGCTCAAATTCAAGGCAAGCAGTACACCGAACAGGACCGGATCGATGTTCAGAGCTTTTGCCGCAGGCAAGAGAACAGGCGTCAGAATGGTCAGGGCGGACACGGCGTCGAGGAACATACCAACGACAATCATAAAGACATTGACGAGGAGCAGGAACACTATCGGGCTGGATGAGACTGTCAGCAGCGCCTGCGTTACGGTCTGCGGCACCCTCTCTAGAGTCAAAACCCATGAAAGCAGGGTTGCCGTAGACATTACCATTAAGACCATCGCCGTGCTGTTGGCTGCGCGCAAGAAAATCCCCGACAGGTCTGTCCACTTAATCTCTCGATAGGCAAAGGTTCCGACTAAAAAGGCGTAAACCACGGCCACTACCGCGGCTTCTGTGGGCGTGAACACTCCGCCCAAGATTCCTCCCATTATAATTACGGGAAGAAGCAAGGTGAGGAACGCTTCCTTGAACGAGGAGGCAAACGACTTTAGGGTAGGAAAACTTTCGGAAGGATAGCCTCGTTTTCTGGCAAAAAAGTAGGTGTAAGCCATGAAAGAAAGCCCCATTAGGATACCTGGAATATAGCCGCCGACGAAGAGCTTAGCGATCGAAACCTCGCCGATTACCCCGTAAATGATGAACGGAATGCTGGGTGGGATGATTGGACCGATAGATCCAGCGGAAGCAACCAAGGCGGCGGAAAAGTCAGTCTCGTAACCACGTTCTGCCATGGCGGGTATCATTACCATACCAATCATGGCCGCACTCGCTGACGCCGACCCGAGAATCGCGGCAATGAACATAGAAGCTAAAACTACTGCAAAACCGAGACCTTCCCTTACCCACCCGATCAGACACTGGGCGAAACCAACCAGGCGACGTGAGACGCCGCCGGTGTTCATCAATTCTCCCGCAAGCATAAAGAAGGGGATGGCCATGAGCGGAAAGCTGTCGATGCCAATAAACATTTTTTGAATGAGGATTGCTGGTTCTAAGGCGCCGAAGTGCCAAAGCCAGATGCAAAGGGAACTCAAGCCGAGGCTCATAAAAATCGGTACACCTAGAAAGATAAAAAAGAACAGTGAGACTAGAAATACGAGCAGTGCCATCATGGAGGTGCTGTTACCTCCCTTTCCCTAGAATCGCGCACAGGTTACGCATAACCTCCAAGAGCGTCAGCAACGCACTGACCGGTATTGCGGCGTAAACGTAGGCCATGACGATGTTGTTAGCGGGAGACTTCTGCAGGGCCGTGGTTGGAAGCACGGCGTAGGCCCCCCACAATAGAACGACTAAGAAAAGCACCATCGCCAGATGAGCTGCCGCCTGAACTGCGCTTGCCCAGGGACCTGGCAAAGCCTTGACAAGGTTGTCCACCATTATGTGCGATTTTTGTTTGAAAGCCAGGTAGGAAGCAAGGAAAACCATCCAGATCATTAGAAAACGTGACAGTTCTTCACTCCACGTGAGGGAATGGTTCGTCAAGAAGCGCGTGTAAACCTGAGCAAAGACGAGTACCACCATCCCTGTGAACAAGGCAACAGTAAGCACTTGAACGAGCCACGTTAATTTCCTGTCAACTATATAAAATAACGATCTCGCGTCCACCGGGCCTGTCCCCCCTCGTGTGGTAGGGTGGGGGCGTAGCTTTACCGTTACGCCCCCAGACGTTATCACTTCAGACTAAGAATCTCATCCACAATACCCTTGAACTCCGGGTGATCCTTGTACATATCCTGGTAAACAGGTTGAACAGCTTGAATGAACTCCGCTGGATCGGGTGTTGTGAGTTGCATTCCTTTACTGAGGCACAGCTCTTTGCTTTTAGCCGTCTGCTCACGAAAGAGCTGCCGCTGGCGTGTACTGGCTTCTTTGGCGGCTTTGCTGATGGCGTCTTGTACGTCCTGGGGCAGGCTTTGCCACCACTTTTCACTAACCAAAATAGCAAAGTTGCCCCACATGTGATGCGTTTCGGCCACGTACTTCTGTACTTCAAAGAACGAGGAGGAAGCAACTGTGTTGTAGGCGTTTTCCTGCCCATCAACGACGCCCTGCTGCAGCGCGCTATAAAGTTCGTTGAAAGCCAGGGGCGTGACATTGGCGCCCAACGCTTTGAAAATGGCCACTGAAATGGGCGCTTCAGGAGTTCTGATCTTGAGGCCACGCAGATCCGCCAGCTTATTGATGGGTCGCTTTGAGTTCGTAACGACGCGAAAACCGTTTTCGAAATACCCCAGTGAGCGTAAGCCTTTACTTGGTAGGTCGGCCAGCAGTTTTTCACCGATAGGACCATCCAGGACCTTGTCCACGTGCGTTTCATCTTTGAAAAGGTAGGGCAGATCAAGAATATTGATCTTGGGTTCAATCGCACCCAGGACGGGACTGATATAAGACATCTGCAGTGTGCCGAGCTGCAGTTGTTCCATCATGTCTCGTTCGCCGCCCAACTGGGAATTGTCGAAAACCTGGACCTCGACCTGCCCATTCGTGAATTCTTGCACGCGAGGCTTAAAGACCTCGTTGAGGGCCATCACGCAGGGATGTGTAGAATTGTTAACTGCTCCCACTTTCAAGATGAATTTTTGACCGGGTGCCTTGTTAGCTTCTGGGGCGCTTCCTTCTTTGGGTGCTGAAGCGCCACCACAACCAACAAGACTGAACACCAGCCCAACCAGGATCAGATGAGAGACAACTCGAATCCACCTGCTCATTGCCACCCTCCTCTGCATTTTGCGCTGGTCTTTACGCCGGCTCGACGATTCTCTTATGGGCCATGTTTTCTAGAACTTGGCACACAGCTGTATGGTCCTTGTTATCCCATCCTTGGTACAGGGCCGCGCTGTAGAGCTCCTTCGTAGCCGCGGCTAAGAGAGAGGGGATATGGTATTCTTGGGCCATTTTCATATACAAGGAAACATCTTTATGCATTAGCTTGAGCTGGAAAAGTGGATGGTCATAATTACCCTTAAGGATGGAGTTGGGCGCAAAGTAATCGATAATGAAGCTGCGTCCCGAGCTCTTGCTGATCACCTCGGCTAGAATTTCAAGCTTTACTCCAGCCTGCGTACCGGTTAGCAAGGCTTCACCGAGAGCAACGGTGTGAATAGCTGCGAGGATATTATTAACAATTTTCACCACCTGGCCGGTGCCGACACCGCCCACGTGAATGATATTGGTGGCGAAGCATGCTAGCAGTGGCTTAATGGTAGCAAAGTCTTCATCACTGGCACCAACCATTGTGGTCAGTGTGCCGTTAGCAGCCCCCGTCGGGCCTCCACTAACAGGGCAGTCACAGAATCGCGTTCCTTTCTGGCCGGCTTGTTGCGCTAAGCGGCGCGTGGTGCCGGGATCAATTGTGCTCATGTCCAGGATGTAAGAGCCTTCTTTGATGTTCGCCAGAACACCTTTTTCCCCGCCCATTACTTCCTCAATGGCAGCTACGGAAGGAAGACTGGTAAATACAGCATCGCTCACCCGCACAACTCCGGCGATATCGTGAGCCCCACGTATACCGGCTGAGCTCAATGCTTCAACTTTAGTGGGATCGACATCGTATGCCACAACGTTAAAGCCGTGTTTGGCCAAATTCTTCGCCATGCCGCTGCCCATGGCACCTACACCGATGAAGCCGATGGTTTTGAACTCCATAAAATGTGCCCCCCATCTGTTTTGCGAACCCTGTCAGAGACAGCCGAGCGAATCAGCGACTACGTTCCGCCACCTCCTCACTTGACACTCAGTGATGTAGAACCACCCCCTATCCGCCCAATATGGGTGGAACAATGTACAACTGATCGTTACCGCAGAGGTGAATGTGGTTTGCTTGGTCGAGGTTGACCCTTTCTCCGTTTAATATAAAGAGAAAAGTTCCTTCTGGAGTTGAACCCGCTCCAGCAATAAGCTGTGCCACGAAGGGGGCGCGGTGTCCTGCCAGCTTGAGCGCTTCTGCCAGTGAGGTTCCCTTAGTTACCTCAATTACAATCTCCCGTTCATCGCTATCGACTCCAGGAGGTAGGTGAATCAGCAATTCCCTTTCCTCCTCGTCCTAGGAGTTGGAGTAAATATCAGATATGACGTAACCTAAGCCGAGTTCCTGAAGCCTTTGGCGAAGAGGTTTCCCTGATGCTGGATCCCACTTCTGTGCCTCGTAGTACTCGCGGGTCATAGAGGCAACGTCAATGACGATGCCTTCGAGTGGTCCGGCATCCAAGGGTGGATTACCGTACGAACGACCTGGCAACTGGAATTCTGTCACGGGTAGGCCCTCGCGAATGTTGAAGGCCTGCCTAAGAGCCGCTATGCGTGCGCCCGTCTCTTCGAGCCTTGCCAGATCATAGTCCTCGCCGGTAACGGCAGAAAGGAATTCCGGCCAGCAACTGATGTCAGAACGCAGAATCACCTGCATGCACAGGCCGGCCGAGTAAAGAGCGTGCATTATGTTTTGCACTTTTGCCGCGGCTTGGCCTTTGCCAGTAAATTGGTACTTTGTAATCTTGCCAAGGTCCAAACCAGGGATGCCACCACCGTTTTCGTAAATTACCAGACCGATTTGCGTATGACGTCCAGGTGTTGCGTCGACTTTATAATAGGTGCCCCAACTTGGGCCATAGCGTGGATCGTGAGCCGCCAGCTCTTGCCCCTGGATTTGTATTGCATACTGGAGGGCTTCTCCGCCAATTCGCTGCGCTGCAACGCGACTACCATCCGCCAGAAGTTGGCCCAAGGGACCTTCACGTCTCCCGATTTGCTTAACTGCTTCTACCACCGCCGCGTGATCGCCCCAGGACAGTTTCAGCCCACCGGCTGTTTTTTCATCGATAAGGCCTTTTTCGAAACACTCGGTGGCGAAAGCTACCGTTGCAGCGGTGGAGATCGTGTCGAGTCCCATGCGGTTGCAAATATCGTTAAGCATGATTATTGCTTCCAAGTTGTCGTTAAGCAGATTGCTGCCGAACATAGCACATGTTTCGTATTCCGGCTTGTGTGCCTCGGCGACAGCGTATGGCCCGGCCGGTACCTCATAGATGCCTCCGCAGACTAATGGACACTGCCAGCAGGCATACTTCTTTTTTTCATACTGCAGAACATGGTCATCACTAATAGCTGTAGCTTGAGGAAAGTCACGTAAACCTACGCCAGCCCAGTTTCGCACTGGGGCATCGTTACTAAATGTTGAGCTCGCTACGTGATCAACGGTCCCGTATTTCCGAAACTTTTGAGCGCTGGGGCGTGCCAACAAATCCTTTACCCATTTACTCCTCAGTTTCTTAGCTGCTTCCGGATCAGCCATGGGTATTTCTTGATTTCCGCGCGCTACGATGGCCTTCAGCTTCTTAGATCCCATTACAGCGCCGAGACCAGAGCGTCCGGCTGCCCGACCGCGATCATGTATAATTCCAGAGATGAGGGACAGGTTCTCACCGGCCGGTCCTACGCACGCGATTTGAATGTCGCTGCCCAGCCTTTCTTTGAGCACCTCTTCAGTTTCCGTGGTGTCTTTACCCCAGAGGTCTCCTGCTGGACAAATCTCGGCCCGTCCGTTATCAAGGAACAGATAAACCGGTGACGGTGCAACGCCGGTTACAAACACTGCATCGAAGCCGGCCCGCCGAAGGGCCGGTCCAAAATACCCCCCACAGTTGCTGTCACCCCAGGTTCCAGTGAGGGGGGACTTGGCACATGCAGTGAACCTGTTGCCGGACATGGCTGGTGTTCCTACCAACACACCGGTTGTAAAACCAAGTATGTTCCCGGGACCTAGTGGGTCGACCCCTGGCTTCATATGGTCGTAAATGAACTTAACACCCAGGCCATAGCCTCCCAAGAAACTGGCGTATACGTCCTCGGGCAGATGTTCCTCAGTAAGGGAGCACTTGCTTAGGTCGGCAAAGAGAATCTTTCCGGTGTTACCTTTCATCTCATGCTGACACTCCTTCACCCTGGAATCTTGGTTCAGCATTGAGAATTGCAAGATACATGCCAAAGCACTTTGTATGGGGAAGGGTGACGAAATAAGGCGCTGCACATGGCAGCGCCTTGAACAATGTTCTTATTCCGTACACACGTTGCTGTACAGTATGGCAACAAACTGAACACTTATGCGCGTGCGAGGTTCCACTTCCTTATCTTCTGGTAGATCGTCGTCCGGCTTACGCCGAGCTGTCGGGCGGTGCGTGCGATGTTGCCTTTGTTGGCGGCTAAAGCGCGTGCTAAGGCTGCGTGTTCGAGCTCCTGCAGGGTCATGCCGGAAGAGGGTTCGGCAGCCTGGGTTAGGCGAGGGGTAGAATTTGGGCCGGGACCTTTTGCACTGGCGGCCGCCACGATATTCGCGGGAAGATTGTCAGGCTCAATTTCTGTGGAGCGGGCCGCGTTGAGGGCGCGTTCAATGGCGTTCTCCAGCTCGCGGATATTGCCGGGCCACTCATACCTGGTGAGGGCGAGGAGGGCCTCGCGTGTGAAGGCGGTGGTTGATTTGTTAAGGCGCGCCGCAGTCTTCTTGAGAAAATGGTGAGCCAGAAGAGGAATGTCTTCTTTGCGGTCGCGCAGCGGGGGCAACTTTATGCTCACCACATTGAGGCGATAGAAAAGGTCCCGGCGGAAATTGCCCCTCTGCACCTCTTCTTCCAGGTCTTTGTTGGTGGCCGCGATGATGCGCACGTCGACGGGAATGACCTTGTTGCCGCCGATGCGCATGACCGCCTTGTCTTGGAGCACCCGGAGGAGTTTGGCCTGCATGTCGAGCGGGAGATCGCCGATTTCGTCGAGGAGAAGGGTACCGCCCGCGGCGAGCTCGAACTTGCCGGCGCGCCCGCTTTTGCTCGCACCGGAAAAAGCCCCTTCAACGTAACCGAAAAGCTCGCTTTCCATAAGGTCCCGCGGAATGGCTGCGCAGTTTAAGGCAAGATAAGGTCCACGGCTGCGGCTGCTGGCGTTATGAATGGCCTGGGCAAAAATCTCCTTACCCGTTCCGGTTTCACCCTGCAGAAGGACGGTGGAGTCACCTTCGGCGGCCAACGCGGCTAAGTCCACAGCCTGCCGGATGGCACAGCTGTTGCCGATGATGTCGTCGAAGGTGAAGCGGGCGCGGGCCCCCATTACTTTGGTGGCGAATTCGTGCACGCGGTCCATTTCGCGAAAGGTCTCAATGACGTAAACAACCTCACCGCTGGCGTTCTTAATGGGGATGGCCGTTTTGATCAGCCGGATGAGCCCGCGCTTGCTGTCAATAAAGAACTCACGGTCGGTCCAACCCATGCCGGTTTCAAACACGTCGAGGACCACCGGCCGCGAGTTGACGATCTCTGTTATGTGCTTACCGATGGATTTAGTCGCATCTACACCAAAAATCTTCCCACCCACTTCATTCATTTGGGCGATGTTGCCGTTGCGGTCGATGAGCATAAAACCGCTGAAAATAGAGTCGATGATGGCGGCTTGGCAGCGGTTGGAGAACTGGACGTCGGCCAGGGCCCGGCGCAGTTCCACTTGCTTCGTAATTGCTTCACCGATGGCGATGGTCATGCCCAAGGTGTTGGGATAAACATTGGCCTTATGCCCTGACATGCACAGGCAGCCGAGAAGTTCGCCTTCCTTCGTAATAAGGGGAGTAGCGGCGCAGGTGAAAGGGTGAAAGCGCGTACAGTAGTGTTGTTCGCCGACGACCTGCACGGGTGCTCGGGCCAAGAGCGCAATGACTATGGCTGAGGTTCCCACTTCGTTTTCACGCCAGCGTGCCCCGACGAAGAAGTTGTGTTTACGAAAAGCCGCCTGCAGGCGGCTGTCGCCGGCGATGCTGAGCACATAGCCATCCGCGTCGACCAGGGTGATCAAAAACCTGGCGGTGGCTGAAACGCCTAAAACCGTCCGCATGAAAGGCTCGGCAACATCTATGAGCTCCTTGCGCGTGCGGCGGCGTCTAACGATTTCTTCAGCGGTGGGAATAGGCGAAAGAAACGTGGCGTCAGGCAGCAAGCCGTACTGGCGGCAGCGCTCCTGCGACTGGCGGATTAACACCTCCGCGGCGGGCAGAAGCCCGCCTTCAGGCTCGATCAGGGGCTCAAGACCCGCAGCGTATGATCCGCTGCTTTCAGCAAGCATCTCCTTCCCCCCCACTGCACAAAATCGTGCTATTACCGTTAATTCTACATAAGTTGTAATTTACCTGCTACCGCGCGAGGACTCTGTAAACATTTCAAACACTTCCGGGCTGGGACACAAGCAGTCAGGCATTCAGAAACTTGACAATGTCTTTCGTCGCCGGAGGACAACCGGGCAGGTTCAAGCTCAGCCCGGCCGTACAGGAGCCTACGCCCGGGCCGGGGCCGCCTTGACCCCGGAAACCCTGGCCGATCTTAATCTTGTGGGTCAGTCGGGCCAGGACGCCGTCTTCCCTAAGACAGGCCAGGGCACGCAAAAGGTTTCCGTAACAGATGGAGCAGGCCGAACGCTCCTCAACCCAGCGGCTGAGTTCGCGTGCCAGAGGAGAAACGGTGGGGGCGGCCGGCGGGCGTACTTCCGGGTTAAGCACCAGAATGTCGGCTTGCTCGCACTGTGCTGAACCAAGTCCTAGTTCGGCAGCCAACCGAATGTAGGGAATGGTGAGCGGTTCGTAGCCTAAAGCCGTCGCGGCGTACGCATCCACCAGGACAGGATCCCGCCCTACCAGCACTTGGTCCATGGCGACAGGATTGCCGCCCTCCTCAAAGGTGAGGTCACCGCACAATCCGTCTACTACTACCAAATCGGATTTCACCACTTGGTTTAGCGCGGCAATGGGCCGGTGCAGGCCGAGGGCATGGAAGCGCCGTTTCTCGCTATCGGGCAGGCAACCCTTGAGGTTTTTCAAAGCGCAGGTGAGTCTAGTCTGGCAGTGGGCTTTGAGTACAGGGACATTGATGAAATAGTCAAGGCTGAGCGCCGTCCGGCAGACGCGCATTTCTTGGCCGTGAGCGGTTACTTTTTGGGTCGCGTCGTGCTTAAGGTCCACAAGTTTTACACCGTAGCGGCTGGCCAACCGGGTATAGCCGCAGACGGCGAAGGCGCGCTCCGTCCTATGACCGACCGCGCTGCTTTCTAAGATAGTTATGTCCTTGCACCCGGCCGCGTGCAGGTATTCGATAATCCCGGCTACCACCTCCGGCGAAGTTGTCGCCCCTGAAGACGCCGGTTTTTCCACCACCAGGTTGGGCTTGATACCGATGCGCATAGCAGGGCGCAGAGCCTTTGCCACATCGAGGGCTGCCAGGGCTTGCAGCACCATTTCCCGCGGATTTGTTCCGTAGCTGACCACCAAAGTGTTCACGCTTGTTACCCCCAATCACTACTTTTTCCGTTACGATGTCTTGGACCTTGATGCGTCCGCCTTGAGGCAAGTATACATTACTCGCGCCGACCCGCGACAGAAACAGAGGAAAAGGAAGAAGGATTTGCTCCACCGGCGAAGAATTATAGACCTAAGATGTAAATTCGATAAGCTCCGAGTCCCAAGGCCTACGGTGAAGCTAAGGCCCGGGACCGTTAGGGTGGGTTGGGAAACCGGCCCGCCTCCCTCATGGAAAGGAGCGCACGGGGAGCCACCATGAGGGCTCCCTTTCTGATTATTCGCGATGGGGGTGTGCAAAATGGCGGAAGAATTGGGCAAACTCAAACCGCAAGAGAAGAGTACGGCGGTGCTGAAAGAAGAACTGCTTAAGCTGGCCAAGGACGGTAAGGTGAGCTGCGCCCAGGCCACCGCTCTCGCCGAGCGGCTGGGGGTCGAGCCGCGGCGGGTGGGCGCCGCGGCCGACGAACTGGGACTTAAGATCACCGCCTGCCGCTTGGGCTGCTTCTGAGGGGGGCGCCGGGTTGGACGACTTTTTTCACGTGCGGCCGGTGGCGGCGGCGCGGGAGGAGCTTTTTTCCCGCTGGCAGCCGCAGCCGCTCGAGGTGAAGCGGGTGCCGCTGACGGCGGCGGTGGGCCGGGTGCTGGCCGAGCCCGTCCGCGCCGCGGAGGACGTGCCGCCCTACACCCGCTCCACGGTGGACGGGTATGCCGTGCGGGCGGCGGATACGTTTGGAGCCAGCGAGGGCCTGCCGGCGCTCCTCGACCTGCTCGAGGACATCCGCATGGGGGCCGTGCCGCAAAAGGCACTGGCACCGGGGCAGGCAAGCCGTATCGCCACGGGGGGGATGCTCCCGCCCGGGGCGGACGCGGTGGTGATGGTGGAGTACACGGAGGAGCTGGATGCGACCTCGTTTGCCGTTCTGCGCCCGGTGGCGCCGGGCGAGAACGTGATCCGGGCCGGGGAAGACGCGGCGGCCGGGGAAGAGCTCCTGCCGGCGGGTGCTCGCCTGCGCCCGGCCGATGTCGGGGCGCTGGCGGCCCTTGGCATTACGACGGTGCCGGTGGGGCGGCGGCCGCGCGTAGCGGTGCTTTCCACCGGCGACGAGATTGTACCTCCCGAGGTTACGCCGGCGCCCGGTCAGATCCGCGACAGCAACAGTTACTCTCTGGGCGCTGCGGTGGCAGCTGCCGGGGGCGAGCCGGTTTACCTGGGGCTGGCGCGGGACGAGTACCAGGCGGTGCTGGCCGGCGTGCGGCGCGGGCTGGAAGGGGCCGACCTGGTGGTGCTCTCGGGCGGGAGCTCGGTGGGGGTGCGCGATGTGGCGGCCCGGGTGCTGGCCGAGCTGGGGCCGCCGGGGGTGCTGGTGCACGGTGTGGCGCTGCGCCCAGGGAAACCGGTGCTCATCGCCCTCTGCCAGGGGAAACCCGTTTTCGGCCTCCCCGGCCACCCGGTCTCCGCTCTGGTGACGTTTGATCTCTTCGTGCGGCCGGCCATCGCGCGGCTCCTCAGGCTGAAGACACGGCCACAGGCCGGCGTGCGGGCCCGCCTGGCGCGCAACCTGGCCTCCGCCGCCGGGCGCGAGGACCACGTGCGCGTGCGCCTGGTGGAGACGGCGGAAGGCCTCACGGCCGAGCCCGTTCTGGGCAAGTCGGGCCTCATCACCACCCTGGTGCGGGCCGATGGCACCATCGTGATCCCGCCTGCCCGCGAAGGCCTGCGGGCCGGGGAGGAAGTTGAAGTGTACCTGCTCTGAGCCCTTGTTCGGCTACGCAGGAAAAGTTAGGAGCGATAGCATGGAGCGACAGGTGTACCTTGAGGACATCCCGTACGAAGAAGCGCGGCAGGCCTTCCTTACGCCCTTCGCCGGCCGGGTGATGCCGCCCGAGACCCTGCCCGTGCCGGAGTGTGCCGGGCGCGTCACGGCCGCCCCCGTCTTCGCCCGCCTCTCCTCGCCCCACTACCACGCTGCGGCCATGGACGGCGTGGCGGTGGCGGCCAAGGTCACCTTCGGGGCGAGCGAGACCAGCCCGGTGCGGCTCACAGTGGGGGAGGACGCCTTCTGGGTGGATACGGGGGATCCGCTGCCTCCCGGCACCAACGCGGTGATCATGGTGGAGGACCTGCACGAGCTGCCGGGTGGCGAACTGGAGATCATCCAGGCGGTGAGCCCTTGGGAGAATGTACGCCTCTTGGGCGAAGACATGGTCCAGACGGAGCTTATCCTCCCGGCCAATCACCGTCTGCGCCCCGTGGACTTGGGGGCCCTCCTGGCCGGAGGTGCCACGGCAATCGCCGTCCGCCGCCGCCCGCGCGTGGCGATCCTGCCCACGGGCACCGAGCTGGTGCCGCCGGGGAAGGAGCCGGCGCCGGGCGAGATCATCGAGTTCAACTCCACCATCTTCGCGGCCCAGGTGAAGGAGTGGGGAGCGGAACCGGTGGTCTTTCCCATCACCCCGGACGATTACGAGCTGATTAAAGCGCGGGTGGCCCAGGCAGCCGGCGCGGCGGATGTCATTCTCATCAACGCCGGCTCTTCTGCCGGTTCGGAGGATTTCAGCGCCCGCGTCATCGGCGAGCTGGGGCGGCTGTTCGTGCACGGTGCGGCCACCCGGCCGGGGAAACCGGTTATTCTAGGCAGCGTCCAGGGCAAACCAACGATCGGCGTACCGGGTTACCCGGCTTCGGCCGTGCTGGCGCTCGAGCTGTACCTCAAGCCGCTTCTCACCCGCCTCCTGGGCCTCCCGCCGGAAGAGCCGCCCAAGGTTACGGCCCGTCTGGCCCGCAGCCTCACTTCGCCCCTGGGCGTGGACGAGTTCGTGCGCGTCAAGCTCGGCCCCGTCGGCCCCCACCTTATGGCCACGCCGCTCCCGCGCGGCGCCGCCCTCACCACCTCCCTCGTGCGGGCCGACGGGATCCTGAAGGTGCCGCGCGGCAGCGAGGGGATCAAGGCGGGGGCGCAGGTGGAGGTCAGCTTGCTCAAGAGCGAGATGGAAATCCGGGGCACGGTGGTGGCCGTCGGCAGCCACGACCTCACGCTCGACATCATCGCCAACCTGCTGCGGGAGAAATACCCGGAATTTACGCTCTCCTCCGCCCATGTGGGGAGCCTGGGGGGACTTCTCGCCCTGCGCCGCGGTGAGGCCCACCTGGCGGGAACGCACCTCCTGGATGAGGAAACCGGCGAGTACAACATCCCCTACCTCAAACGGTATCTTCCTGAGGAAGAGGTGTACCTTATCACCCTCGTTTACCGCGAGCAAGGCTTGCTGGTGCCGCCGGGGAATCCGAAAGAAATCCGGACGCTGGCCGACCTTACCCGTCCGGATGTTACCTTCATCAACCGGCAGAAAGGTGCCGGCACGCGGGTGCTCCTCGACCGGGCCTTGAAGGAGGAAGGCATCGACCCGCAGAAGATCCAGGGCTACCAGCGCGAGGAGTACACCCACACCGCAGTGGCGGCAGCCGTAAAGAGCGGGGCGGCGGACGTGGGCTTAGGTGTCCTGTCGGCGGCGCGCGCCCTGGAGCTGGACTTCATTCCCTGGCGGGCGGAACGCTACGACCTGGCCATCCCTGCTGTTTACCTGGATCACCCCGGGGTCAGGGCCGTCCTGAGCATCATCCAGAGTCCCGAATTCAAAGAACAGGTTACAGCCCTGGGGGGCTACGACCTCAGGGATACCGGCAAGATCCAGTGGCCACGAAGGGGGGAGGAGGATGCGCGACCGGCTGGGACGGGAGATTGATTACCTGCGGGTTTCGGTGACGGACCGCTGCAACCTGCGCTGCCTGTACTGCCTGCCGCCGCAAGGGGTACGGCCCAAGGCCCACGACGAGATTCTGCACTACGAAGAGATCGTGCGCCTGGTGGAGGTAGGGGTGAGCCTGGGTATCCGGCGGGTACGCCTGACCGGCGGGGAGCCGCTGGCGCGCCTGGGGCTTACCAAGCTGGTGGCCCAGCTCGCCGCCATCCCTGGCCTTGAGGACCTTTCCTTAACGACCAACGGCACGTTGCTGGCCCCGCTGGCGGCGCCGCTCAAGCAGGCCGGGCTGAAACGGGTAAATGTCAGCTTAGACACGCTGCGGCCGGAGCGCTTTCGGGCCATCACCCGCCGGGGCACCCTGGCCGATGCCTGGGCGGGGATCGAGGCTGCCCTGGCGGTGGGCCTTGACCCGGTGAAGATCAACACGGTGGCCTTGGCCGGGGTGAATGACGATGAGATCGGTGAGCTCGCGGCCCTTACGCGCCGGCTTCCCCTGCACGTGCGCTTTATTGAGGTGATGCCGCTGGGGGCGGACCTCGACTGGGCGGCGGCCCATGCCCTGCCCATGGCGGCCGTCCGGTCGGCCGTGGAAAAGGCAGGGCTCTTGGAGCCGGCCGACGTGGCCGGGGCGGGCCCGGCGGCAGCCTGGCGCTTCCCGGGGGCACCGGGGACGGTGGGTTTCATCGCCGCCCTTTCGGAAGCCTTTTGCGCGCGCTGCAACCGCCTGCGCCTTACGGCCGATGGCCGGCTCAAGCCCTGCCTGGCGTCCGACGTGGAGGTGGACGTGCGGGGGCTGCTGCGGGGCGGTGCCGGCACCGGGGAACTGAAGGGTGCTTTCCGGCGGGCGCTGGAGCTGAAGCCGACCCACCACGACCTGGCGAGCTATACCGAGCACACCCGCGTGATGTGCCAGATAGGGGGCTAGAGCATGGAACTTACGCATCTTACGCCGGCCGGCGAAGCCCACATGGTGAACGTGGGGCAAA
Organism: Gelria sp. Kuro-4; assembly: GCF_019668485.1. Lineage (NCBI taxonomy): Bacteria > Bacillati > Bacillota > Clostridia > Thermoanaerobacterales > Thermoanaerobacteraceae > Gelria > Gelria sp. Kuro-4. The sequence goes on along the minus strand of NZ_AP024619.1, from coordinate 298,289 downwards.
AGCCGGTCACCCAGCGCCGTGCGGTGGCGCGGGGGGCGGTTAAGATGGCCCCGGCCACGCTGGCGCTGATCGCTGCAGGCGGCGTCCCCAAGGGCGATGTGCTGGCGGCGGCGCGCCTGGCCGGCATTATGGCGGCGAAAGAAACGCCGCACCTTATCCCCTTGTGCCACCCGCTCAACCTGGGCGGGGTAGAGGTGCGGCTCAGACTGGATAAAGGGGCGAGCTGCGTGGAGATTGAGGCAGAGGTGACGCTGGCCGGCCGGACCGGTGCCGAGATGGAAGCGCTTACAGCGGTGAGCGTGGCTGCCCTGACCGTTTACGACATGTGCAAGGCCGTGGACAAAGGTATGAGCATCGAGCACATCCGCCTGGTGGCCAAGTCCGGCGGCAAGAGCGGTATTTACCGGCGGGAGGGTGAGGAACCATGGGAAGGGTAGCCGGCCGCGTAAAGGCGGTCTGTACCAGCACCGCCAAGGGAACCCGCAAAGAGGACCGGGGAGAAGGGGTCTTTAGACCCGGTTACGGTGTCGAGGGCGACGCCCATGCCGGTCCGTGGCACCGGCAGGTGAGCCTCTTGGCTCAAGAGAGTGTCGATAAGATGATCGCCAAGGGGATTAAGCTGGTTCCCGGCGACTTTGGGGAGAACCTTACCACCGAAGGAATTGACGTTGCCCACCTGCCCGTCGGCACCCGCCTGAAGGTAGGCGCGGACGTGCTGCTGGAGGTCACCCAGATCGGGAAAAAGTGCCACCACGGCTGCGCCATCTACCAGCAGGTGGGCGACTGCATCATGCCCCGCGAAGGGATCTTCGCCCGCGTGCTCTTAGGGGGCCGGGTTAGAAACGGTGATCCCATCCTGATCGAAGAAGGTTACCGCCTGGCCATCGTCACCGCCAGCGACAAGGGGGCGCGCGGGGAACGCGAAGATACCGGCGCCCAGGTGATTCGCCGGCTGGTGGCAGAGCTGGGCGAGGTGGTGGAGTACAAGGTTCTGCCCGACGAGCGCGAAGAGCTCGCGGCCGAGCTTAAGCGCTTGGCCGACGAGCGGGCCATCGACCTTATCCTTACCACCGGCGGCACGGGGCTCGGACCTCGCGACGTTACCCCGGAGGCCACCCTGGACGTGGTCGACCAGCTGGTGCCTGGCCTCCCCGAGGCCATGCGCGCGGCGGGCTTCGCCAAAACGCCGCACGCCCTCCTTTCCCGCGCCGTAGCCGGCATCCGCGGGCGTACGCTGATCGTGAACCTCCCCGGCAGCCCCCGCGGTGTGGAGGAAAACCTCAGCGTCATCCTGCCGGCCCTGCCGCACGGCCTGGCCGTCCTCACCGGCCGCGCCGCCGAGTGCGGGCGGCCTGCGGCCGACCGGCAGTTCAAAGCCGTCCATTCGTTCCAAGGCGAAGCCGAGTAGAGTCTGCACGTTGACCGTAGGAACGCTCATCCGCCTTAGAGGGGTTGTCCGCCGACCGGCGTAATTCGTGTATTGTCCGGTAGGCGGGAAGCCGCTCTTTCCGGCTCCCAAGCAGTTCCCGGCGGTCAGCATCTTCGACCCCGTGCGCCTAAGGCGGGAGCTACGGCGGCGGGGCGTTAGGGTTAGGCCGGAAACAGCCTGGCCTCCCGCATTTGGAAAGAAGGTGCAGGGCCGGCCGCCCCCCGGGCCGGTACCGGGCGGCAAAAGGAGGTGCACGGAGGGGGTAAACTGCCGCAAAGGAGAGACCGCAGGTGAAAAAGTATCTTGTCGTGGCCCTCTGTGTTCTGCTTGCCCTGGCCCTCTTCGGCTGCGCGCCGAAGGCCCGGCCGGAGCAGCAGGCCGATCAGGAAGCCGGTAAGGAGCCGGCGCAGCCGGCCGGTGCCCCGGCGGGCAGTAAAGAGGTCATCCTCGCCACCACCACCAGCACCCAGGACAGCGGCCTCTTGGATGTCCTCATCCCCATTTTTGAGCAGAAGACGGGCTACCGGGTAAAGACGGTGGCGGTCGGCACCGGCCAGGCCCTGGCCATGGGCGAGCGGGGCGAGGCGGACGTGCTCCTGGTGCACGCCCCGGCAGCGGAGAAGAAGGTAGTGGAAAGCGGGGCGGCCATTGACCGCCGGCTGGTCATGCACAACGACTTCATCATCGTCGGGCCGGAAAAGGACCCCGCCAAGATCAAGGGTTCGGCCACCACGGCGGATGCCTTCAAGAAGATCGCCCAGGCCAAGGCCCTCTTCGTCTCGCGCGGCGACGACTCCGGGACCAACAAGAAGGAGCTCGAGCTCTGGAAAGCAGCCCAAATCGAACCCAAGGGTTCCTGGTACCAGGAGTCCGGTACCGGCATGGGCCAGACGCTGAACATCGCCTCGGAAAAGGGCGGCTACACCCTGACCGACCGTGCCACCTACCTGGCGCTCAAGAAGAACCTGGCCCTCACCATCCTGCTCGAGGGAGACAAGTCGCTCCTTAACGTGTACCACGTGATGCAGGTCAACCCCGATAAGTTCCCCAAGGTGAACGCCGCCGGCGGCAAGGCCTTTGCCGACTTTATGGTGGACGCTGAAACGCAAAAGGTGATTGGCGACTTCGGCAAAGACAAGTTCGGCCAGTCCCTCTTCTTCCCGGATGCCGGGAAGCCGGACACCTATTAGGGTGAACACCGGGGGGCCGCGCCAGTGCCGGTCTCCCGAGCCTAAGGTGATAAAATGGATTTAGTGGTGCAAGGTCTGGCCAAGGCCTTCCGCCTGCTCGTAAGCGGCGACCCGGAGGTGCTGCAGATTACCTTCCTCACCCTGCGGGTGTCGGGCCTGGCCACCCTGATCAGCCTGGGTTTGGGCGTGCCTTTGGGGCTGTACCTGGCGGTGGCGCGCTTTCGGGGCCGGGAGCTTCTGGTAGGCGCTGTGAATACCGGGATGGGCCTGCCGCCCACGGTGGTGGGGCTCTGGGTGAGCATCCTCCTCTGGCGCAACGGGCCGTTGGGCATGCTTAACCTCATGTACACCCCCACGGCCATCGTTATCGCCCAGGCGGTGATCGCGGCGCCGGTGGTGACCGGCCTCACCATGGCTGCGGTGCAACAGCTCAACCCGAAACTGCGCCTTCAGGTTTTGGCCCTGGGCGCCTCACCGCTTCAGTTCTGGTGGCTCATCATCCGCGAGGTGCGCTTCGGGATCCTGGCGGCGGTGATGGCCGGCCTGGGAAGCGTCATCTCCGAGGTGGGGGCGTCCATGGCGGTGGGCGGCAACGTGCGCTGGTACACGCGCGTCCTCACCACGGCCATCGTGCTCGAGGTGAGCAAAGGGAACTTCGACATGGCCTTGGCTTTGGGGTTTGTTCTCATGCTTCTCGCCTACAGCATCACGTATGTCCTCACCATCGTGCAGCAGAGGAGGCGGCGCTTGTGACGGCGGTGCTGGAAGCGCGCGACATGGTGATAAGAAAAGGCGGGCGGCGCATCTTAAGCGTCGCCCACCTTACGGTGGAGCCGGGCGAAGTGCTCGCCGTCATCGGCCCCAACGGCGCGGGCAAGAGCACACTGCTTACCGCCCTGGCCTGCCTGGACCTGCCGAAAAGCGGGGCCGTGTTCTTCCACGGCCAGCGCGTCACGCGCGCCAACGCCCTTGCCGTGCGCCGCCGGCTCGCGGTGGTGTTTCAGGAACCGCTGCTCCTCGATACCACGGTGCTCGAGAACGCGGCGGTGGGGCTTAAGCTGCGCGGCCGGCGCCGGGAGGCGGAGGCCAAGGCCCGGGTCTGGCTGGAGCGCTTCGGCGTGCTCCACCTGGCCGACCAGCCGGCCCTCACCCTTTCGGGCGGCGAAGCCCAGCGGGTGAGCCTGGCCAGGGCCTTCGCTCTGGAACCGGAGGTACTGCTGCTCGATGAGCCCTTTGCTTCGGTGGACGTCATTGCGCGCGCCGGACTCATCCAGGAGTTCAAGAACGTACTCGGCAGCACGGGCACCACAGCAGTCCTTGTGACCCACGACTTCCGCGAGGTGAGCGCGCTGGCCACCCGCGTGGCGGTGCTGGCCGGTGGCGCAGTGCAGGCCGAGGGTACGCCTGCGGCCATCGCCGCCCACCCGCGCTGGGGCGCCCTCGCCCACCCGGGGTCAGGTATCAACTTAGCAGCGTTTTTATCAATTCTGCAAAAACCACAACCTGAAGCGCAATAAGTAGTTGCGGCAGCCGGACCCTTGCAGCCCAGCTCTTTTTCCAGGATGTTCTTGACGATGCGGCTGGGCGGGGTGGTTAAGATGCATTCTTATTCCCGGTTACTTCCACCAGCTGTCGACGACGTCTTTGTTCTCGGCCATCCAGGCCTTGGCTGCCGCCGGCGGCTCCTCCCCGTCGGCGATGCGGCCTTCCAAGTCACCCAGCTGCTGGGCGTTGAGCTTGAAGTTTTTCAGGAAGTCGGCCACTTCCGGCATATCTTCTGCCAGCCCTTTGCGGGCGGTGATGTGAATGTTCTCGACTTCACCATAGTCCTTCTTGGGGTCTTCCAGGAACTTGAGATCCCAGCGGGCGAACTTCCAGTGGGGCGCCCAGCCGGTGACCACAATCCACTCCTTGTTGTCGATGGCCTTCTTGAGGGCTGCCGTCATGGCCGGTTCGCTGCCTTCGACCAGCTTCAGCTTTAGGCCGTAATCCTGAATGGCCTTGGCGGTGGCTTTCATGATGCCGGCCCCGGCCAGATCGTGGGTGATGAAAACTATCGTCTTTTTTACCTGCGACTGCAGGTTCAAGAGCTCATCCTGCATCTGCTTGCGGATCAAAGGATCCAGGGCGCTGAAGGCCTCGTCCATGAGCAGTACCTCCGGCTCGGTGGCCAAGGCGCGCGCCAGCCCTACCCGCTGCTGCATTCCCCCGCTTAAGGCAGAAGGATAGGCCGCCTCCCAGCCGGTGAGGCCCACCAGCTCGAGGGCCTGCCGCGCCTTCTCGCGCCGCTTAGGGGCAGGGATTCCCTGCACCTCCAGCCCATACTCCACATTGCCGAGGACGGTGCGGTGCGGGAAGAGGCCAAAGCGTTGAAAGACCATGGCCAGCTTTTCCCGGCGTAGCTGCCGCAATTCTGCCGTATCCAGAGCGGTGATGTCCCTGCCCTCAACCAACACCTTACCCCGCGTGGGTTCTATCAGGCGATTAAGGCAGCGGATCAGGGTGGACTTGCCACTTCCTGAAAGACCCATTACCACAAAGATTTCGCCCCGGCGCACGGCAAACGACGCATTGTTGATACCAACGGTATGCCCCGTTTCCACCAGGATTTTTTCTTTGCCGAGTCCCTGCTCCAGCAAAGGAAAAACGGACTGGGGCCGAGGGCCGAAGATTTTGTACAGGTTCCGTACAACTATCAAGTTGTTTGGGGTCAGGTATCAACTTTTCAACGTTTCTCTCAAAGATGCGAAAAGGTGCGAACAGCCCAGGCGGGACTGAAAAAGGGGTGACCGGTGGCGGTCACCCCTTGGGTGCTTCAGAAAAGGATTGAAGGCTTCAGCTCACTCTGGGTAAGTGATTGCAGCGCACTTCTGGGTGCATGGAATCCTAAGACGATGAAGGGCGCCGGTAGTTCAGGGTGCGGGTGGCGTTAAGGACGGCGAGGACGGTGACGCCGACGTCGGCAAACACAGCTTCCCAGATGCTGGCGAGGCCGAGGATGCCTAGGCCGAAGAAGAAAGCCTTGATGGCGAGGGCGAGGACGATGTTCTCGGTTACGATGCGGCGTGTGTGCCGCGCTATCTCAAGGGCAGCAGCCAGGCGCCCCGGCGAGTCTTCCATCAGCACCACGTCTGCCGCTTCAATGGCGGCGTCGGAGCCGAGGGCTCCCATGGCCACACCGATGTCGGCCCGGGTGATAACCGGGGCGTCGTTGATGCCGTCGCCGACAAAGGCGAGCTTGTGCCGGCGCCGCTCGGGGAGCGCCGCCATGAGTTCTTCGATTTTGCGAACCTTATCCTCGGGAAGAAGGCCGGCAAAGCAGGCATCCAGCCCTAGAGTCTCGGCCACGCGCCGGGCGGCGCTTTCCTCGTCTCCGGTAAGGAGCACCACCTTGGCTACTCCCAGCTCCTTCAGGTGGCGCACGGCCTCGCCGGCGTCTTCTTTGAGCTCGTCGGCGATGACGATGTAACCGGCGAAGGTCCCGGCCACGGCCACATGAACGCTCGTCCCTTCCAGATGGCACACCTCCGCCCCGTGGGCGATGCCCTCGCGGTGAAGCAGCCGGTCGTTGCCGACGAGCACCGTTTTTCCCTGTACCTCGGCGGCGACGCCGTGGCCGGGGATTTCCCGGTAATTGTGCACCTGGTCTGCGGGAATATCCCAACCGTAGGCCTGGCGGATGGATTGGGCGATGGGGTGGGTGGAGTAGGCCTCAGCAGCAGCGGCGGTGCCGAGGAGCTCTTTTTCGCTGAAGCCGTTGTAAGGTACCACTTTGGTGACGCGAAACACGCCCTTGGTCAACGTCCCGGTCTTATCGAAGGCCACGGTGTGAAGCGCCGTGAGGGCGTCCAGGAAGTTGGCCCCTTTGACCAGAATGCCCTGGCGCGAGGCCCCGCCGATGCCGCCGAAATACCCCAGGGGGATGGAAACCACGAGAGCGCAGGGGCAGGAGATTACCAGGAGCACCAGGGCACGGTACACCCACTCCGAAAAGGCGGCGCCGGGAAGAAGGAGCGGCGGCACCAGGGCCACCGCCAGGGCGGCGCCGACCACCGCCGGCGTGTAGTAACGGGCGAAGACGCTGATGAACTGCTCGGTGGGAGCCTTGCGTGCCCCCGCTTCTTCCACCAGCTGCAGGATCCGGGCGACGGCGGACTCGCCGAAGCTCTTGGCGACCTTGACGGTAAGGAGGCCCTGGCCGTTTACCATCCCGGCCAGGACGGTCTCGCCCGGCTCCACCTTGTGTGGCACCGCCTCACCGGTGAGGGCCGAGGTATCGAGAAACGACGTTCCTTCCACGACTTGGCCGTCCAGGGGGACGCGCTCGCCGGGCTTGACGATGATGCTGGCGCCCACCGGTACTTCTTCAGGAGGCACCGCCTGCACCTCACCGTTCAGCTTGAGATTGGCGTGATCCGGCCGGATATTGAGGAGCGCTGCGATGGAGCGGCGGGAACGGTCCACCGCGCGGTCCTGCAGGTATTCCCCCACGGCATAAAACAGCATCACGGCTGCCGCCTCAGGCAGCTGGTGAATGGCCACGGCCCCCAGGGTAGCCGCTGTCATGAGGAAGCTTTCGTCGAAGAAGTCGCGGTGCAGCAGGTTGAGCACAGCCCGGCGCAGCACCGGCCAGCCCACAAGAAGGTAGGCCGTAAGGAGCACGGCGTACTCAGCCCAGGCGTAGGGGGTGGCGTGCAGGCGGCGGTTATAAAGGACCCCAAAGGCAAGAAGGAGTGCCGCCGCCCCGATGAAAAAGAGGGTGCGCCGCACTTCTTTTTCGTCGTCTTCTTCTCCTTCCCGTCCCTCTTCTTTTCCTTTTCTTCTTCCTTCTTCTTTATCGCCTCTTCCGGTGGGAACAAGGGTTACCTCCGGTTCCACCCGGGTGATGGCCGCCTGGGCCGCAGCGCAGAGCTCAGCCGGCACTTCCACGCTCCGGCCGGCAAAATTCACCGTAACATGCTCCAGTCCCTTGATCTTGCGCAGCTCTTTCTCAATCTTGGCGGCGCAGCTTGCACAATCGAGGCCCTCTAAGATGTAGCGCATGGCGCGGCCCCTTTCTTGAAGTTTTTCTTTAAGAGAATTGGATGGATCGAACTTAACTTGTGCCAAGGTTATACGCTTTACTTACCTGTTACGCATTGCCTACCCGGGCGGGGTGCGGGCGCGCGCGGCGGGCCTGGGTTAGGGACATGGGTTACCGCTGGTGCCCGGCGTGATCGCAGGCCTCACTAATAAGGTGCAGTACGTGGGCATCGGCCAGGGAATAAAGGGCCATCTTGCCCTCGCGCCGGTACTTTACCAGGTGCTGTGCCCGCAGCAGCCGCAGGTGATGCGAGACGTTGGAAACGGTGGTGCCGAGGATGGTCGCCAGGTCGCAGACACAAAACTCCTCGTGGGCGAGGAGGTAGAGGATCTTGGCCCGTGTCTCGTCGGCCAGCGCCTTGAAGAGCTCGGCCACCGGCGCCAAGGGGGGCAGGGTCCCCACCCAGCGGGCCACTTTTTCCGCGTCCACGGCGAAAACCTGGCAGATGCCGTCGTCCGAACGCGCACCCCCGCTTACGGCGCCGCCGCACTTTACACTGCGCGCTGCCTTTTCTGCCGGCCCCGACCCGCTGTTCATCTATTTCCCACCTCATTAAAACAGTTGTTCAAGCGTTCCAAGGTGAGTATATACCATTGCCCGCGCATGGTCAAGCGATGCGGGCATAGGAACCTTGAGCCGCAAGAACCAGCCTGCGATTAGAAAAAGCCCCTACAGTTCAGCTGTAGGGGCGAAGGCGGGGCTCGACCGTGGCCGTGGGGTTCAGTGCTTTTTCAGGTAGCGGCTGCCCGGCTCTTCAATTGGTACTCCCTGGGCACAGAGCGGACAGGCGGCGGGTTCCCAGCTGGGGATGTCGAGGGTGAGGAGCGGGAAGAGGGGGAAACCGAAGTCCACTCGGCCGCCGCTGCGCTCCACCAGGCAGGCGATGCCCACCACATGCGCCTGGGCCTTTTCCAAGGCGCTCAACACTTCGCGCACGGAACCGCCGGTGGTGACGATGTCCTCCACCACGAGGACCTTTTCGCCGGGCTCCAGGGTAAAGCCGCGGCGCAGTTTCATAACGCCGTTTTCCCGTTCGGTGAAGAGGGCGCGCGTACCCAGTTGGCGCCCCAGCTCGTAGGCCAGGATAATGCCGCCCGTGGCTGGGCCCACCACCACGTCCGGCTCAAGCCCTCGCACGCGTGCGGCCAGCTCGGTCAAGAGGGCGGCGGTGTGCTCCGGATGCTGCAACACGGCGAATTTCTCCAGGTAGGTGTCGCTGTGACGGCCGGAGCTCAGGTGGAAGTGGCCGCTCAGGTAGGCGCCGGTTCGGCGCAGGATGCCTTCGATTTGTTCCTTGTTCATCATGATGAAAGTCGCTCCTTTCGTGTTCACCAAGCGGGCGGGGGCTGGTGGGCCGGCGCAAAGGGGGCTGATGACGCAGTTTTTCCGGAAGCCTCGGCAGCGTTCTCGAGGAGAACGGCGTCGGCGCCGGCGTGCACCAGGTCCTCGGCTTCGGTTGCGGTAAGCACCGGGCAGCGCACGATGAGGGGCAGGGTGATGGCCGGGTGGACCGCAGCCAGCGCCTGGGAGGCCTGCTGGGCGTTCGGCGCGGTAAGGACCACAGCGTCGGCCCCGGCGGCCGCTACGGCACGGGCGAGACGGGGGAGTCCGTCTGCAGCGGCGGGAAGTCCTACTTCAAGGGCGGCGACCAGCGGCCGGCGCAGTCGGTAGCGAGCTTCGGCTATGCGCCGCGCGGCTTCCGGCGCCGGCGTGCCGGCGGTAACCTCCATCCAGACGGCGCCGGTTTTCCCACTTCCCGGGCCTTGTTCCTTCTTGAGCAGCGCGAAGAACTCATACGGGCCGGCTGTTTCCGCCAGGACACAGGTCATTTCCTTCACCTCCCCACTTTGTACCCGGCTGCGCTGAGTTCCGCGATGAGGTCGGCTGCGGCCTGCCGTGAGGCGGCCGCGAATTCGTCCGGCGTAAAGCGGTCCTTATACGGCGAGCGGCTGAAGGCGTAGATAACGCTGCGCGCCGCCACCACCAGCGCGCCCAACCCCTCCTTGTCGAAGCAGGGGAGGGTGTCGCCGGCTTTGCCGCCCTGGGCCCCCACGCCGGGAAGGAGGAGGTAGGAGTGGGGCAGCCGGCGGCGCAGGAACCCGGCCTCCTCCGGGTAAGTGATGCCGGCGACGATACCCACGGGCGAGTAGACCTCTGCGCCGCGGGCGGCCTCCGCCCAGGCCGCCGCCCAGGCGGCGACCTCCTGCCAGAGGGGGCGTCCCGTTTCACGCGCCGTGAGGTCCTGCAGGTCGCCGGCTCCCGGGTTGGAGGTGCGCACCAGGACGAAGATACCCTTGCCGTTTTCCTGTGCCGCCTGGACAAAGGGGTCCACGCTGTCGCGCCCCAGGTACGGGTTCACCGTGAGGGCGTCGGCCGGGCAGGCGGCCTGGCTGTCCGGGGCGAGGTACGCCTGAGCGTACATGGCGGCAGTGTTCGGTACGTCGCCCCGCTTGGCATCCAGGATCACCAGCAGGCCTTTCCGGCGGGCGTAGGCGGCCGTTTCCTCCAGCGCCCGGATGCCGGCGGAGCCGTAGCGTTCATAAAAAGCGGCCTGGGGTTTCACGGCCGCCGCCAGCTCGCACGTAGCGTCGATGAGGGCGCGGTTAAAGGCCAAGATGGCGCGCGCCGCGGCTTCCTTGTCCTGTGCCGCAGCGGTGCGCAGGGCAGGCGGGAACCTGCTCAGGTCTGGGTCGAGTCCGATGACGAGGGGACTTTTCTTGGTCACGATAGCGTCTTCCAGGCGCTGAACAAAGCTTTCCACCGTAGTACCTCCTCGGCTTGACAAGCTGGCGCGAAGGGCTGTTCCCGTACAATATAACCTGCTTCCTCGGCGGCACGAAAAAACTCCCCGGCCGCCTGCGACCAGGGAGTAAGTAGGCTCTCTACCCTTCCCGGCCTCACAGGACCGCCTTTAAAGGGATACAAAAACCGCCTCTTTACCGGGGGGGCAAAGAGGCGGCTGACTATGACCGTATGTCTCCTTGCCACTCTCCCGGAATGGCTTAAAGGTTTGCTGTTTGTTACATTGTACCTCAGGTGCCGGTACCTGTCAACAGATCACTACTCCCCAATTTGCGCCAGGTACCCGTGGATGCGCTCCACGGTGACCCGGGCCGGCGGCGCCGTAAAGAGCGGGACCACCAGGGTGAGGATCAGGTTGGTGAAGAAGGCCCAGAGGAAACCGGGATAGCCCAGCGGGGAGACGCCGGCGATGCGGGTATAAAAGAGGATGGCGAGGCCGGCCAAAAGCCCGGCCGTTGTCCCAGGCCGGTTGGCCCGACGCCAGTAGAGGCCGGCCAAAAAGCCGGGTGCCAGCTGAGCCAGCCCCGTATAGGCGACGTCGATGACCACTTGGACCAGGGACTGCGGCGGGCGCAGGGCGATGAGCGCGCTCACGATGACCACGGCCACGGTGACCAGCCGGGAGAGCTTAAGGTTTTCTGCTTCCGTGAGTTTGCGCCGCAGCATGGGGACCATAAGGTCCTGGGAGAACATCTGGGCGATGACGAGGATCATAGAGTTGATGGTGGAGACGCCGGCCGCGATGGACCCGGCCATGATGAGTGCGGCCAGCCACCAGCTGGAGTACTTTACGAGCAGGAGCGGTACCACCTTGTCCGGCGCCGGGATTTTCCCCAGGAGCACCTGCCCGGCCAGCCCGAGGAAGAGACCGGAGGTGGCGAAGATGACGATCTGCGAGACCGGAATGCCCAGGGCGGAGCGGGCGATGGCCGTCTCGTCCTTCGCCATGAGCGAGCGCACCCAAACGTGCGGCGTCAGCCAGATACCAAAGGGCAGCACGATGAACTGCATCAGCCAGACCTTATCCGTATAGAGGCCGGCGGCGCCCGGCCGGGCCAGGAGCTTGGGATTCAGGTCTATCACCCGGTGAAAGAGGCCCGCCAGGCCCCCGGTGGGGATTAAAGCCACAGCCGCAGCGGCGGCGATGGTGATGAGCAGCACCACCGCCTGAATGGCGTCGGTGAGCACCACCGAGTGGGCACCGCCGACGGCCACGTAGATCACCGAAAAAACGGCGATGACGATAAGGGCCAAGGTGTACGATACGCTGCCCTGCGCCACCCCGCTTATTGCGTGAGCGCTGCCCACATACTGCATGGCTAAAAAGACCACCGTCATGAGGATGGATACCAGGGACGTAACCACCTTAAGGAAGCGGCTGTTGTAACGGTCGGCGAAAAAGTCGCCGATGGTCAGGTACCCGTACTTCTTGCCCAGGAGCCAGATGCGGTGGCCGAAGTAGAGCACCATCAGGGCTACCCAGACCTGCGAGAGCACGATCACGATAAAACCGATGCCGTGCAGGTAGAACATGCCCGGGCCGCCCAGGAAGGCAAAGGTGCTCTGCAGGGCGGCGATCATGGTGAGCGGCAGCAGCACCGCGCTGACACCGCGGCCGGCCAGGAAAAACCCTTCCACCGTTTTTACCGCAGCGCTGCGGGAACCCCGCAGAGCAATAAGGAGCAGCACCAAGAGGTAGACGATGATGATCACAAAAGAGAGTATGCCGGTATTCACTTCGCCTTCCTCCTTTGGCTGCGCAGCCACTCATTGGCGGCCCAGAGGATGAAAATGAAATTGAGCACCGCCAGCGTCCACCAGTAAAAGAGGGGGAAGGGCAGCCAGCCGAAGAGATAGGGCTCGGGCCGGGCCGTCCAGGGCCAGGGGATGGCTGCGGCGAGAAAGAGGATGACGAACAACCACCAGGTTACAGGTTTCACGCTGACACCTCCTGATCAGTCGGCCCTGAGCGCACCGATGTACTCGCGCACCGATGCCGCCCCGTTTTCGGCCAGGCATTTCTCCAAGTCCGCAATGATTTTCGGCATGATGTACGGATCCACGATGTTGGCCGTACCCACCTGGACCGCGCTCGCGCCGGCGAGGAGGAACTCCAAGACGTCTGCAGCCGAGGCGATGCCGCCCACGCCGATGATGGGCACCTTCACCGCCTGCGCCACCTGGTAGACGCAGCGCAGGGCCACCGGCTTGATGGCCGGGCCGGAGAGACCGCCCAGGATGTTGGCCAGGAGCGGGCGGCGCCGCCTTACGTCGACGGCCATGCCGAGGAGGGTGTTGATGAGTGTCAGCCCGTCGCTGCCTGCTTCCACCGCCGCCTGGGCGATTTCCACGATGTCGGTGACGTTCGGCGTGAGTTTCGTGAAGAGGGGCCGGCGGGTGTGTTTTTTGACGGAGGCCACCACCGCCTGCGTCGCCGCCGCGGACATGCCGAAGGCCCGCCCGCCGGCCTCCATGTTGGGGCAGGAGACGTTGATCTCGTAGGCGGCAATACCTTCCTCCTTTTCCAGGAGTTCGGCCGCCTGCGCGAAGTCTTCCACTTTGGTGCCGGCGATGCTGACGATCAGGGGCGGGGAGAAGTGACGCAGCTTCGGCAGGTCGTTTTCGATAAACCACTTCACGCCGCGGTTCTGGATCCCGACGGCGTTGAGCATCCCGGCCGGGGTCTCGGCGATGCGCGGCGGCGGGTTGCCCGGCCGGGGATGGAGCGTGATGCTTTTGGCCACCAGCGCTCCGAGAACGTTGAGGTCCATATACTCCTCGTAACCGGGCAGGCCGAAACTGCCGGATGAGGGCATGATGGGGTTCTGCAGCCTGAGACCGCAGAGTTCTACGCTGAGGTCCGGTTTCATTCCAGTACCACCTCCTCCAGGGGAAAGACCGGGCCGTCTTTGCACACCCGTTTGTAGGTTTCACCTGCCGGCGTGCGTACGCGACAGGCGCACACCAGGCACCCGCCCAGGCCGCAGCCCATGCGCTCCTCCAGGGAGACGAAGGCGGGGATGCCCCGCGCAGCGGCCGACCGCTCCACAAGGCGGGCCAGGCGGCGGGAGCCGCAGACAAAGGCCTGCGCTGTGCCCGGCCGCTCCAGGGCGGCGCTGAGAAGCTCGTCTACCTGGGCCGGGTCGGAGGTGCCGGCTGCGTCGGTAACGGTGGTCACCGCGGCACCCAGGGCGGCCAGGGGCCGGCTTCCCACCAGGGCACTGGGTGTCCGGGCGCTCAGGATGGCCGTCACGGCCGTACCTTGGGCCAGGGCGGCTTCGCCCAGGGCCACCAGGGGCGCGCTCCCCAGGCCGCGCCCGACAAGGACGATGTGTCGGGCGCGGGGCGCCAGCGGGAAGCCCCGGCCCAGCGGCCCCAGGGCGCTCAAGGTGGTGCCGGGCGGGACGCGGCTGAGAAGCTCCGTGCCGCTGCCCACCACCTGGTAGTAGATCTCCACCGCCCCGGCCGCGGGCCGGAGGCGGTAAAAGCTGAAGGGCCGGCGCAGCAAGGGCACGGTGCCTGCGGTGCAGCGCACGTGGACAAACTGGCCCGGCCGGGCGGCATGTGCCAGCCCGGGGGCTTCCGCCACCAGGAGGTAGCGCCCCGCGCCCTGCGGTTCGTTGGCGAGCACTTTGAGGGTGTGGTTGACGTTCACGCAAAGGCCTCCTTTTCCAGGACTGTTCCGTTGGCGTAGACCAGCCGCCCGCCCACCAGGGTGTAGCGCACCTGTCCCGTCAGCCGGCGGCCGGCGAAGGGGGTGTTACGGCTTTGCGAGTAAAAGCGGGCCGGGTCCACCTCCCAGGTGGCGTTGGGATCGAAGATGGTGATGTCCGCGTCCGCCCCCGGGCGGAGTGTTCCCTTGGCCAGGCCCACGATGCGGGCCGGGAGGTAGGTGAGCTTGGCGACGGCCTGGGCGGGGGTGAGGACGCCGGCCTGTACCAGCTCCGTCCAGGTAAGGCCCAGGGCGGTCTCCAGGCCGATGATGCCGCTCGGGGCTTGGGCTAGGCCGGCGGCCTTTTCGGTGGGCGTGTGCGGGGCGTGGTCCGTGGCGATGGCGTCGAGCGTACCATCCGCCAGGCCCTGGCGCACGGCGGCCACATCGGCGGCCGAGCGCAGCGGGGGATTCATCTTGGCGTCGGCGCCCCAAGTGAGCAGGGCTTCGTCTGTCAGGGTGAAGTGGTGGGGGGTTGCCTCCGCGGTCACCGGCACCCCTCGGACCTTGGCCGCCCGGATGATGGCCACCGAGCGGGCCGAGCTTACATGCTGAATGTGCACGTGCCCGCCGGTAAGCCCAGCCAGGAGAACGTCCCGCGCCACCTGGATGTCCTCGGCCGCCGCCGGCATGCCGCCAAGGCCCAGGCGTGCGGCGGCCGTGCCTTCATTGACGATGGTGTCGGCCACCAGGGAGAGGTCGCCTTCGTGGGCAATCACCGGCAGCCCCAGGCGCCCGGCCTCCTCCAAGGCCTGCCGCATGAGCCGGGCGCTGGGGATAGGGTTGCCGTCGTCGGAGAAACCGGCTGCACCTGCCGCCTTGAGGGCGGCGAAGTCGGTGAGCTCCTCACCGGCCAAGCCGCGGGTGACGCCTGCCACGGTGTAGACATGAACCACCGCCTCGCGTGCGGCGCGCTTGTAAAAGGCGCGCACCAGCTCCGGTTCATCCATCACCGGCTTGGTGTTGGCCATGCAGACCACGCTGGTGAAGCCGCCGGCGGCCGCGGCCCGGCTGCCGCTGGCCAGGGTTTCTTTGTGCGTGAGGCCCGGGTCGCGAAAGTGCACGTGGATATCGACAAAGCCGGGAACCACCATGAGTCCCTGCGCGTCCAAGACCTCTTCTCCGGGTTCCGCGCTGAGCTCCGGACCTAAGGCGGCGATCTTGCCGGCTTTGAGGCGCAGGTCATACCTACCCTGCAGCGCGTTGGCTGGATCCAGCACCAGCCCACCTTTAATCAGCATACATCTCGCCTCCTGCCGTTCAGGCATTGCCAGTCGTTGCTGGAAGATTGCTCGGGGCTTCCTTCGGCGCGGTCTGTCTGGGTACAGGTTTCGCCAGCTCCAGCAGGGCTGCCAGCAGTACCTCGGCCCCGCGGGCGATGTCCTCCAGGCTTGCTTCCTCGGCCGGGTTGTGGCTGATGCCTTCCCGGCAGGGGATGAAGATCATACCCGTGGGCGTAAGGTGCGCCATGTTCATGGCATCGTGCCCGGCCCCGCTCGGCATTAGCATGTAGGGCACGTCGAGGCGGCGGCACACGCCTTCCAGGGTGGCGATGATGCCCGGGTGCAGGGGAACCGGGTCTTCGGCGGTGAGTTCTTCCACCTGGGCGTTGACCCGGCGCCGGCGGGCGATTTCCGCCAGGTCGGCGCGAATCCCGGCCACCGCCCGCGCGATGCTCTCCTTGTCAATGCCGCGCACATCGATCCCCACCACTGCTTTCCCCGGGACCACGTTCATCGCCCCCGGTTCGGCTTTCAGTATCCCTACCGTGGCCACGCTCTGCTGAGGGGACTCGGCCCGGCCCCAGCGCTCCACCGCCAGAACCAGCTCGGCCGCCGCCGCCAGGGCATCGCGCCGCAGGCCCATGGGGGTGGCACCGGAGTGGTCGGCGCGCCCGCTTAAGGTGACGCGCAGGCGCGTAGGGGCGGCGATGGCCGTGACGATGCCGATTTTGTTCCCCGTTTCCTCCAGCACCCGCCCCTGCTCGATGTGTAGCTCCAGGAAGGCCTTGAATTCCTCCGGCCGGCGGCGCGCGGCGCCGACCTGCGCCGGGTCCACGCCGGCGCCCGCCAGGGCTTCCGGGAGAGAAACCCCGGCGAAGTCCGTAAGGCCGGCCCATTCCTCCGGCTGGGCCCGCCCGGTCAGGACCTTGCTTCCCAGCGTGGCCACGCCGAAGCGACTTGATTCCTCGGAGACGAACACGATCACCTCGAGGGGATGGCGGGTGCGCATCCCGCGCTCTTTTAAGGTGCGCAGAGCGGCCACGGCCGCCAGCACGCCCGCTACCCCGTCATAACGTCCACCCTGGGGCACCGAGTCCAGGTGCGAACCGCAGGCCACCGCGGGGAGGGTGTCGTCCTCCCCGGGCCGGCGGGCGATCAGGTTGCCGATGGCATCGCGGCGGACGTCCGCCCCCAGCGCGGCCAGCTTCTCCGCCACCTGCCGGTGCAGCTCCCGCTCTTCCGGGCTGAAGCCCAAGCGGGTGACGCCCGGCCCCGGCTCGGCCCCGACAGCGGCCAGGCGGCGTAAATCTTTCTCCAGTGCAGCAACGTTAATCAACAGCCCATCACCCCGTCCTGTTGTCTTTTAAAGCGGCAGGTCGCACACTCTGTTTTTGGGCGGAAGGCTTTACCTTTTCACCCACTTTGTGCCGGCTGAAAAGAGTATACCCCAAATCGAGGCGGCAAAAAAGCAGGAAGTGCCGGATTTTGCAGCAGGAAACCTCCCCGCCGGCTGCGAATAGAGGGCGGAGGAAGAGGAAAGGAGGACAAAGAGTGGACCAGTACGAGTACAAGGTTCTCATCCTGGGTTCGGCCGAGGAGCTGGAGCCGAACCTTAACGCCTTGGCGGGCGAAGGCTGGCGCCTGGCCTTCATGTACCCGGTGGAGGTGGCGTTCGGCGGCCACAACCTGGTGGTCACCCTGGAGCGGCCGCGCTTGGGCAGTGAAGAACAAGCGGACGCAGGGCCGGGTGAAGAGCAGCCCGCGTAAGCGCCCTGGGAAGCGGCCGTATAAATCTTTCCCGCCCGGTAAACCCTAGGATGCGTGGCCCGGCAAAGCCGGGCGGGAGGGGCTATGAGCGCAAAGGTCAAAGGCAACCTGGTCATCATCGGCGGTGCGGAGGATAAAGAAGGCGTCTGCCTCATCCTGCGCCGCTTTCTCGCGCTGGCCGGCGGGGGAGAGGCGGTGGTGGCCGTCATCACCACAGCCACCGAGCAGGCGGAGGAAGTGGGGGCCGAATACAGCCGGCTCTTTTACCGCCTGGGTGCGGCCGAGGTGCGGCACTTGGATGTTCCCGATCGTGAAACTGCCCGGTCGACGGCGCTGGCGGACACCCTGCGCCGCTCGACCGGCGTTTTCCTCACCGGCGGCGACCAGCTGCGCCTGACCAGCATCCTGGGCGGCACACCGCTGGCCGGGGCCCTGCATGCCGCCGCCGGCCGGGGGGCGGTGATTGCCGGCACCAGCGCCGGCGCCTCGGCCATGAGCGCCACCATGATCGTAGAAGGCCAGGACGGGAGCGCGCCCCGCCGCTCCATCATCAACATGGCCCCCGGTTTAGGCTTCCTCAAGGAAGTGGTGGTGGACCAGCACTTTGCGGAGCGCGGGCGCATCGGCCGGCTGCTGGCCGCCATTGCCGAAAACCCATACATACTGGGGCTTGGTTTGGACGAGGACACGGCGGTGGTGTGTGACGCGGACGGGCTGCTCACCGTGGTGGGCTCGGGGGCGTGCACCGTGGTCGACGGCCTCACCATCCGAGAGAGCAACGTCTCGGAAAGTTCGGCCGGCGACCCCCTGGTCCTCACCCACGTTACCCTGCACGTTTTGCCCGCCGGGTACACGTTTAACCTGAGCCGTCGGGAACCCGGAGCTGTTCGCCCCGAGGAGACGAGGTGAGTGCTGGAACGAAAAGCCGGGCACGTTCACCCGTCCCCTAAGAAAACTCCGGGAGGAACAAAGCTGCACGCATGAGAGTTGAAGAGCTTGCGGTTTACAGCGGCCGCAACGTTTACAGCCACCATCCCGTGGTTAAAGTCCGGCTCAATCTCGAGCACCACGCAGACAAGACCACGGCCGACATCCCGCTCTTTACCGACCGGCTGCTTTCCCTGCTGCCGTCTCTGCGTGACCACCACTGTTCCCGCGGCTACCCCGGCGGGTTTGTGGAGCGCCTGCGCGAGGGGACGTACCTGGGGCATGTGGTGGAACACGTGCTGCTGGAACTCCAGAACCTGGCCGGGTTTCCGGCCATTTACGGGAAAACCTGCTCCACCGACGACCCGGCCGTCTACGAGATCGTCGCTGAGTATAAGGCGGCTGCGGCCGCACGCGAGGCGGCTTACCAGGCGGTGGAGATGGTGAACTGCCTGCTTTTGGGCGACGACCCGCCGCGCACCGAGGCCATCACCGCCCGGCTCAAGGAGCTGGCCGCGCGCTACGAACTGGGGCCGACCACCGCCGCCCTGGTGCGGGCGGCCCAGGAACGGGGCCTGCCGGTGCTGCGCCTGGACGACCGCAGCTTGGTACAGGTGGGTTACGGTGTGCGGCAGCGGCGGGTGGAGGCGGCCCTCACCTCCCTTACTTCCTGCCTCGCCGTGGACATCGCCGGCGACAAGACGCGGACCAAGGAGATCCTGCGCCGGGCCGGGATAACGGTCCCGGAGGGACGCGTGGCCCGCTCCGAGGAGGAGGCGGTGGCCGCCCTGGCGGAGCTTGGCGCCCCCGTGGTGGTGAAGCCGGAGTGCGGCAACCAGGGCAAGGGAGTGTCGCTGAACCTCAAGACCGTGGCCGAGGTGCGGGCCGCCTATACCCTGGCCCGCAACTGGCAGCGCCGCGTGCTGGTGGAGAAGTACGTGGCGGGCCGCCACCTGCGGGTGCTGGTTGTGGGGGGCAAGGTGGCCGCGGTGGCGGAGCGCCTGCCGGCGCATGTGGTCGGCGATGGGCGACACAACCTGCGCGAGCTGGTGGATATAACCAACGCCGACCCCCGCCGCGGTATCGGTCACGAAAACGTGCTGACGAAGATCGCCATTGACCCGGTGGTGCTCATGGTCCTGGCGCGCCGGGGGCTGAACCTGGACTATGTGCCGGCCGCCGGTGAGACCGTCTTCCTGCGCGAAAACGCCAACCTGAGCACGGGCGGCACTGCCCGTGACCTCACAGATCAGGTGGCGGCGCCGGTGAAAATGGTGGCGGAACGTGCGGCCCGGGCGGTGGGGCTGGACGTGGCCGGGGTGGACCTGGTGGCGGCCGACCCGGCGGATTCGAAGAGCGCCGTCACGGTGATCGAGGTTAACGCGGCGCCCGGGCTCAGGATGCACCTGGCCCCCTGTGAAGGGAAGGCACGGCCGGTGGCGGAAAAGATCATCTCCCACCTCTTCCCGCCCGGAACCGGCGGCCGCATACCCCTGGTGTCCGTGACCGGCACCAACGGCAAAACCACTACCGTGCGTCTCATCGCCCACCTGCTGGCCCTTACTGGGCGCACGGTCGGGTTTACTTCTACCGATGGGGTTTTTATCGGCGGTCAGTGCGTATGGCAGGGTGACAACGCCGGCTTTCGCGGCGCGCGCCTGGTGCTGGAGGATCCGACTGTGGAGGCGGCGGTGCTGGAGACGGCGCGCGGCGGTCTCATCCGGGACGGTCTGGCGTACGACTGGGCCGACGTGGGCGTGATCACCAACATCAGCGAAGACCACCTGGGGCAGTACGGTATCGAGACGCTGGAGGACCTGGCCCACGTGAAGTCGCTGGTCATCGAGGCCGTGCGGGACGACGGCTGCGCCGTGCTCAACGCCGACGACCCGCTGGTGGCCTCCCTGGCGGCACGGGCGCGCTGCCCCGTCATCTACTTCAGCCTCACGGCCGGCAATGCCGTCGTGCGGCGGCAGCTCGCCGCCGGTGGGCGGGTGGTGCTGGTGCGCGAAGGCAAGGTGCTGCTGGCCGAAGGAGAAGAAGTGGAGTACCTGTGCTCGGCCCGGCGCATTCCCCTAACCCTGCACGGTACGGCCCGGCACAACCTGGCCAATGTGCTGGCGGCCACGGCCGCCGCCTGGGGCCTGGGGCTGCCGCGCGAGGTTATTCGCCAGGGCCTGCGCAGCTTTTACCCTGACCTCACCAGCAACCCGGGCCGTGTCAACCTGCTCAGGGTGGGCGGGGCGCGCCTGCTCATCGATTACGGGCACAATGTTGCCAGTTACCGCAGCACCCTGGAGATGGCCCGCCGCCTGGCGCGCCGGCGCCTGCTCGGGGTGATCGGGGTGCCCGGCGACCGGCCGGACGAACTGGTGGAGCGCGTCGGCCGCACCGCGGCCGAAGGCTTCGACCTCCTTTTCATCAAAGAGGACGAAGACCGGCGCGGCCGTCAGGCAGGCGAGATCGCCGAGCTGCTCCTGAAGGGTGCGCGGGCGGCGGGCTTTCCCAGCGAGCACGCCCGCATCATCCTGCGGGAAGAGGAAGCCTTGCAGGCGGCCCTGGCCGAGTGCCGCCGCGGGGACCTGGTGGTGATCTTCTACGAGAAACTGGACCGGGTGCTCGAGGTGGTGAGCGCCGTGCGCGCCGCCTCTCCCCCCGCCTCTGCCGGGCTGGCGGAGCTCGGGGCGTGCTAGGAGCGTGCTGGAAGGGCGGGCGGACACCCCGCCGCGGCCGCAAAACTGCGCGGCAAAAAGAGGAGTTTGCCGGGTAAACAGCCAATATATCTGCCAGGGAGGGGGGACGGCTATGGAGTTTTTTCCCGCCTGGGCCAAGGTTAACCTGGGCCTTGCGGTGCGGGAGAAGCGTCCCGATGGTTACCACAACGTCCGCATGGTCATGCAAACAGTCTCCCTGGCCGACAGAATCGGGCTCGAGCCGCAGGCGGAAGGGATTTCCCTCCAGGTGACAGGGGCGGCGCTCCCGGCGGGGCCGGAAAACCTGGCCTGGCGGGCGGCACACCGCCTAATGGCAGAATACAAAATACCAGGTGGCGTCTCGATCGAGCTTGAGAAACACATCCCAGTGGCCGCCGGCCTGGCGGGTGGGAGCGCCGATGCCGCCGCCGTCCTTTACGGTCTGAACCGCCTCTTTTCCTTAGGCCTTACCGAGGCGGAGCTTGGACGGCTGGCCTTGGAGCTGGGCAGTGACGTACCCTTTGCCCTTTTAGGCGGCACCGCCCTGGCGGAAGGGCGGGGCGAGGTGTTGACCCCGCTGCCGCCGCTGGCGCCCTGCTACCTGGTACTGGCCTGCCCGGAGCTGGCGGTGGCCACCGCCTGGGCTTACCGGGCGTTCGACGAGCGGCCGGAGGCGGGAACGGATATCGCGCAGCTTGCGGCGGCCGTGCGCTGCGGCGACCTCCAGGCTGTGGCGGCCCGGCTCGGCAACAACTTTGAATCGGTGGTGGCGGCGCGTTATCCCGTCATCACGGAGCTGAAGGAAACTTTCCTGGCTTTGGGGGCGCTGGGCGCCTCGCTTTCCGGGAGCGGGCCCACGGTGTTCGGCCTTTTTGCCGACCGGATCCAGGCCGAAAACGCGGCGCGCCGGCTGGGAAAGAGGGTGCGGACCTTTGTTACCCTGCCGGTTACGGCCGGGGCCGGGACCTTTCCGCGGGAGGCGGTGAACGTTTGGTGCGCAAGCCCCTCAACTTAGAACCGGCCCGCTGTCAGCCTCTTTGGGAGGCGGTGTACCAGGCCCTGCGCGCTGCCATTGTGCGCGGCGATCTAGCGCCCGGCGAACGCTTGGCGGAGCAGCAGCTGGCGGAGGAAATGGAGGCCAGCCGGACGCCGGTGCGGGAAGCTCTGCGGCGGCTCGCGCTCGAAGGTTTTGTGGTACTCGTGCCCCGCCGGGGTGCCTATGTGGCGGAGCTTTCCTTTAAGGATATGAACGACGTTTTCGAGTTACGCGCGGCCCTGGAAGGGCTGGCCGCCGCCCTGGCCGCCGAGCGGATCACCCCGGAAGAAGTGGCCGCTCTGGAGCAGGCGGTGCGTGAGCTGGCGGAAGCGGCCGCGGGCGGGGCGAGTGAGCAGGTGGTACGCATCGATACCGATTTCCACGGCCGCATTTATACCGCCAGCCGCAACCGGCGCTTAATGCAGATTGTGGCCAATCTGTCCGACCAGATCCAGCGCTTCCGTATGCGTTCGCTGGCGGCGCCCGGCCGTCTTAAGGACACGCTGAGCGAACACCGCCGGCTGGTGGCGGCCATTGCCCGGGGTGATGCCGCGCAGGCGCGCAAGCTGGCGGAAGAGCACATCGAGCGCGCCGAGGCCAGCCTGCTCAAGGCGCAGCAACAGGCGGCCGGAGCGGGAGAAAGGAGTGGTGGCGGTGGTGGACGCGGTGGTGCTGGCGGGGGCGGCCAACGCTAAGAGACTGCGCGCGGTGAGCCGGGAGCCGTATGAGGCGCTGATCCCGGTGGCCGACCGGCGTATGGTGGACTTTGTGGTGGCGGCCTTGGAAGAAAGTCCCTCCGTGACACGGGCGGCGGTGGTGGGGCCGGTGCCCCAGCTTAAGTACCTGGAGCAGGGCAAGGTGAAGGCCGTTCTTCCCTGCGCCGGCAGTGTAATGGATAACCTGCGCCAGGGTCTGGAGTGGCTGCAACCCCAGGGTTATGTCCTGGTGGCTACCTCGGATATTCCACTCCTTACGGCCGCGGCGGTGGAGGACTTTCTGAAGCGCGCGCAGGCGACCCAAGCCGACTTCTACTATTCCATCGTGGAAAAGGGTGTGGGCGAGGCCCGTTACCCGGGTGTCAAGCGCACCTACGTGCGCCTTAAAGACGGCACCTTCACCGGGGGTAACCTCTTCCTCTTTCACCCGCGTATCGTGGACCGGGTCTGGCGGCTGGCGGAAGAGATGGTGCGCCTGCGCAAACAGCCGCTCAAGATGTGCAGCCTGCTCGGGTGGGGCCAGGTACTGCGCCTGGTGCTGGGCCAGCTGACCATCGCCGCGGTGGAGCAGCGTTTCGCCGAGATCGCGGGCGCCGTAGGCAAGGCGGTCATCTCGCCCTACCCGGAGGTGGGGATCGATGTCGATAAACCCAGCGATTACGAACTTGTCCAGCGGTTCATGGGATGGGGGGGAAAGACATGGAGCGGCGGCGCCGGGTTGAACGGCTGATTGCTGTAACCCGCTACCTGGTGGAGCATCCCTGCCAGTTGATTTCCCTGAGTACGTTCGGCGAAGAATTGGGGGCGGCCAAGTCCAGCCTCAGCGAGGACATCGGCCTCATCAAGCGGATGCTGGATAGAGAGGGAGAGGGTTGGGTGGAAACCGTTCCGGGGGCGGCCGGCGGCGTCCGCTACCTGCCGGAGCTGACAGGTGCCGGAGCCCGGACGCTGGTGGCTTCCCTGGCACAGGAGCTTTCCCACCCGGCACGCTTTTTGCCCGGCGGCTTCCTTTATTTGACCGATATCCTCTTTACGCCCGTCATCATGGAGGGGGTAGGCCGGATTTTTGCCGGCCGTTTTCGCCTGTTCGAGCCGGAGTGGGTGGTGACGGTGGAAACCAAAGGCATACCCGTCGCCCTTTTCACCGCCCGCGCCTTGGGAGTGCCGGCGGTGATCATCCGCCACGAGAGCCGGGTGACGGAGGGGCCGGCGGTGAGCATCAACTACCTGTCTGGTTCCACCCGGCGCATTCAAACCATGTCGCTGCCCCGGCGGGCGCTGCCGAGCGGGGCACGGGTGGTGGTGGTGGACGACTTTATGCGGGCCGGGGGCACCGCCCGCGGCATGCACGAGCTCATGGCCGAGTTTGGCGCGCACGTGCTCGGGACCGGTGTGCTCATGGCGACGCGCGAACCGGAGAATAAACTGGTCCCGGACTACTTCTCCCTGCTCGTCCTGGAGGAGGTAAAAGAGACCGGGCCGGAACTCAAAGTGCGCCCGGCCGCCTGGTTGGAAGGGGGGTAAACCATGCGCGTCGGCATAGTGGGGCTGCCCAACGTGGGCAAGTCGACACTCTTTAACGCCCTGACGCGGTCGGCGGCGCCGGCGGAGAACTACCCTTTCTGTACCATCGAACCGAACGTGGGGCGGGTGGCCGTCCCCGACGCACGGCTGGAGCAACTGGCCAAGCTCCTGCAGCCGGAAAGGGTTGTTCCAGCGGTCATCGAATTTGTCGACATTGCAGGGCTGGTTAAGGGTGCCAGCCGGGGGGAGGGTTTAGGGAACCAGTTTTTAGGCCACATTCGCGATGTGGATGCCATCCTTGAGGTGGTGCGCTGCTTTCAAGACCCGGACGTTGTGCATGTCAGCGGCAAACTCGACCCGCAGGCGGACATTGAGACCATTGAAACCGAGCTGATCCTGGCCGACCTGGAGGTGGTGGGCCGCCGGCTGACGAAAGTGGAACGCCAGCTGAAAAGCGGTGAACGCCGCTGGCGGGAGGAATATGACAGCTTGAAGGCGGTCGAGACGGCCCTGAGCGCGGGCCGCACAGCCCGCTCGCTGGCAAAAGAGGTGAATCTGCCTGCCGACCTGAACCTCCTTACCGCCAAGGCACTGCTTCTGGTGGCCAATGTGGGCCAGGAGGGCCTGACGGGCGAGGGAGCGGCCTGCTGGAAGAGCGTGCAGGCGGCCGCCCAGGCGCGGGGGGCGGAGGCTGTTTGGCTGGCCGCCGAACTGGAGGAAGAACTCTGGGCCCTGGAGGAAGAGGAACGGGCGGCTTTCCTGGCCGACCTTGGCCTGAGCGAACCGGGCCTGGAGCGGCTGGTGCGGGCCAGCTACCGCCTCCTCGACCTGGTCACCTTCTACACCGCCACGGGCGGCCGCGAGGTACGGGCCTGGGCGGTGCCGCGCGGCACACCGGCGCCGGCGGCGGCCGGAAAAATCCACAGCGACATGGAGCGCGGCTTCATCCGCGCCGAGGTGGTTTCCTGCGCTGAGCTTTTGCGTGCCGGTTCCCTGGCTGCCGCCCGGGAGCAGGGGGTGCTGCGCCTGGAAGGACGGGACTACCTGGTTGAAGACGGCGACGTGATCCACTTCCGCTTTAATGTGTAACCGGTTCAGCTTAAGAGGAGGTAATTGATATGAAGACTGCTGTTGCAACCGACAAGGCTCCGGCCGCCATCGGCCCTTATTCCCAGGCGATCCGGGTAGGCAACCTGCTTTTCACTGCCGGCCAGATCCCGCTCGACCCGGCCACCGGCCAGCTGGTAAGCGGGGACATCAAAGCGCAGACGCGGCAGGCCCTGAAGAACGTGGCCGCCATCCTGGAGGCGGCCGGCACCTCCCTGGCGCACGTGGTGAAAACCACGGTGTTTCTGAAAAACATGGCTGACTTTGCGGCCATGAATGAGGTGTACGGCGAGTTCTTCACGGCCCCTTACCCGGCTCGTTCGGCGGTGGCTGTGGCCTCACTTCCCAAGGATGCGGCGGTGGAGATTGAAACCGTTACCCTTATTCCAGAAAAAGACTAAACTGAGCGGTGAAAGCGGAGAAACAGGAACAACAGGAGGAGTTTTTCCCCTGCAGCGCGAATAGGCTCTACAAAGAAACAACCTGGGGGTAGGAAGGGTGGTGGTGCCGCGTGGAGATAACAGACGTTAGGGTGCGGCGTGTCGCGGGAGAAAGCAAAATGAAGGCCTACGTTTCTATAACCCTGGATGGCAGCTTCGCCGTCCACGACATCCGGGTGGTGGAAGGGCCGAAGGGACTGTTTATTGCCATGCCGAGCAAGAAACTCCCCAATGGAGAATTCCGGGACATAGCCCACCCGATCAACGCCGCCACCCGCCAAATGCTGCAGGAACGCATTCTCCAAGCCTACGCTGCGGCTCAAAACGGAGGAGCTTAAAGGCTCCTCCTCTTTGCGCACGGCGTGGCGATGTCTGGGAGGGAAGATTAATGAGCCAGTTAGCCGCTGTCATCCTTGCGGCCGGCAAGGGTACGCGCATGAAGTCAAAGCGGCCCAAGGTCCTGCATGAGGTGTGCGGGCGACCGCTGGTGGCCTACGTGGTCGAGGCGGCCCGGGCCGCAGGAGCGGCCGAGGTCGTGCTGGTGATCAACCACGAAATGAACGCGGTGCGGGAGCTCTTCGGCCCGGACGTTAAGTACGCCTACCAAAAGGAGCAGCTGGGAACAGGGCACGCCGTGCTCGCGGCGCGCCCGGCCCTCAGCGCTGCGAGCGGGGACGTGCTGGTCCTGTGCGGCGATACCCCGCTGCTTTCCGGGGAGCTTTTGCAGGCGCTGGTGACCAGGCACCGGGAAGGGGCCGCGGCGGCCACGGTACTGACGGCGGAGCTCAAGGACCCAACGGGGTACGGGCGCGTTGTGCGCGATGCCGCCGGGGAAGTGGAGGCCATCGTCGAGGAACGGGACGCTGCACCGGCCGTTAAGGCCCTGCGCGAGGTGAACACGGGAAGCTACTGCTTTGCCGCCGCGGCGCTCTTTGCCGCCCTGGACGAGGTGGGAAGGGAGAACGCGCAGGGGGAATACTACCTTACGGATGTGCTCGGTATACTGCGGCGAGGCGGCCGGCGCGTTTTGGCCCTGGCGGCACCGGAGCCGGCACTGACGCAGGGCATCAACAATCGGGTGCAGCTCGCAGAGGCGGAGGCTTTTCTGCGCGACCGCATCCGCCGCGAACTGATGCTGGCCGGTGTAACCATCCTGGACCCGGCCTCCACCTTTATCGATGCCGGGGTGAGCATTGCGCCGGACACCGTCATCTACCCCTTTACCATCATCGAAGGGCGAAGCAGCATCGGCCGCGGCTGCCGCATCGGGCCCGGCGTCCAGCTCAGGGACAGCCGGGTAGAAGACGGCGCCACCGTCAGCCAGGCCGTGCTGGTGGAGGCGGTGGTGGGGCCGGGTGCCACGGTTGGCCCCTTCACCTACCTGCGCCCGGGCACCGTGCTGGCGGAGGGGGCCAAGGCCGGGACCTTTGTTGAGATAAAGAAATCGGCCATCGGAGCGGGAAGTAAAGTACCCCACCTCTCCTACGTGGGCGATGCCCAGGTGGGACGCGGGGTGAACATCGGCGCCGGCACCATCACCTGCAACTACGACGGTTTCAAGAAAAACGCAACCGTCATCGAGGACGAGGTGTTCATCGGCAGCAACACCAACCTGGTGGCGCCGGTGCGCATCGGCCGCGGCGCGTACACGGGGGCGGGGTCCACCATCACGCGCGACGTTCCCCCGGGGGCACTGGCGCTGGAGCGGGCGGAACAGAGAGTTTTGCCGGACTGGGTGAAGAAACGGCTGGAAAAGCTCGCTTGCGCAAAGGAGAAGGGTAAATTAGAATAGGTGGGGAAGGGACAAGGAGGAGAGGTTAGTGGCGCCAGATCAACGGCGGCTCAAGGTTTTCTCCGGTAATGCCCACCCGGAGCTGGCCAAGGAGATTGCCGCCTACATCGGGGTACCTTTGGGCGCGGCCAAGGTGAGCCGCTTTTCCAACGGCGAAATCCAGGTGGTCATCGACGAAAGCGTGCGCGGGGCGGACATCTTTGTGGTCCAGCCCATTACGAGCCCGGTAAACGAGAACATCATGGAGCTTCTTATTCTCATGGACGCCTTCCGGCGGGCTTCTGCGCGGCGCATCACGGCGGTAATACCGCACTACGGCTATGCCCGCCAGGACCGGAAGGCCCGCGGGCGCGAACCCATCTCGGCTAAACTCATGGCCAACCTCCTGGTCACGGCCGGCGCGGGCCGGGTACTCACCATGGACCTGCATGCCGCCCAAATTCAGGGCTTCTTCGACATCCCGGTGGATCACCTTCTGGCCGGGCCGCTCCTGGCGGAGTACTTCCAGAAAAAAGGCCTGGAGAACGTCACGGTGGTCTCGCCGGACATCGGCGGTGTGACCCGGGCGCGCGACCTGGCCCAGCGCCTGCACGCCCCCATCGCCATAATCGATAAGCGCCGACCGGCGCCGAACGTGGCGGAGGTTATGCACGTCATCGGGGACATAAAGGACCGCACGGTGATTATGGTAGACGACCTCATCGACACGGCCGGCACCATTCTTTTGGGCAGTCAGGCGCTGAAAGAGTACGGTGCCAAGGAGGTTTACGCCTGTTGCACGCATCCGGTTCTTTCCGGGCCGGCTATCAGCCGGCTGGGGGAGGCACCGGTAAAGGAAGTGGTGGTGACCAATACCATTCCGCTCGGCCCGGAAAAGCAGCTCGATAAAATAAAGGTCCTTTCGGTGGCTCCCATTTTCGGCGAGGCTATCATCCGCATTTACGAAGACCTGTCAGTGAGCAAACTGTTTGAGTAAGGAGAGAGAAGAATGGCGGAAGTTGTGGTAACGAAAAAGCGTACGGCGACGGGTAAAGGAGCCAGCCATGCCGACCGGCGGGCCGGCCGGGTACCGGTAGTGCTATACGGGGAAGGCGTGGCGGAACCCGTGCATCTTGTCGCTGAGCAGGGCCGGCTCGAGAAACTCCTCACCACGCACGGGCCCGGCTCCATTGTCACCGTAAAAGTGGAGGGCGAGGCCGAGCACCCGGCGATGATTAAAGAGGTGCAGTACCACCCGGTGCGCGGGAACGTCGTTCACGTTGACTTTCAGGGAATCTCGCTCACGAAGAAGCTCCGGACCGTGTTGCCGCTTGCCCTGAAAGGGACCCCCCAGGGCGTCAAGGAGGGCGGTGTCCTGCAGCACCAGCTGCGCGAGGTGGAAGTGGAATGCCTGCCGCACGACCTGCCTGAGTCCATTGCGGTCGACATCAGCGGGCTGGATGTGGGCGACGCGCTCTTTGTGCGCGACCTTGAGGTGCCGGCGGCGGTTAAGGTGCTCACCGACCAGAACGAGGTTATCGCCAGCGTCCTGGCCCCGACCAAGGAAGAGGAAGGCGAGCCGGCGGCCGCGGAAGCGGAGGCTGCCGAGGCCGGCGAGGCTCCGGCGGCGGAAGAGAAGGACAAGGAGTAACGCTGCATGAAGCTGGTGGCGGGGCTGGGTAACCCGGGCCGGGAGTACGAGGAAAC
Source organism: Gelria sp. Kuro-4 (assembly GCF_019668485.1). Classification (NCBI taxonomy): domain Bacteria; kingdom Bacillati; phylum Bacillota; class Clostridia; order Thermoanaerobacterales; family Thermoanaerobacteraceae; genus Gelria; species Gelria sp. Kuro-4. Next base: position 269,162 of record NZ_AP024619.1, on the reverse strand, counting down.
GCGCCACAACGCGGGTTTCCTGGTGGTGGATTACCTGGCGCGCGAAGAGAAGCTTACTTTTGCCGCTTCGGATTTCCACGCCGCCCTGGCGCGCGGTCGGGTGGCGGGTGTGGACGTGGTCCTGGCCAAGCCCCAAACCTACATGAACCTGAGCGGCCTGGCGGTGGGTGCCCTGGTGCGCTGGTACAAGCTCGACCCGAGCGAGGATCTCCTGGTGGTATCCGACGACCTGGACCTGCCCCTGGGGCGCCTGCGCCTGAGAGCCCGGGGCAGCCACGGCGGGCACCGCGGGCTTCTTTCCATCATCAGTGAACTGGGTACCAGCGATTTCGCCCGCCTGCGCCTGGGTATCGGGCGTCCCGAAGGCTCCGAAAGCGCCAAAGACAAGGTGCTGGGGGCCTTCAGCGAGGAAGAAGGGCGCATCCTGGACGAAGTGATCGTGGCGGCGGCCGCCGCCATCCGCACCTGGCTTGCAGAGGGCGCCGCGGCGGCCATGAACCGGCACAACAGCTTCCAGGCGCCGTACGAGGCCTGAGACGACGGGGCCCTCCCCATGGCGTCGCCCTCAGGCGGGGGCGCAGTTTCGCGCCCGCGCACAGCAAAAGGTTCCGCTCCCTGCTGGGAACGGAACCTTTTACTGTACGTGTGAAGTTGCTAAACCAGGGGTTCAACTTTTATTCCCGGGCTGGGCAAATCTAGAATCTCGGGATCACCAGTGAGGAGTGGGGCATTGAGTTCTTGCGCCAAGGCAATGGCAAACAGAGCTGTGTTCCTTAAGATGATCTTCCAGCGCCGTGCTGTTTCGCAAGGCACCACGCCAGGATTCCCAAGTATGAGTCCCGCGTCGGCCGGCAATAGGTTCGAGAACGATCTTACGGCCACGTAAATGAAGACTTAGCTCCCCGCCTTGTTCCAGCCCGAGCTTTTTCCGGATGCCAATTGGGATCACGAGTTGGCCCTTGGAGGACAGACGTGATAGTGGCACTGGCCTCCCTCCTTCTTACCACTATTGTAAGAAAAAAAGGGGCTAGCGTCAACTTGCGCCTTCCCTAGCGCCGCCGCGGGATGTGGAGCGCCAGGTTGTCGGCGGCCAGGGCGGCCTCGGCATAAGCCTCGCTTACGGTCGGGTGCGGGTGGATGGTGGAGGCGAGCTCGCCCAGGGTGGCCTCCAGGCGCAGGGCCAGTGCCGCCTCACCGATGAGGTCGGTGGCCCGCGGGCCGAGGATCTGGACACCCAGAACCTCACCGTAACGCTCATTGGCCACGATCTTGAGGAACCCGCCCTCATCGCTCTCAATGAGGGCCTTGCCGTTGGCGGCGAGCGGGAAGCGCCCGACCTTCACCTTGTACCCGGCCTCTTTGGCCTGCTCCTCGGTAAGCCCCACGCTGGCGGCTTCCGGCTGAGTGTAGATGCAGGAAGGGACGGTCTTGTAATCGATTTTGCGCGCGGCGCCGAGCGCGTTCTCCGCCGCTACCGTCCCTTCTGCGAAGGCCACGTGCGCCAGCATGGTGCCGCCGATGGCGTCACCTGCGGCGTAGATGCCCGGTACGCTCGTCTCCAGGTACTCGTTCACCGTGATGCGGCCGCGTTCCGCCGCTACGCCGGCCGCCTCGAGGCCCAGGTCGCGCGTGGCGGGGCGGCGGCCCACGGCCGCCAGCACCTTCTTTACGCTGAAGCTCAGCGGGCCTGCGGGAGCTGCCACCTGCACCGTGACTCCCTCCGGGGCCGGAGCGCAGCTTTCCACCTTGGCGCCGGTGTGGATCTCCACGCCCAGGCGGGTGAGGTGGGCGCGGACGCCGTTCACAAGCTCTGCATCCAGGGTGGGCAGAATCTGAGGCAGCATCTCGATGATGATGCACTTGGTGCCGAGGGCCTGGTAAACCGAGGCCAGCTCCACGCCGATGACCCCACCGCCCATAATGAGGAGGCTCTCCGGTACCTCCGGCAGGGCGAGGGCGTCATCGCTCAAGATCACGTCGGGGAGGTCGAAGCCCGGTAGCGGCAGGCGCACCGGCTCGGAGCCCGCCGCTAGGATGATTCTGTCGGCGGTGATCCGCGCCTCGCCGCCGTCCGGCAGCGCTACGGCCACGGTGCGGCTGTCCGCCAGGCGCGCCGTACCGGCGATCACCCTGCAGCCGGCCTGTTTCAGCAGGAGGCCTACACCTGTCACCAGGCGCTTCACCACCGCCGCGCGCCGCGCCTGCAGGGCCGGCCAATCTACGGCAAGTCCTTCGGCCTTAAGACCGATCTCTGCACCGCCTTGGACGGCCCGGTAGAGTTCGGTGGTGTGCAGCAGGGCCTTGGTGGGGATGCAGCCGACGTTGAGGCAGGTGCCGCCCAGGGCTTGCTTTTCCACCAGCGTCACCTGCGCTCCCAGCTGGGAAGCGCGCAGGGCGGCGACATAGCCCCCCGGCCCGCCGCCGATAACAACAACCTTCGTCGCCATGAGTTCTGCCTCCTAAACCTTTATAGCATCAGCGCGGGCTCTTCCAGGTAGGTCTTCACGTGCGCCAGAAACTCCGCCGCCAGCGCCCCGTCGATGAGCCGGTGGTCAAAGGAGAGACTCAGGTTCATGAGCGGCCGGATGACGATGCCGCCGTCCGCCACCACAGGCTTCTCGGCAATGCGGTTCACGCCCAGGATGGCGCTCTCCGGCTGGTTGATGACGGGGGTGAAGGTGTCGACGCCGTACATCCCCAGGTTGGTCACGGTGAAGGTGCTGCCGCCCGCTTCATCGGGCGAGAGTCTCCCGGCGCGCGCCCGGGCGGCCAGGTCCTTTATCTCTTCGGACAGGGCAAGCAGGCTTTTCTGGTCGGCATTTTTCACCACCGGCACGATGAGCCCGTTGTCGAGCGCTACGGCGACACCCACGTGAACGGCGCTGTGGTAGATGACCTCGGTTTCCGTGAGGGAGGCGTTCACCACGGGAAAGGCGCGTAACGCCCGTGCCGCGGCCAGGACGACGATGTCGTTGAAGGAGACCTTCTTCCCCTGGGCCTTGAGGGCTTCGCGCAGCGCCCGGGCGCGGGACATGTCGACCTCCATATTGATGGTGACGTGGGGTGCCGTGCGCTTGCTCTCGGCCATGCGGCGGGCGATTACCTTGCGCATGCCCTCGAGCGGCTCGCGGCGCTCCCGCTCCTGTGCACCCTGGGCGGCGGCCCAGGCGCGGAAGACGTCTTCCTTGCCGATGCGTCCGGAGGCGGCCACCCGGCTAAGGTCTACGCCCAGCTCCTGCGCCAGGCGCTCGGCCACGGGGGTGGCCCGCACCGGTCCGGCGGCTTCCGCAGGGGCCGACGCTGATTCCTTCGCTTCGGCCTGGGCATCCAGGTGGGCGAGGACGTCTTTTTCCACAATGCGGCCGTCGGGGCGGGTGGGTTTAACTTCTCCCAGGTTGACGCCGCTCTCGCGGGCCAGCCTCTTGGCGGCGGGGGAGGCTTTCACCTCACCGGGAGCGGCTGCCGCGCCGCCGGTTTTTGCCTCTTCGGTGCCGGTTGCTTCAGCGGACGGGGGGGCTGCCGCTTCCGGCGCCGCCGGCGGGGCGTCTTGCGCTCCGGGGACCTCCGGCAGGGGCTCGTCGGCCGCGGCGATGACGGCCACCGGGGCGCTCACGGGCGCGGTGCCCCCTTCCGGGACGATGATCCGGCGCAGAATCCCCTCTTCCAGGGCCTCCACCTGGTTGGTGATCTTGTCGGTGGCGACCTCAAAAAGAAGGTCGCCCTTTTTTACGCTGTCTCCCACCTGCTTGAGCCACTTGGTGATGGTGCCTTCGGTCATGGTGAGCCCGAGCTTGGGCATGGTGACAATACTGGCCATGGTATCGGCTTCCTTTCACATGGGATAAGGCACGCCTTCAGGCGGGTCGACCCGGCAGGCCGATGAGGGCCGCCCGGCCGCCCTTCATCAAGGCTTGGAAGGCCTGGCGCAGAGCCAAGGTTACGGGGATGGTCTCAGTTTCCCAGTTGTGCAAGAATGGTGCCTCTAATGTCTTCCTACTTGAGGTAGTGAGGAAGGAACGTTATGATCTGAGGGAACGCTGTAATAACGGCAAGTACTACGAGCCCTACAGCGAAGAACGGTACAGTTTCCTTTGTTGTTTGTCCCATATTAGCGCGGGCAATGTCGTTACCAAGTAGGAGTGTGGCTCCAACCGGAGGTGTTAGGAGACCTAAGCACAAGTTGAATACCATGATTACGCCAAACTCCAGGGGCCCCATCCCGACTTTTGCTACCAACGGGACAAGGATCGGTGTGAGGATTACAACGGCAGCGTTGGCCTCCATTAAACAGCCAACAATCAAGAGAAATACGTTAACTAACAAGAGAACTCCGAACCTGGAACCGGTAATAGCGAGTATAGAATTCGTAACGGCTTCCGAAAGATGGTTAGCGACAACTAAGATGCTGGTTATTTTTGATGCAGCAAGTATCATCATGATCACCGCGCTCGAGATTGCCGCTTCTACGACGACATCCCAAAGTTTCTTCCAAGTAATCTCCTTGTATATGAATAGGCCAACAAAAATACCATAGGCTACAGCAATTACTGAGGCTTCCGTAGGAGTATATATTCCGAAAAAGATGCCTCCCAGGATTATTACTGGCATTAACAATGCCCAGAGCCCTTCCCGGATGGCTTGCAACGACGCAGACAGACTCATTCTTTCATGCTTGGGGAAACGCCTCTTGCGGGAAATCACATAGGCGGCAATTCCGAGACCGGTGCCGATCATTAGGCCAGGTACCAGCGACCCAATGAACAGGTCGTTTATTGACATCCCAAGTGCGGCTCCGTAAACGATTAAAGGAATGCTTGGAGGAATAATGGGGCCGCACACTGCACCCGAGGCAGCAACAGCGGCGGCAAAACTGCTACCGTAACCTTCTTTTTGCATTGCAGGAATGGTAATTCCTCCAATAGCCGCTACCGTTGCTACGGCCGATCCGGATATGGCCGCAAAAACCATGGAGGCAGCGACTGTTACGATGGCCAGGCTGCCGTCAACCCAACCAACAATAGCATTGCTGATGGAAAGTATCTTCTTGTTAATTCCACCGATAGTCATAATGCTTCCGGCCAGTATGAAGAAGGGGATAGCGAGGATAGGAAAGGAGTCGATTCCGGCAAATATTTTCTGGGGGATGATATTTAACGGCATGTTACCCAACATTAGTAGAGTGGCAAGGGCAGTGACCCCGAGAGCGAACGCTATGGGCATGCCTAGTATCACCAGGATGGGCATGGCCACCAACAAGAAGAAAGCGGTTATCGCCATCGTATTAACGCTCCTTTTGCTTAGACCACGACAGATTTAAAAGATACTCCGTGAAGAAAACTAACATAAGGAGAGAGCCAACCGGTATCGCCAGATAGGGATACGCCATGGGTATCCGCATCCCTCCGGACAGTTGACGGCTTGTAATTGTAAGCAGCTGTAAGCCTTGCCAGCCAATGACGGCAACAAAAACCATACATAGGATTGTTGACGAAGCAGAAAGAAGCAACTGGAGTTGCGGCGACATTTTTTCTTTTATGAAGTCAATACTCATGTGCCTATTAGAACGTATTGCCAAGGAGGAACCAAGCATTACCAACCAAACGAACGAGAATCGGGCCAGTTCTTCTGACCATACATTCGCCCTGCCGAATACATAACGAAGCACCACCTGCCATGTTACTGACGCAGTCATTATGCACAAAGCAATGCCTAGAACGGCACGCAATACGATTTCAGCCTTGTTAAGTAGTTTGGTCAAGACTTCTTTCCTCCTCGATAGTCCTCCTCGAAGAATGGGAAGAGGGAGAAGGCTCCCCCTTCCCCAAAGGAGACTACAACTGCGTGATCTTGTCAGCCCATGGCTTTAGGTGGGGGAAGTGTTGTCCTACAAAGTCGCCTAGCTTCTGAACGAATTCGTCCCTGTTCACTTCGACATAGGTAATACCTTTTGACTTGAACTTGTCAAGGTAATCTTTCTCTGTCTTCAGCACTTCTTGAGTGCGCCAACTTGCTGCTTCGTTTGCTGCTTCTTGTATTGCAGCTTGTACTTCCGGATCCAAGGACTTAAAATACTCCCTATCCATTATGAAAACGTCTGTACCATAGATATGCTTGGTACCGATGAGATAGGGACATACTTCGTAAAAGGCACTGTTCCAGTTCTCAGACAGCGGGTTTTCTTGTGCATCAACGGTTCCTTGCTGCAACGCGGTGTATATTTCGGTGAAAGCCATGGGTGTCGGGCTGGCACCTAGCTGTTCCCATGTCTTCACATATACGGCGATATTTGGCACGCGAATTTTGAGACCTTTGAGGTCATTGACTGATGCCACTTTCTTCTTGCTTGTGACATATCGCGCACCTCGGTAGGCAGGTCCCATAAGCTGGAAACCCGCATTTGACCCTACTGTCTCTAGAATTTCTTTTCCGATATCTCCGTTCCAAACTTTTGAATAATGATCAGAATCCTTGATCAAAAACGGGACAGCTTCTATATCAGCGTACTTATCGTAGGCGTCCAGGGTGCCCACACTTTCAAGCACAACTTGAACACTTTTAGCCTTTAGCCCCTCGATAGTCTCACGCCAGTCGCCCAGAGTGCCCCCAGAGAAGACTTCAACCTTAACCTTACCACCAGTCTTTTGCGAAACAAGGTCAGCAAATTTCTTACACTCAAGGTCCCGAACGTCCCCGACCGGTGACACATTGGCTAGTCGAAGGACAGTTGTCGAAGAAGCTTGTTGTGCCTGAGGGGTGGTACTTTGGCAACCCAAGAGAACCAAGGATCCAGTGAGGACTAATGACACGAAAAGTGTGAATGCCTTTCTCATCTGTCCTATGCCCTCCTCTTATTAAAATAAAGTTGAAATAAATAAGCAAACAAACAAGGCCCACTTCAGTGCATGGCATACCCCCCATCGACAGTTATGGTTGCTCCCGTGATGAAGGCGGCGTAATCAGAGGCAAGGAAACACACCAAGGCTCCTAGACCCGCGGGATCTCCGGCACGCTTGAGTGGAAAAGCACTGACAATGGCTTCCCTTTGTTCCGGAGTTAAGATTGAGGTTAGGGGCGTGATATGGAGTGAAGGAGCAATTGCGTTCACCGTAATGTTGTACTCTCCAAACTCTCGTGCCAAGGCCTTTGTTAACCCAATTACACCTGCTTTTGATGATGCATAGGCCGCCTTACCCAGTAGTCCGCCGCCCCGCAAGGCCGCTACAGATGAGAAGTTAATGATCCTTCCCCAGCACGATTTCAGCATACCTTTGGTCATTATTTTGCATGTATTGAACATGCTGTTAAGGTTAATGTCAATTAGCCGTTTCCATTCTGGCTCGCTTAGTTCTGTAATGTTTTTTTGAAATCCGGGTCCACCGCCGGCACAATTGACTAATATTTCAGGAGGGCTAAAGTGCTTTAAAATCTCTTCATATGTGGCGCTCACAGCGTCGAATGTGGTGAGATCAACCACATACCCTTCAGCTTGAGGGCAATGCAGTCTAATCTTTTGAACTGCCTCTTGGAGCATTTTCTCTTTTAAGTCTAAGAGTACAGGAATGGTACCTTCTTCTGCCAACTTTTGGGCAACTGCGAAACCTAATCCCCCTGCAGAACCTGTCACCACAGCAACTTTTCCTGCTATCCCGAGGTCCATATAGCTCAATCCTTTCTTAGCTGACTGCTCTTTGTTGACCTCCGGTCAAACTAGCAAACCGGTAATTGCTTCTGTAAAAGACTTGCTAGCAGATTTCCTTGACGGCAGCCACGATGTCTTCCACCTGGGGCAGCGTCAAAGGTTCCAGGGCGGGGCTGAAGGGAATGGGCACGAACTTGGCCCCGATGCGCTTGATCGGGCCGTCCAGGTAATCGATCATTTCTTCCGCCGCCAGCGCGGCGACTTCAGAACCGACGCCGCCGTTCTTGGTGGCCTCGTGGGCGATGATGAGGTGCTTTGTCTTCTTAACGGAAGCGAAGATGGTCTCCTTATCGAGCGGGACAATGGTGCGAAGGTCGATCACCTCGGCCTCAATACCGTCCTGGGCGAGGGCCTCGGCGGCCTTGAGGGCCTTGTGCAGGGTGATGGAGTAAGAGACGATGGTGACGTCTTTGCCCTCGCGCACCACCTTCGCCTTGCCGATGGGCGTGAGGAACTCTTCCTCCGGCACCGGCCCCTTCATGCGGAAGAGGTCCTTGTTTTCGAAGTAGAGCACCGGGTTGTCGTCGCGGATGGCGGACTTTAGGAGGCCCTTGGCATCGGCCGGGTTGGAGGGGATGACCACCTTGAGGCCCGGCACGTGTACAAACCAGGCCTCCAGGCTCTGGGAGTGCTGGGCCGCGGCGGAACGGGCGGCGCCGTCCGGAGCGCGCAGCACCAACGGCACCGTGCACTGCCCGCCGAACATGTAGCGGATCTTGGCCATCTGGTTGACCACCTCGTCCATGGCCACGGTGATAAAGTCGACAAAGTGCATGTCCACCACCGGGCGCATCCCGGCCAGGGCGGCGCCCACGCCGGCGCCGACGATGGCTGTTTCCGAAATCGGGGTGTCGCGCACCCGGTCGAAGCCGAACTTCTGCGGCAGGCCTTTGAACTGGCCGAAGATGCCCCCCTGGCGCGCGATGTCTTCACCCATCAAAAAGACCCGGCTGTCGCGCTCCATCTCCTCCGCCATGGCCTCTTGGGTGGCCTCTGAGAAGGTTATTTCCCGCATGCTGCTTCCCCGCTTTCGACATAAAGATCTTGGAACAGCTCCTCCGGTCCTGGGTAGGGGCTTTCCTTGGCAAATTGGACGGCCGCCGCGAGCTCTTCCTTCACCTGGGCTTCGATTTCCGCCAGTTCCTTCTCGCTGAGCCGGCTTGCGGTCAGAACCTGCTCGCGGAAGTTCTTCAGGGGGTCGTCGTTTTCAAAGTGCTCCTGGACCTCCTCCCGGGTCCGGTACATCTCCGGGTCGCCGACAAAGTGGCCCTTGATGCGGTAGGTCTTCGCCTCGATGAGGGTGGGACCGCCGCCGGACCGGGCCCGCTCCACCGCCGCCTGGGCGGCTTCGTACACCGAGAACACGTCGTTGCCGTTCACCACCACGCCCGGAATGCTGTAGCCGATGGCCCGGTCGGCGATGTTCTCCACGGAAGTGGTGGTGCGGTAGGGGGTGGTGGAAGCCCACTGGTTGTTTTCACAGACGAAAATCGCCGGCAGCTTCCAGGCGGCGGCCATGTTCATGGCCTCGTGGAAAGTGCCGCGGTTGGAGGCACCGTCGCCGAAGAAGCAGACGGACACGCGGTCGCTGCCGGAGAGCTTGGCCGCCAAGGCCGCACCCACCGCCAGGTTGTACCCGCCGCCCACCACGCCGTTGGCCCCGAGCATGCCGATGGAGAAGTCGGCGATGTGCATGGAGCCGCCTTTACCGTGGCAGTACCCTGTGCGCTTGCCGAAGATCTCGGCCATCATCCGCTTGAGGTCGGCTCCTTTGGCGATGGTGTGGCCGTGGCCGCGGTGGGTGCTGGTGATGTAGTCGGTGTTTTTCAGGTTGGCCATGACGCCGGTGGCGATGGCCTCCTCGCCGATGTACAGGTGGACAAAGCCAGGGATCTCGCCGGCCAGGAAGAGGTCGTTGATCTTCTCTTCGAAGGACCGGATGGTGAACATGGTACGGTAAAAGGCCTTTAAATCATCGCGTGAGAACTCCAAAACGGTAGCACCTCCTGTCAGAACTGGGCGCCCAGCTTGCGCGGGCCCCTCTTGCGCCAGCCCGGGGCGGTTCCTCCCTTTGCACGCCTCCACAAGAGCGAGGTATGCAAGGAGCGTACCAGGAGGTGGCGGTAAAAGACGAACAAGGGGAAGACAAGCAAAAGGAGCAGGTGAGCGGAATAAAAAAACGCCCGGAGGCCCGGGCGCCCCTAGACCTGACCGGCCGGCCGGTGGTCGGCGGCTGCGTTTGGGTCTATGTGCCGGCTTAATGGCGGCCAGACCGGCCGCACGTCGGTGCTCAATTTCTGCGCAGCGAGCTTCTTGCCGTGCGGACAAGGCCGCTGTCAACATTCTTCCACGCTTCTGCCCAAAACCAGGACACTGTGTAAAATTTGAGCAAAAACGGTCCGGCCCCATGCCGGTCGGTCCGCCCTGCACCTTTAACTCGCCTTTATCTGATACTTCTTGAGCTTGTTGTACAGGGTGTTGCGGCTGATCTTGAGGAGGCGGGCGGCCAGGGAAATGTTACCGTCCACGGCCTGCAGGGCACGGCGGATGGCCTGCTTCTCCAGCTCCTCGATGGCGAGCGGCTCTGCGGGTGCCGCGGGGCCGGCCTGCTGGTGCTTCAAGAGGCGCAGCACCTCGGCCGCACTGATCTCTTTGCCCCGGGCCATGTTCACCGCCCGCTCGATGACGTTTTCCAACTCGCGCACGTTGCCGGGCCAGGGGTAAGAGCGCAGGATCTGGAGGGCACCGGGGGCGAAAACGTGTACCTCGTGACCGAGCTTGCGGCTGATCTTTTCCGTGAGGCGCTCCACCAACAGCTCGAGGTCGGCTCCCCGCTGCCGCAGCGGCGGAATGAGGATGGAGATGACATTAAGCCGGTAATAGAGATCGCGGCGGAAGTTGCCTTCCTCCACCTCGCGGGCCAGGTCCTTGTTGGTGGCTGCGATCACCCGCACATCGCAGTCGATGTAATGGCTGCCGCCCAGGCGCACCACCCGGTGTTCCTGCAAAACCCGCAGCAGTTTGGCCTGCATGTCAAGGGGCATGTCACCGATCTCGTCAAGAAAGATGGTGCCACCGGAGGCCAGCTCGAACTTGCCGGGCCGGCCGCCGCGGGAGGCGCCGGTGAAGGCGCCTTCCTCGTACCCGAAGAGTTCGCTTTCAATGAGCTCGCGGGGCAGAGCGGCACAATTGAGAGCGACAAAAGGCCCCTCCCGCCGGTTGCTTTCATTATGGACGGCCTGGGCGAAGAGTTCTTTGCCGGTGCCGCTTTCGCCCTGCAGCAGGACGGTAGAGGAACTCTGCGCGGCAATTTTGGCCAGGCGCACGCACTCCGCTATTTCGCGGCTTTCACCCAGGATGTCGGCAAAGGTGAAGTTGGCCGTGGCGCCCACCATCTGGTTGACCATCTTACGCACGCGTTTTATCTCGCGGAAAGTATCCACCACTCCCGTGAGGTTGCCATTCTCGTCGCGGATGGGGACGGCCGTTTTAATGAAGTGCTTGAAGCCGCTGCCGGTTTTCACCATGAACTCCCGGTCCACGTAGCCGTGCCCGCTTTCCAGGACGGAAAGGACTACCGGCCTGAAGTCCACGATGTCGCCGACGAACTTACCCACGACTTTTTTCGGGTCCACGCCCAGGATCCGGCCGCCTGTGGCGTTTATGTAGGTGATGTGCCCGCTGCGGTCGATGGTGAGAAGGCCGTCGGACATGGATTCCACGATGGCCTCCTGATACTTGTGCTGCAGCCGGAGTTCCTCCGTCGCCTGCCGCATGGCCAGCTGGCCTTCGATGGCGCGGGCGGCGGCCACCACCATGCCCAGGGTGTGCGGGTGCACCTGCCTGAGAACCCCGGACACGTTGAGCGCTCCCCAGGCCGTACCGTCGGGACCGAGGATGGGAGCCGCCGAACAGGCCCAGGGATGGTGCGCCCGGCAGTAGTGCTCGTAGCCGGCTACCTGTAATGGTACCTTTTCCCGTAGCGCGGTGCCCACGGCCGTGTTACCCACTATGTCTTCGCGCCACACCGCCCCGGGGACGAAGTTGAGCGCGCTGGCGGACGCTTTAAGGATTGTCGGATCGCCCCGGACCTCAATCACCACGCCGTCGCGGTCCACCAGGACCACGGCGAAGCCGGACCCCTGCACGATTTCGTACAGGCTGGTGAGGAAGGGCCGCGCCACCTCAAGGAGTTCGGCGTTGGCCGCCAGGTGGGCGGCGTACTCCGGTGCCGGCAGCACCTCGGTGCAAAAACCCTGGTTGGGATCTACTCCAAGGTGACGGCAGCGCTGCCAGGCCGTGGCCACCAGGGGAGGGACCCCGGGAAGCACCGTTCCCGTTGCGGTGAAAGTTTCCCAGGCCTTCTTAAGGCTGGGGAAAGCCGGCTGTGTCTTCATACCCCGTACCCCCTGCCAAATGTCAAATATTTGACAAGAATCGTCTATCATCTGTTTATGATGCATAATTCGTCCCTGTAAGGTAAAAATCCTGCCGGGCAAAGAAAAAGACCCGCCGGCGCGGGTCGAAAGGGAATCCTATTTAGCGAACACGTGATTGCCGATCTGGGTGAGGACGGGGCGGCTGAAAATCCAGGTGGACCAGGCCCGGGACGGGTTGTAGAAGTAAAGGGCGCCGCCGGTGGGATCCCAGCCGGCTAGGGCATCCTGGGCGGCCCGGATGCTTTCGGCATCGGGTGTCTGGTAGAAGGTGCCGTTCAGTATGGGCTCAAAGGCATCGGTTTCGTAGAGGACGCCCTCCAAAGTGTTGGGGAAACGCGGGTCGCGCAGGCGATTGAGAATCACGGCGCCGACCGCTACTTTTCCTTCGTACGGTTCACCCTGTGCCTCGGCCGTGATCATCTGGGCCAGCAGTTCAACCTCCCGCATGGATGGGCGGGCGCTGCCCCGGGAAGCCAGCGCGGCCGGGGTGCCGCCGTCCGGGATGGTGAGCACATCGCCGGGGTAGATCAGGTCGGTCCAAAGGCCGTTTGCCTGCTGTAGAGCGGTCACGCTTACGCCGTAGCGCTGGCCGATGAGCCAGAGTGAGTCGCCCGGCTGTACGGTGTAGGCTGCGGCAGCGGCCGGGGCGGACACACCGAACACCAGGAGCGCTGCCAGTCCGACCATCACACTCTTTTTTTCGGTCTCCAGCGTGAGCTGTTTCCGGATGCGTTTCAGGGTCAGAGGTAACCGGGTCAAAAGCTGCTTCAGCATGTTCCTCGCTCCTTTCCTTCACTCGCTTCCGGGGTTAGTTCCAGGTTAGGACCGAAGGATGTCCCTCTCGTAAGAGATGCACCCGCCGCTGACAAGCGGTACATTCCCCCGTACCTCTCGAGGAGGATTCAGCACAGACAACTTTACCGCCCCCTGTTGAGTTGTCTAAGGCTGTAAAACCTACAGCCATGTTAGCACACCGTGTGGCGCTTGTCAGCCGCCACAGGCGGGCGCTGAAGCTGGGCAGGCCTGTCCGTGGCGTGTGAAGGGAAAGGATAGAGTCCCAATGCAGGCACAGGCCGCCGCAGGCGGAGTTAGACCGCATTGGGAATAAGCTCCTAAAAAAATCGGCCCTTTGCAGGGCCTAAATGCTCAGGATCATTTGCACTGTTTCCCCGTCGTAGCCCACCATGACCTCCCGTACCAGATCCGGTTGGACTACTTGGCTTAACTCACTTTTGGAGAGTTGGAGGAGGTCAGAAGTGGAAAGGCCTGCCAGGCGCTGCCGCTCGTGTTCTTTCACAGAAAGGGTGATTGAAATCAACCCCTTTACCGATGTAAGCTCCATACCGTATCTTCCCCCCAACCCAACCTCTATTCTAGCTTCCGCTTCGCTCACACCTTTCCTGCTGCGCCGGCGCGACCAGGCTTACCTGCAATTTGGCAATAAGCTCATCCAGCTGCATGGACAGTTCGTACGCACCCGGCGTGCGCAATTGGGATGGATTGGAGCAGACCAGGCGATAGAGTTTCTCCCGTAGCGCTTCAATCTCTTGGTCCAGTTCTTGAAGCCGGCGGGGCTCCTGCGCGACAACCTTCACCCTGCTCGCTCCTTTCCCTGCTGTCATGTTAATATTATACATTTATGGAATGAACAATCCAAGACCCAGGCGCACTAAACCTTCGGTCTCAAACATAGACTGGTCCTGGAAGATGCATACACTGCGGGCTCAGCACGCTCTGCGGCGCGCCGGCCGGCGGCAGTCCCGTTTTCGGTTTTGCGCCGGCTTGTTGGGGGCCACGGCCTCTGACCGCCGCCACGGCCTTGGCCGCGCGCCGTGATCGGCTTGCGCCTCCTTCCAGGCCCCGTTATAATAAAGAAGGCGATAGAGGGGCGCCGTTTTGCGCCTCCTTCCTTTTGCGGCCCCTCAGTTTGTCTTACTCCCGATAGGGGGAAACAGAATGGCCCTTTGGGACAATGCAGCAGAAAATAGCGAACTGCACGAGCTTTTAAGCAACGTGGCACGCGGCGTGCCGGAACAACTGGTTCACGGTGTGAGCGGCGCACAGAAGGCCTACCTGGCCGCCCTCGTCCTTGAGGAAATACGGCGGCCGGCCCTCTACATCACGAGCCACCTACAGCAGGCCGAAACCGTGGCCGAGGACCTGGCGGCGTTTCTACCCGGCAGTAAGATCCTTGTCTTTCCGCCGGCGGAGGTACTGCCTTACGAGTACTACGCCGAGAGCCCGGAACTTACGGCTCAGCGGCTGAACGTTTTGGGGGCGCTGGTGCGGGGCGAGGCCGGCGCCGTTGTGGCGCCGCTTGCGGCCCTGACCCGGCGTCTTTTGCCCCCGGCGGTCTTTGCGCGGCAGGGTTTCTGGCTGCGCCCCGGAGACGAGGTGGATCGGGAAAAGCTGCTGGAGCACCTGGTGGAGCTGGGCTACACGCGGGTGGAACGGGTGGAAAACCGCGCGGAGTTTGCGGCGCGCGGCGACATCCTCGACGTTTTCCCGCTGCCCGCGGTCCGGCCGCTTAGGGTGGAGCTTTTTGATACCGAAATAGACTCCCTGCGGGAGTTCGACCCGGAAAGCCAGCGCTCCCTGGCCAAACTCACAGGTGCCTGGGTCGGGCCTGCGCGGGAGGTGTGCCTGCTGCCGGCCGAGCGCGAGCATGCGCTCGCCGCCTTTGCCGCCTCGGCAGGGCGCTACCAAGACGGCCTGCGCGCACGGGGCCTCAGCGCTCAGGCGGAGCGGGTGCGCCAGCGCGCGGCCGCTTTCCTGGAACGAGCGAGGGAGGGCCTGCCCGAGGCGGCGGCGCGGCTCCTCCCCTTCGCCTATGAGGAAGAGACCTATCTTATGGACTACTTTTCCCCGCGCACCTTGGTTTTCCTGGACGAGCCCCTCGAGCTGGTGGAAGAGGGCCGCAGCTTTGCCCAGGGTCTGGCCGGGATGCAAAAGCACCTCCTGGAGGAGGGAAACCTGCTCCCGGAAGAGGCACAGCTTTACGCCGGCCCTGACATCCTCCTTGCGCGCCTCGGGCGCCTGCAGCGCGTGGGTCTCAGCCTTTTCCTGCGCCGGGCCCCGTACAGCAATCCCCAGGCCTTCATCTCCATCGCGGCGCGGGGCCTGACGCCCTACCACCAGAATGAAGGGCGGCTGGCGGAAGATCTCAGGCGCTGGCACCACGACGGCTATGCCGTCACGCTCCGGGCCAGCAACGAGAACCGGGCCGGCCGTCTGAAGACCTGGCTCAAGGACAACGTGCCGGGCATACGGGCCGCCGTGGCGGTGGGCCCGATTTCGGCCGGCTTTGAACTCCCCACCTTGAAGGTGGTGGAGATAAGCGACGCCGAGATCTTCGGCCAGGCTCGCCGGCGGGAACGGCGGGCGCCGCTGGAAGAGGCGGCCGTCCCCAGCTTCACGGACCTTAAGGTGGGGGACCTGGTGGTGCACGTGGTACACGGCATCGGTCGCTACCAGGGCGTGAAGACGCTGGAGAGCGCCGGCAGCACCCGCGACTACCTGGTGCTCGAGTACGCAGGCCACGATCTGCTGTATGTCCCCACCGACCAGGTGCACCTTTTGCAGAAGTACATCGGCCCCGAGGGCGAGAGCCCCCGCTTGAGCAAGCTGGGCGGGAACGAGTGGCAACGGGCCAAGAGCCGGGCCAAACGCTCGGTGGAGGAGATGGCCCAGGAGCTGCTTGCCCTTTATGCCCGCCGCAAAGCGGCCCCCGGCTATGCCTTCGGCCCCGATACCGTGTGGCAAAAAGAGTTTGAAGATGCCTTCCCCTACGAGGAGACCCCGGACCAGCTCAAGGCCATCGAGGAAGTGAAGCGGGACATGGAGAGCCCGCATCCCATGGACCGCCTGCTCTGCGGCGACGTGGGCTACGGCAAGACCGAGGTGGCCATCCGCGCTGCCTTTAAGGCGGTGATGGACGGCAAACAGGTGGCCGTGCTGGTCCCCACCACCATCCTGGCGCAACAGCACTACAACACCTTCCGGCAACGCCTGGCCCGCTATCCGGTGCAGATTGAGATGCTGTCCCGCTTCCGCAGCGCGCTGGAACAGCGTGAAATCATCAAGCGCCTCAAGCGTGGGGCCATCGACATCATCATCGGGACGCACCGGCTGGTCTCGAAAGACGTGCGCTTCGCCGATCTGGGCCTGGTGATCATCGACGAGGAGCAGCGTTTCGGTGTGCGTCAGAAAGAGCGCCTCAAAGAGCTTAAGGCGACGGTGGACGTGCTCACCCTTACCGCTACGCCCATCCCGCGCACGCTGCACCTTTCCATGGTGGGCCTCCGGGATATGAGCCTTATCCAGACCCCGCCGGAGGACCGTTACCCGGTACAGACCTACGTGGTGGAATACAGCGACGCGCTGGTGCGCGACGCCATCGCCCGGGAAATCGGCCGCGGCGGCCAGGTCTTCTACCTTTACAACCGGGTGGAGGGCATCGAGGCGGAAGCGCGCCGGGTACAGGAACTGGTTCCCCAGGCCCGGGTGGCCGTGGCCCACGGCCAGCTATCGGAAACCCGCCTGGCCCGGGTGGTGCTGGGCTTTTTGGAGCGCGAGTACGATGTTCTGGTTTGCACCAGCATCATTGAAAACGGCCTTGACATGCCCAATGTGAACACCCTGGTCGTACGCGACGCGGACCGGCTGGGACTGGCGCAGCTTTATCAGCTGCGCGGCCGGGTAGGGCGCTCCAACCGTGTGGCCTACGCCTACTTTACCTACGAGCCCCAGAAGCTCCTTTCACCCATCGCGCAAAAACGCCTGCAGGCGCTGCGCGAGTTTACCGAACTCGGCTCCGGCTTCAAGCTGGCGGTGCGGGACCTGGAGATCCGCGGCGCGGGCAATATCCTCGGCGCCGAGCAGCATGGTCACATTGCCGCCATCGGCTTCGAAATGTATTGTAGCCTCCTGGAGGAGGCAGTGCGGGAGCTGAAAGGAGAAAAACGGCCGGTCGAAGTGGAGCCGCAGGTGGACCTGAAGGTAACCGCCTATCTGCCTGAGAGTTACGTTGCTTCGGCCCGCGATAAGATGGAGCTTTACAAGGCCATTGCCGCCTGCCGCAGCGAAGGCGATGTCGAGGAAGTGGCCGCCGACCTGATCGACCGCTTCGGCGACCCGCCGCCGGAGGTAGCGACGCTCCTTGAGGTCGCGCGCCTTAAGGTGCTGGCCCGGGGGGCCCAAGTGGCGGGGCTCACCCAGCGCGGGGACAAGGTGGTGCTGACGCTTTCCCCGGGTGCTTACCTGACGCCGGAGGAGGTAATTTCTCTCAGCCGCGCGACGCGCCGGCGCTTGGTGCCCCTGCCGGGACACGAGCGGGAACTGCTCTTGCGGACCGAGGGCCTCCAACCGGCAGAGGTGCCGGCCGCCGTCCGGCAGGCCCTGCTGCGGCTCCGGGAGCTTGTCGCCGCGCGCCAGGTCGAGTACAATGGGACCAACGACTGACACCCGACCCAACTGAAGGAGGAGAAAGCATTGAAGGTAAGGCGGCTCCTGGCGCTGGCGGCGGCGCTTCTTGTGCTTGCCGGCTGCAGCGGCAACCGGGTGGTGGGCACGGTCGGTGAACGCCAGATTCTGGCGACGGATGTGGACAAGCGTGTGGCTTTAGTGAAGTTGTTTTCACCCGAGCTTGACGTAAGCCAGGTTTCCCGCGCCGGCGTGGTGGACCAACTCCTGGACGAAAACGTGCTCCTTGCGGAAGTGGAGAAACAGGGTATCGCGGTGAGCACGGACAAGGTGCAGCAGGCTTGGCAAGAGGTTGAGGCTGGGCTTGTCAAGCAGTTTGGCGATAAGGCAAAACTGGATGCGGCCTTAAAGGAAGCCAAGCTTTCCGTGGACGACATTAAACGCGTGGTGGAGAACAACCTCAAGCTGGAGGAACTCTACCAGAAGGTGACCGCCGGCATCAAGGTGACGCCGGCGGAGGTGGAAAAGTACTACCGGGAACACCAGGCGGACTTTAAGGTGCCTGAACAGGTGAAGGCGAGCCACATCCTGGTGGCGGATGAGAAGTTTGCCCAGGAGCTGCGCGCCCGGCTACTCAAGGGTGAGGACTTCGCCAAACTGGCCAAGGAGTACTCCACAGACCCTGGTTCACGGGAAGCGGGCGGCGAGCTGGGTTACTTCCCGGCCGGCCAGATGGTGCCCGAATTCGACAAGGCGGCCTTTAGCACGCCGGTCGGCGAGCTTAGCCCGGTGATTAAGTCGAGTTTTGGCTATCACATCATCAAGGTGGAAGACAAAAAACCTGCCCGCACCTTGGCCTTGGCCGAGGTGGAGCAGTACCTCAGCGCCCAGCTTTCCGCGCAGAAGAGAGACGAGAAATTCCAGGCCTTCCTGAGCGATTTAAAAGGCAGGCTGAAGCCAGAAAACAAGTTGACGGAGGAGACAACGCCCCAGAAATAGCCGCTCCTCGCCGCCGGCCACCCCGCATGGCAAAAATGAATAAAAGTGTCAAAATCACTATATACTATCTGTGTAGAGATCCGGATGAGCGCGGGTAAAGGAGGGGTGGAAATGAAGGCGACGGGCATCGTTCGACGTATCGATGATTTAGGACGCGTAGTGATCCCGAAAGAGATTCGCAGAACTTTACGCATTCGGGAGGGAGACCCTCTAGAGATATTTGTGGACCGGGAAGGGGAGGTCATCCTTAAGAAGTACTCCCCCATCGGGGAACTGAGCGACTTCGCTCAGGAGTACGCTGATTCCCTCGCAGAGTCCGTAGGACACATCGCATGCATCGCAGACAGGGACACCATCATCGCCGTGGCCGGAGCCCCCAAGAAGGAGTTCCTCAACCGGCAGATCAGCCCCGCCGTGGAGAAGGTTATGGAGGAACGCCGCACCGTCCTTATCAACAATCCCAAAGAGAACAAGTACTGCAAGGACTGCGTGACGGAAGACGACGACTGCCGTTTCAGCGCCGAAGTCATATCTCCCATCATTGCCGAAGGCGATCCCATTGGCGCTGTGATTCTCTGCTCGAAAAACCCGGAGGTCAAGATGGGCGACCTGGAACTGAAGCTGGCAGAGACGGCGGCCGGCTTTCTGGCCAAGCAAATGGAACAATGACGGGATGGACGAGGGACGGAACGCACTGGGGCCGGGTTGAAACCCGGCCCCGTTCTGGTATAATGAGGGAGTGATCCGGAAAGGGGTGAGGGGATGAAAAAGGTGCGGTCGCAATCCTTCCTGGGCGGGGCGGCCATCCTGGCTGCCGCCGGTATCGTGAGCAAGGTATTCGGCGCCGTCTACCGGATTCCCCTGGCCCGCCTGATCGGCCCCGAAGGCATGGGCCTTTACGGCATGGCGTACCCGCTTTACACCATGATCCTGGCGCTCTCCACCGCCGGGATCCCGGTGGCCATTTCCAAACTTGTGGCGGAAAAGCTGGCCTGCGGCCGGCCGGACGAAGCCAGGCAGGTGTTTGCGGTGTCGCTCAGGGCGCTTTTTGTTTCCGGACTCGGCTTCAGCCTGCTCCTCTTTGCACTGGCCGGGCTGCTGGTTCGCCTGGGCCTGCTGCGCGACGCGCGCGCCTACTGGCCGCTGGTGGCCATTGCGCCGGCCATTTTCTTGGTGGCTGTTATCTCGGCGCTGCGCGGCTACTTTCAGGGGCAGCAGGACATGGTGCCTACAGCGGTCTCCCAAGTGCTGGAGCAACTCCTGCGGGCGGGCACGGCGCTCGCCCTTGGGTACCTGCTCCTGAGGCGCGGTATCGAGTTTGCGGCGGCCGGAGCGGCGTTCGGCGCGGTTACCGGGGGGCTGGGCGCCCTGGCGGTACTGGCCTGGTACATAAGAAGGGAACCGCCGCTTAAGGCCGCCCGGGTGGCGCCGGCAGAACGCCGGGCCGTTTTGCGCACAGTCTTCGCTTTGGCGGTGCCGGTTTCCCTGGCCAGCCTGGTGATGCCCATCATCCAGAACCTGGATGTTATTATTGTGCCGCGCCGGCTGGAGGCGGCGGGGTATACTATCCGGGAGGCGACGGCCCTCTTTGGGCAGCTTTCGCAAATGGCGGCCACCTTGATCAACCTTCCCACCATCATCACCGTGGCCCTGGGGGTGAGCCTGGTGCCGGCCATCTCTGCCGCCGCGGCGAGCGGCGACAGGCTGGGACTCCGGGCGCGCATGCAGACGGCGCTGCGCCTGACGGTCCTTATTGAGCTGCCGGCCTTCGTCGGCCTTTTGGTGCTCGCCGGCCCGATTATGGACCTTTTGTACGATCTCCCGGCTGCCGGAGTCGCCCTGGCCCCGCTTTCCGCCAGCTGCCTCTTCCTCGGCCTGCACCAGACAACCTCCGGCATCCTCCAGGGCCTGGGCCGTACCGACATCCCGGTGCGCAGCCTGGCGGCTGGGGCGGCGGTTAAGGTGGTCGTGACGTATTTTTTTACCGCGCTGCCGGCCCTGGGTATCCGCGGTGCGGCTTTCGGCACGGTGGCGACCTTTATCGTCGCCATGCTGCTCAACTCCCTGGCCATTCAGCGCTTGGTGGGCTTTCCCTGGGATGCGCGGGAACTGGTGCTCAAGCCGGGTGCGGCCGCCGCCTTCATGTCGGCCTGCGTGCTGGCGGGTTACCACCTGAGCTTGCCGTATCTCGGGACAAGTCTGGCCACGCTCCTGGGCATCGCCTTGGGCGTACTCAGTTACGGGGCGGCTCTTGTCCTGGTCCGGGCGGTGCGCGCGGAGGATCTGGAGCTGCTGCCGGCTCCGGGCCGAACTTTGGCCAGGCGTCTTGGGTTTTCGTCCCGGCAAGGAGGTAGTTGATTGAGATGCCAAAGATCACTGTGGTCGGGCTGGGCCCGGCCGGGCTGGACCTGGTGCCGCCCCGCGCGCGGGAGGCCCTAGGCGCGGGCCGGGTTTATCTGAGGACGGCACGCCATCCGGCGGCGGAGGAACTGCTGGCGGGCGGGGATGGGAACATCAAAAGCTTCGATGATCTCTACGAGCAGGCTGCAGACTTTGAGGAGCTGTACGCCCGCATCGTGAGCGAACTGCTTGCGGCGGCCGCGGCGGCGGACATTGTCTACGCCGTGCCCGGGCACCCCCTGGTGGCGGAGGAGACGGTGCGCCGGCTGCGGGATGAAGCCCCCGGTCGGGGAATACAGGTGGAGATCCTCCCGGCCGTAAGCTGCCTGGACACCATTTTCCTGGCCCTGGGGCTGGACCCGGTGGAGGGCCTCCAGGTGCGCGATGCGCTCACCCTGAGGAAGGTACCCCTGGACACGGCGCAGCCGGCGCTCCTTCTCCAGGTTTACAGCCGGCTGGTCGCCGGCGATGTCAAACTGAGCCTGCTGGAGCTTTACCCGCCCGAGCATCCGGTGAGACTGGTGCGCGCGGCCGGGCTGCCCGGCCGAGAGGCGGTAACCGAACTTCCCCTGTACGAGCTCGACCGCCGGGAGCTTGACCACCTGAGCAGCCTTTATGTTCCCCCCCTTTCCCGCCGGGCTGTGCCCGCCCGGTATCCCCTAGACCCGCTGGTCAACGTCATGGCGGCCCTGCGCGGTCCCGGCGGCTGTCCCTGGGACAAGGAGCAGACCCATAAGCTGCTGCGGCGCTACCTCATTGAAGAGTGCTACGAGGTGATCGAGGCCATTGATGAGAATGACATGCATAAACTACAGGAGGAGTTGGGAGACTTACTCTTACAGGTGGTGTTCCACGCCCGCCTGGCTGAGGAGGCCGGCCGCTTCGATATCAACGCCGTCGTGAGCGGTATTGTCGAGAAAATGATCCGCCGCCACCCCCACGTGTTCGGCGAAGTGAAGGTGGGAACGAGCGCCGAGGTCCTGGTGAACTGGCAGCAGATCAAGCGCCGGGAGAAAGAAACGGCGGGGGAGGAACCGACGGCGCTAGGCGGCGTGCCGCGTGCTTTGCCGGCGCTGCTTAGGGCGTACAAGATCCAGGAACGGGCGGCCCGGGTGGGTTTCGACTGGCCGGATGCGGGCGGCGCCTGGGAGAAGGTGGGTGAGGAGGCGCGTGAGCTGAAGGCGGCGGCGGCCGGCGGCGATACAGCGGCCGTGGCGGAGGAGCTGGGGGATCTTTTGTTTGCAGTGGTAAATGTCGCCCGCTTCCTCAAGGTGGAGCCGGAGCTGGCCCTGGCGGCGACGACACGCAAGTTCGAGGAGCGCTTCGCCTTCATCGAACAAACGGCGGCGGCCACGGGTCGTTCGGTGGAGGAGTTGTCGCTGGCGGAGATGGACGACCTGTGGGAGCAGGCCAAGGCCATGGAAAAACTTTCTTAACGGGCGCGAAGTAAGAAGGATATTGGCTTTTCTTGGAGAATAGAAGAACAAGGTGACAGGCACGAATGAGGAGGGATTGTTGTGAACAAGACCGACCTGGTAAGCGTAGTCGCCGAGAAGAGCGGGCTTACCAAGAAAGACGCGGAAAAGGCCGTGAGCGCCGTCTTTGATGCAGTAGGCGAAGCGCTGGCCGCCGGCGAGAAGGTGCAGGTGGTGGGCTTCGGCACCTTTGAGGTGCGCGAGCGCGCCGCGCGCAAGGGCCGTAACCCGCAGACAGGCGAGGAGATTGACATCGCCGCGGCGAAACTGCCGGTGTTCAAAGCCGGTAAAGGCCTGCGTGAGACGGTGGGCAGGTAAGCACACCGGCCCGGGAGAGCACAATGTGGCGTTGAAAACGGGGGCGGCCCTCTGCGGCCGCCCTTTGTCATAGAGTTTAGAGGAGGCCTGGCAATGCGCCTGGATAAGTTTCTCAAGGTGGCACGCTTGGTGAAGCGCCGCACCCTGGCCAAGGAGGTTTCCGATCAGGGACGGATTATGCTCAACGGCCGGGTGGCGAAGCCGGCCAGCGAGGTGAAGCCCGGGGATACACTGCAGCTCAGCTGGGGCGGGAAACGGGTGACGCTGGAGATCCTGGCGACGCGGGAAAACGTGCGCGCCGCCGAAGCGAAGGACCTTTACCGGGTCATCAAGGAAGAACCCTGGGGCGGCGCTGCCGCGCCGCGGGACTAAAGACGGGGGCGAGGGGCATACTAAGGGCAAGAAAGCTGCGAGGAGGCTGCTACCGTGTTCAGGAGACGCCGCTTCTTGGCCCTGCTCGTTGTTGCTCTTGTTTTTGCCACCGCCGGTTGCCTGCGCCGTCCCCAACGGGCGCCCCTGCCGCCGCCGGCGAAAAAACCTCAGACCACCGGCCCGGTGGCGGTGGCCCGTTCTGGACGGGAACCGACCCTGTCGCTCTATGACAACAAAACCGGCCAGCGCCGCGATATAAAAATGGAGGAGTACATCGCTGGCGTGGTGGCGGCGGAGATGGAGCCCACGTGGCCGGAAAACGCCCTGGCCGCCCAGGCTATTCTGGCCCGCACCTTTACCCTGGAGGAGCTCGAGACCAAGGGCGGCACCCGGGCGCTCCACGGGACCGACGTTTCCACCAAGGTGGAGGAGTTTCAGGCCTACGACCCGACCCGTATCAACGACAAGGTCCGCCGGGCAGTGCAGATGACCCGCGGGCAGGTGGCTACGTACAACGGTAAGTTCATCCGCGGCTGGTTCAGCGCCTTTGCCGGGCCGCGCACGGCTACGGCCAAGGAGGGACTCGCCTTCAAGGGGCCGGAACCGCCCTATATTAAAAGCGTGAAGAGCCCCGGGGTGCGCTATGCGCCGCCGAATGACCGGAGCTGGACTGCCACCTTCACGCGTTCGGAAATCACTGGGGCGCTCGCCAAGATGAACCTGAGTCCGGGTGCCGGCGGCACGGTGAGCATCGCCAAACGCGGCCCCACCGGCCGGGCGGTGACCCTGAACGTTTATGGTACTCAGGTGCCGGGCGCGGATTTCAGGGTGGCGATCGGCAGTACCCGCTTGAAGTCCATCCTCATTGACGATATCAAGACCAGCGGTGACCGGGTGACCTTCCGCGGCCGCGGCTTCGGCCACGGGGTGGGCCTGTGCCAGTGGGGCGCGTACGCCCTGGCGAAAGAAGGCAAGAGCCCGCAGGATATCATCCGCTACTTCTTCAAGGATGTACGCGTCGACCGCCTGTACCGGTGAAAGAGCGGCCGGGGGCCGGCCGGGGTGAATCCCCGGCCGGCCCCGTTTGTCATTCTCTCGTCCCGCCCGGCATATATACAATTAAGTAGGGTTGGCAGGCGCCCGGTCCGGCGCGAAACCTGGCGGCGGGGAGGGGAAGGCTATGGAGCTCAAGCCCGAGGAACACCGTGTACTCATGCTGAACCGGGAACGGCTGGAGATAAGCGGTGTCCGGCATGTGGACAGCTTCGACGACAAGAGCATCGTGCTCGAGACCAACCTTGGCGTGCTGCACCTCAGGGGCGAGGGCCTGCACATCAAACAGCTCAGCCTGGAACAGGAGAAGCTGGAGGTGGAGGGAGAAATTACCAGCTTGGAGTACAGCGAGAGCCGTGCCGAAAAACGAGGCAAAGGGATCTTGGCACGCCTCCTAAAGTGAGGGGAGCGAAGCAGGCGTGCTGGAAGTTGAACTCACCACCTTAGGCTTTACCCTGGCCTGCGGCGCAGGCTTGGGCCTTTTGTTCGATCTTTGGCGGGCGTGCCGGGCGGTGCTGCACCCAGGCTGGATAGTCACCTCGGCCGGGGATTTGCTGTTCTGGCTGGTGGCCATGCTCGTGGCGGCGGCGACGCTGATGCTGGCGAACTACGGCCAGGTACGTCTGTACGTTTTTCTCAGCCTGGGGGCGGGTTTTGGCCTCTACCAGCTGGCTCTGAGCCCCCTCCTGCGCCGGCCGCTGCGGCTCAGCGTGCGCTTTTTCTACCGGGGGGCGGGTGGGGCCCTGCGCCTTCTGGGCTGGCCCTTTTTGTTTCCGGCCCGCCTGGCCCTTGGGCTGATGCAGGCGGGAAGCCAGGGCGGCCGCCGGTGGGGCAGGGCCGTGCAGCGGCTCATCAGGAGAAAGCTTGAGCTCTTAAAACCGAACAGGAAATCTTGACAGCGAAAGCAGGAAAACGCCCGGCGGCGCCGAAAAGAACTAGAAAGGCCGAGTGGTCGGGCAGCGAGGTGAACCGGGTGGCAATCTCCTTGCGCAGGGAACAGGGCGGCAGACGCCTCAAGGTACCGTGGCAGAAACATTCCGGGCCGCGGAAAAAGCCGCGGTGGGGCGTTTTCTTGCTTCTGGGTTTAACCGGTTATTTCCTTTATTGTTCGGCCGGGCAGCTCCGGCTGGCGCTGGAGCTAAAGGGCAGGCTGGACCAGGTGAACGCCCAGATCGCGGCGACCGAAAAGCGCACCGCGGAGCTGAAACAGGAAATTACCTACCTCAAAAGCGATGCTTATGTGGAAAAGGTGGCGCGCGAGCAGCTGGGATTGGTTAAGCCGGGGGAGATAATCTTTCTTCCGGCCCCTGACCGGGCGCAGAAATAAGTCGTTGACAGAAAAAGGGTTGGACAGCTATAATAATTCTGTTGGAGACGATATCAAGGAGGAAAGGGTCGCGCATGGCTTTGGAGGTAGGCAACATCGTCGAAGGTGTTGTCACGGGTATAACGCACTTTGGTGCCTTCGTCACGTTGCCGGGCGGGCAGACGGGGCTGGTGCACATTTCGGAAGTAGCCGACGCTTATGTGCGGGATGTTAAGGATTACCTTAAGGAAAACGACCGGGTGAAGGTTAAGGTCATCAGCTTGGATAAGAACGGCAAGATCGGTCTTTCCATCCGCCAGGTTACCCATGAAGGCCCGCGGCGGCGCGGCGGTCACCGCGAAGCGCGACATGCGAGTTTAAGCTTCGAAGACAAACTGGCCCGCTTCTTGAAGGAAAGCGACGAGCGGCAGTCGGACCTGCGCCGCAGCGCAGAGGAAAAGCGGGGCGGGCGGGGCACAAACCGGCGCAATCCCGAAATGTGGTAGTAGCCGTAAGAGAAAAGGGCAGGTTTGTGGCATCCTGAGGGATGCCTTTTTTTGTGGGAGGAAGAGCAATGCGTCTGGCCGCCATTGACATCGGCACCAATTCCACCCGCCTGCTCCTGGCGGAAACCGCCGGCAGCGGGCTGAAAGTCATCCGCGAGGAACTGGCCGCCACGCGCCTCGGCGAGGGAATCGGCGGCAGCAACGTGCTTAAGCGGCCGGCCCAGGCCAGAACAGCGGCCGCTGTCGCCCGCTTTTTGGAAGCTGCCCGGGCCGAAGGGGCCGTGCGGGTACGCCTTTTTGCCACCAGCGCGACGCGGGAGGCGGCCAACCGCGCCGAGTTTTTGGCGCGGGTGAAGGCGCTCACCGGGCTGTGTCCCGAGGTCCTAAGCGGCGCCGACGAAGCCCGGCTCAGTTACCTGGGAGCGGCGCGGGCGCTCGGCCTCACGGGGCTGGTGCTGGTGCTGGATGTGGGCGGCGGCAGCACCGAGCTTATTTGGGGCGAAGGCGAAAAACTTCATGCCGTGGAGAGCCTGAAGGTGGGCGCGGTGCGGCTGACCGAGGCCTACCTGAGGTCTGACCCGCCGACTCCGGCCCAGCTGGCCGCCCTGGAGCAACAGGTGCACGCCGCCCTGGCGCCGCTCGCTGCGCGCTGGCGGGGGAGGACCGGGCAGGCGGTGGCGGTGGGTGGAACGGCTACAACCTTGGCCGCCATGACCCAGGCGCTTACGGTGTACGACCCTCGGAAGGTGCATGGTTTTTACCTTACGGCGGCTCAGGTGGAAAGCCTGGCCGTAAAACTGGCCCGGCTTACGGTAAAAGAACGGCGGAAGCTGCCCGGCCTTCCCCCGGGCCGGGCGGATATCATCGCCGCCGGGGCCGCCGTCTTGGCTCTGGCTGTGCAGGATTTGAGGCTGCCTGGTCTCACTGTGAGTGCCGCGGACCTGCTCCTGGGATCGCTCTATGATGAGCTGGCGCACCGTCCTGTAACCGGCGGCGGGGAGAAGGCATAAACTGAGTTGAACGCTACTTGTTTTTCTGGGGGGTTGATCGGTGAGGGGTGAAGAGCTGCTTGCCGGCTTAGTGCTGAAGTCGCGTGCCACCGACGGCGCGCCGGCGTCGAACCTCAGGCGGGAGCTTCTGGCCACGGCGCGGATTATTATACCCATCCGGCCCCAGGGCTCCAAGTATAAGTTTTGGCCGTTGGGAAACTCTAAGTCAGGGTGAAAAAATGGCGGAACGAAAGGCAGCGGCCGGCAAGGAAAAACGCCAGCTGGTGGGAGTACGCAAGGAAGATGTCGATCGCCTGCGCGGCCGGCGGCGCCTGTATGATCCCGAGCGGGGGCCGGAAAACAAGGACTAAAATTTGAGCGGGCAGTTATAAAGCTGCCCGCTTTGGTACAAGCTAGCAATGGAGGTGAAAGTGCATGCCAGATGAAAAGCAGGGCGGAGAAGGTGGCGGCAACAATCAGATGGTTCGCCACGACCGTGACCTGGGTGGAGTAGGCTCCTGGGTCAGTCACATCGTGCGGTTTGTCGTTGCGGCGCTGGTGCTGATGCTGGTCGGCTATGTGGTTCCCGGTTTTAGCCGCCTGACCTTCGGTACCGCGCTCCTGGCAGCTATCGTCATTGCGCTGTTCGGTTACGTCATCGAGGCCATTGGCGGTCGCCAGATCTCGCCCTACGGCCACGGCATAGTGGGGTTTATCGTTTCGGCCATCGTTATCTATGCCGCGCAGTTTGTCGTGCCTGGTCTCAGGGTAACCATCCTCGGCGCTCTGCTCGGGGCCTTCGTCATCGGTATAGTCGATATGTTTATCCCGACGAAGGTGCGGTAAGGGTCAAGGCAAGGAAATGGGGCCCAGTCTCTGGGTCCCATTCTTTTTCTTGACGAGTGGCCGTCAGAAAGGTATAATGGGGACAAAAGGGGAGCTGGAAGGATCCGGCTGAGAGGGGACCTGGCGGTCCCGACCCTTAAACCTGATCTGGGTAATGCCAGCGTAGGTGCCATATGCTGACTACCGAGAGCTTGAGGCTGCCTGGCCCAGGGAGGGTTAGGCAGCCTTGATCATTTAGGAAGGGGGAAGACGGATGCCAGTTGTCAACGTCAGCCTGCAGGTGCTGCCGGCGGTGCCGGAAGAGCGCATCTACCCGGTGGTGGACAAGGTGATTGAGCTCATTCAAGCCTCCGGGGTGAAGTACGAGGTGGGCCCCATGGAAACCACCATGGAGGGGGAACTGGACCTGCTCCTTGACATCGTAAAAAAGGCCCAGGAGGTTTGCACTAAGGAGGGGGCCGCGCGCGTTGTCTCGGTGGTCAAGATTGATTATAAACCGGCTGGCGTTACCATGGCCGAGAAAGTCGGCAAGTACCGGCGGTAACTGGGTGGCGCCCGCCTTTCTAATGTTTCTTCTCGTACTTTGGGAAGCAGCGGTACGGCTCTTGATGATCGAGCCGTGGCTCCTGCCTGCTCCTTCCGCCATCCTGCGCGCCCTGGGCGAAGGCGGGCCGCTGTTTGCGCAACATACGGCTGTCACCTTGTACGAGTCCCTCCTCGGTTTTCTTCTGGCGGTGGTGCTGGCCTTTGCCCTGGCTTTTGCCATGGATGCCTTGCCCCTGGTGCGCCGGGCGCTGTATCCGCTCCTGGTGGCCTCGCAAACCGTGCCCATCATCTCAGTGGCGCCGCTTTTTCTCATCTGGTTCGGCTACGGGCTCCTCCCCAAGGTGCTCGTGGCGGTACTGGTATGTTTCTTTCCTGTAGCGGTGAGCCTGCTCGACGGCCTGGCGGGGGTGGACGGCGAGCTTATCGATCTGTTACGCTCCATGGGGGCGAGCCGCCTGACCCAGCTTCGACTGGTCAAACTCCCGGCGGCGCTGCCGGCGCTTTTTTCAGGGCTCAAGATCGCCGCCACCTACAGCATCATGGGCGCCGTCATCGGCGAGTGGCTGGGTGCCCAGGCCGGCCTGGGCTACTACATGACGCTCTCCCAGCGTTCCTTCGCCACGGCGCGGGTGTTTGCCGGCATCGGTATCATTACGCTGCTCAGCTTGGCGGTGTTCAAGGTAATCGAGCTTTTGGAGCACCGTCTGATGCCTTGGCTGCGGCTGAGGAGCGAGGAATAGCAACATAAGGGAGGAAGAAACCGTGAAACGACTGATTGCCCTATCCCTGCTCCTGGCACTCATACCTGCCCTGCTGGGCGGCTGCAGTGCTCAAACGGGGGACAAGGCGGTGCCGCCGACCCCTCCAGCGACCCAGGAGCCCGTCAAGGCGACGGTGCTGCTCGACTGGACGCCCAATACCAACCACACCGGGCTTTATGTGGCACGGGACAAGGACTATTACAAGGAGCAGGGCTTGGATGTCAGCATCGTCGGGCCGCTGGAGGGCGGTGTGGCCCAGCTGGTGGCCGCCGGCAAGGCGGACTTCGGCGTTAGCTACCAGGAAGAGGTGACCAACGCGCGCGTGGCCGGCATCCCGGTGAAGGCCATCGCGGCGGTCATCCAGCACAACACCTCCGGTTTCGCTTCGCCGGTGGAAAAGGGAATCAAAACCCCCAAGGACTTTGAGGGCCGCAAGTACGGCGGCTGGGGTTCGCCCATGGAAGAGGCCATGCTCAAGGCCCTCATGGATAAACACGGCGCCGACTTCAGGAAAGTAGAAATGGTCAACATCGGCTCGGCCGACTTTTTCACCACCGTGAAAAAGGACGTGGACTTCGAATGGATCTACTGGGGTTGGACCGGCATTGAGGCCGAGCAAAGGGGTATCAAGCTCAATTTCATCAAGCTGATCGATGAAGACCCGGCCCTCGACTACTACACCCCGGTCCTTATTGCCAGTGAAAAGACCCTCAGCGAAAGACCGGAACTCGTGAAAAAGTTCCTTAAAGCCACCAGCCAGGGCTACGAATACGCCATCGCGCACCCGGAAGAGGCGGCGAACATTCTCACCAGCGCTGTACCGGAACTGAACAAGGACCTGGTGCTGGCCAGCCAGAAGTACCTGGCCCAGGAGTACCGGGCCGATGCGCCGCGCTGGGGTGAAATGAAAGAGAGTGTGTGGAAAAACTACGCCGACTGGATGTACGACCGCCGAGTGATCGAAAAGAACATCGATCCCAAGGCGGCCTTCACCAACGAGTTTTTGCCTGCGAAGTAGGTGGGGCCGCTGATCCTGCCCGGAAGGCCGTGAAGAGTTTGCTGAAAGTGGAAGCACGGGGCATCAAGAAAACGTACGGCAACCTGCCGACCCTGGGCGACGTGAGCCTTACCCTGGCGGAGGGGGAATTCGTTGCCGTCGTAGGGCCCAGCGGCTGCGGCAAAAGCACCCTCTTTAACATCATCTCCGGGCTCCACCTGCCGGACGCCGGCACGGTGCACATCGACGGGGAGGACTACACGGGGCGTACCGGCCGGGTGAGTTACATGCACCAGAAGGACCTGCTCCTTCCCTGGCGGACCATCCTGGACAATGTCTGCCTGCCGCTGGTGGTTAAGGGATTAAACTGGCGGCAGGCGCGCGCCCAGGCCGCCCCTTATTTTCCCGACTTTGGTCTGGCCGGGTTCGAGCGCCACTACCCGGCCCAGCTCTCCGGGGGCATGCGGCAGCGGGCGGCGCTCCTTCGGACCTACCTCTTCGCCAGCGACATCATGCTGCTCGATGAACCCTTCGGGGCCCTGGATGCCCTCACCCGGCGCAAGATGCAGCTTTGGCTGCTCTCCACCCTGGAGCGGTACCAGACCTCGGTGCTCCTCATAACCCACGACGTCGAGGAGGCGCTCCTTCTCTCCGACCGGGTGTACGTACTGAGTGCGCGGCCGGCGCGGGTGAAGCTGGAGCTTAAGGTGGACCTGCCGCGCCCGCGCTCAGAAGAGACGGTGATGGCGCCGGGTTTCATCGCGCTTAAGCGCCGGCTGCTCGCAATCTTGTAAACAGAGGCGAAAGATGGCTTTCTTTGATCCGGTGGCGCCGGAGTATGACAAGTGGTACCAAACGCCGATCGGGCGTTTCCTCGATCAGGTGGAGACAAAGCTGGCCTTCGACCTCTTCACCCCGCACGCAGGTGCGCGCGTGCTGGACGCCGGGTGTGGTTCCGGCCTGGCTTACGTTTCTGCCACCTGGCGATCCACACATCCGTGTGGCCATGCAAGAAGGTCAAGATCTTTGATTTGAAGGGCGCTGCGGTCTGCCGTAATTGCGGCACTGCCACGCTGGCTAGACACGCTTTGCGTTGTATATGTCTCTATACCGGAACTTAAGGGTAGTGGTGAGGCAAATGATGAAAGAAGCCACAAAATAAAAGAGTACCTCCGTCAAAAGACGGGGTGCTCCTTTCATAAATACGGTAGACCAGGAATGCAGAATCCTTCAGCTATAAAGAGCTTACTGTTTCTGCAGCTGATCAGTCAGTGCCGCCTGTGCGGCCATTACTCGTCTCCGATCCCTTGTAGCGACCGGGGCTTTGTACCATGGGGGCAATAAAGTAATAGTAATGGGGAATATAGGTACACCTAAATCACCTACAGCTTCGACCAGGTCTTCACGCACCCCTGCCCCCACCACCGGAATACCGATCTTTTCTACCGCAGTCATAATAATGTTCAGCCCACTCTGAACGATTTCCGGTGTAGTCTCTGAACCAAGGTTGGCATTGGCCACCAAACCGGTTACTTTCAGGTGAGTGGCTTTTTCAATTGTAGTGAGCATTTTCTCAATACTAGGAACATCCCTAGTAAAAGGCCGGCAGGTGTTAACCACGAGTAACAGCTCGTGAGGCAGCAGTTTCAATTGATCGCTGAATCGACCCAATGCTGTGGCACCAATATCGTCGCCGCCGACGTCCACCACCACGTTTAATTCAGGATCATCAAAGGCTCCTTGGATGCGAGGGACAATAACAGGAAGGTCCGCCTGGACTAGTTCACGGGGCGGTGCTACTACCTCGATACCTTGGGCCATCAGTTTTTCGGTAACATCCCGCGACCGGAAATAAGGGCTGACAATGTCCAGATCGGCAATAGTAACCTTTTTATGTTGGGTGGCTAGTGTTTGTACATAGTTAAGTGCTATTTCTGTTTTACCGCTGCCAAATGCCCCTACAAAGATTGTTATCCGCTTCTCCAAATACATATTTCGACCTCTCAGCTTACTGTATTTCTGTGCTATGCATATATTTGCGGCCGTTCTTCCTGGTTCAGAACGCGCAAAGCCCCTTGAGCCAGGGCTTCCATCTCCCCTTCACCAGGATAAACCAGCACCGGTGCCAAAAACTCCACCCGTTCCTTAATCCAGGAAGTGAGTAATTCCGAGTGGGCCATACCTCCAGTCAGTACTATGGCATGGGGCCTATCTTTGAAGACGGCGGTGAGAGCACAGATGCTTTTGGCCACCTGGTACGCTAACGCCTTAAAAACAAGTTCAGCCTGCTCATCACCTTTTTCCACCCGCCGCTGTACTTCCCTGGTGTCAGTTGTCCCTAGATGAGCCATTAGGCCGCCTCGGCCTTTCACCATCCGCATTACATCTTGAAAGGTAAAACGGTCGCTGTAGCAAAGCCGGACCAAATCGCCTACCGGCAAAGTGCCGCTTCTTTCCGGCGACATGGGCCCCTCCCCATCCAAGGCGTTGTTTACATCTACCACCCGGCCGCGCTTATGGGCGCCAACAGAGATTCCGCCGCCCATATGGGCCACGATTAGATTGAGCTCTTGATATGGACGAGCCAGGGCCTTAGCGGCCTGACGGGCAGCCGCTTTTTGATTTAGGGCATGAAATTTGCTGCGGCGCGGTAATTCCGGCAAACCTGAGATGCGGGCCACCTCATCGAGCTCGTCCACCACTACCGGGTCTACGGTGAAAGCAGGGATGCCGCCCGCCTCTTGCGCCAGATCATAAGCTAAGATCGGCCCTAAGTTGCACGCATGTTCACCCCATTTGGCCGATCTTAAATCGGCTAGCATGCGCTCGTTTATCTGATACGTCCCGCCAGCCAGTGGCTTGGTAAGGCCTCCTCTACCGACTACCGCCGACAACGATGACAGAGCGATGTTCTTTTTACTGAGGAAATCCAAAACCGCCTTCTTGCGCAGGCCGTATTGGTTGATCACCGATCCACAGGCTTCCAGTTCGGCTGGCGGGTGGGACAGGTTTTCAGCCATAAGAAGTTGATCGTCGGCAAATAAAGCCAGCTTGGTGGATGTGGAACCGGGATTTAAGACCAAGATATGCATTT
Source organism: Gelria sp. Kuro-4 (assembly GCF_019668485.1). Lineage (NCBI taxonomy): Bacteria > Bacillati > Bacillota > Clostridia > Thermoanaerobacterales > Thermoanaerobacteraceae > Gelria > Gelria sp. Kuro-4. The sequence continues at coordinate 235,941 of NZ_AP024619.1, read as the reverse complement.
TTCTTCCCCCCCTTGTCCAATGCCTTCGATGACGCCAAGGAAACAGCCGCTTAAGTACCAAGCCTACTTCTTCAAATAGTGAGCCAACAAATTGGCTACCGCCAAGGAATTTAATTTGGTGTCGGCGCTGTCACTCCTGGATGTGGCAATGAGTGGGGCCCGGGCACCAATGACAACTGCCGCACCTTTAAAGTGAGCGCAGTGAACGAAAGACTTGTGAATTACATTCCCCGTCTTCATATCAGGCATTAGAAGAATGTCTACCTTACCTGCCACAGGGCTGGCAATACCCTTGTGGGCGGCAGCTTCTTCTGACACGGCGTTATCAAAAGCCAATGGCCCGTCTACAACAGCATTCTTTATTTCACCTCTATCGGCCATCTTAGCCAGGGCTGCGGCATCGAGAGTTTCAGGCATATCTGGATTAACTAACTCCAGTGCACATATAACCGCTACGCATGGGGTTTCGATGCCTAGTGCTTGAGCCAGCTGAATACCGTTTTCTAGAATACTTTTCTTTTGCTGAAGATCGGGCGTGATATTAATAGCACAGTCGGTTACTATTAACAGCTTTTCTTTTCCGGTCCATTCGAAAACACTGGCGTGGCTAATTAAACGCCCTGTTCGCAATCCCTTTTCTTTATCCAGCACCGGTCGTAGGAAAGTAGCTGTTTGCAGTAAGCCTTTCATGAGTACATCTGCCTCACCGGAATTGACTAAAGCCACAGCTTGCTTGGCACAGTCGTCTGAACTGGTCGCCTGTACTATGGTATAGGTCGTTGGATCCTCGTTAAGATCTGCCAGCAGGTCTGAAATACCCTTGGGATCGCCTACCAGTACCCCCTCTGCTATACCAACCTTTTTTGCTTCTATGATTGCCGTTAATACTTCTGGATCAGCCGCTTGAGCCACCGCCACGCGCACGGGACCCTGAGCCCTTGCTTGGGAAATCACTTCTTGGAAATTCTTCATTTACATCCCCTCCATGGCCAAATGCTGGATTGTTAGATTGGGCTAACCTTGGCGCAGTTCCTTATTGTCTGAGGCAGCTGCATATAAATTCCAACATGTAAAAGCTTTGCTCTACCTGACAAACAGAGGGACAGTTAGCTGGAAGCTCCAAAGTCAATTCTTAAAGCTGCCCCCGGCTTGCGGGAGCAGCTTTTGAGACCCTACTTTTGAGCAGCGCTTCGTCCTTTTTCGATGGCCTCTTTGTTAAGCGGCAATAGGTTCTGCCTATGTGCGGGCAGGTTCTTCCTTAAAGCTTCCAGTAGACCGTTTGGGGTCACCACGCCAGTAACCTCCACCACAGCGCCTAACGCCACCATGTTGGCCACCCGGGCATTTCCTAATTCATTGGCCACTTGGGTGGCTGCTACCTTAACTATGGTCACATCTTGGCGCTTGGGTTCCCGGGTTGCCAGCGAAGAATTTATCACCAGTACGCCGCCCGGCTTTACCGCTTCTTCAAACTTATCGAGAGAAGGCAAGTTCATCGCTACCACACAGCTGGGGCGGCTTGCCACCGGCGAGCCAATCTCCCGATCGGACACGATTACCGTACAGTTGGCAGTGCCGCCGCGCATTTCTGGCCCGTAAGAAGGAATCCAAGATACCTTCTTACCCTCGTCCATAGCCGCATGGGCCAGCAGCTGGCCCATGAGTAGTACGCCCTGGCCGCCAAAACCGGCAAAAATGAATTCCTGTTGCATCTACTCCACCTCCTTGGGAACCTTAAACTCACCCAGGGGGTAGTAGGGAATCATGTTTTCTTCCAGCCACTTTAAGGCCTTCTCCGGCGCCAGGCCCCAGTTGGTGGGGCAAGTCGACAGCACTTCTACTAAAGCGAAGCCGTTGTTGTTAAGTTGGACTTCAAATGCTTTTTTGATAGCACGCTTGGCTTTTTGGATATTGGCCGGAGAGTTAACTGCTACCCGAGCAATATACTGTGGAGCTACCAATGTAGATAGCATTTCGGCGACGCGAATGGGATATCCCACCGTATTTACATCCCGGCCGTTAGGCGAGGTGGTGGTTTTCTGACCCTCTAAGGTGGTTGGTGCCATCTGCCCGCCGGTCATGCCGTAGATCGCGTTGTTGACATAAATGACGGTAATGCTTTCACCTCGGTTGGCGGCGTGGACGATTTCCGCTGTACCGATGGAGGCCAGGTCACCGTCCCCCTGGTAGGTGAAAACGATGCGATCGGGCAGGGCTCGTTTAATACCGGTGGCCACCGCCGGTGCACGCCCGTGGGCGGCCTCCTGAAAGTCTACATTAAAATAGTTGTACGCCAGCACAGAACAACCTACCGGTGCCACCCCGATGGTACGTTCCGCCACACCCAGCTCATCAATGGCCTCGGCCACCAGGCGGTGAATGATGCCGTGCGTGCAGCCGGGGCAGTAGTGGGTGTTGACATCGGCCAGGGACTGGGGACGAGTGAATACCACCTTCATGCCTCACACCTCCCATTTACCGCCTTTTCGATTTCCGCCAGAACTTCTTCCGGGGTCGGGACAATACCCCCAGAGCGGCCGTAGAAGTAAACCGGCCGCTTGCCGTTCACGGCCAGCCGTACATCCTCTACCATTTGGCCGCAGTTCATCTCCACGCTGAGGAAAGCCTGAGCTGTGTCGGCGAGTTCGGCCAGCGCCGCACTGGGGTACGGCCACAGGGTGATGGGGCGGAAAAGGCCGGCCTTAATCCCCTTTTCCCGCGCCGCATCCACGGCGCTGCGGGCGATGCGGGCTACGGTGCCGAAGGCGGCGACCACAATAGCGGCATCATCGGTCCGGTACCCTTCCCAGCGCACTTCTTCCGCCGCTGCGCGCGCGTACTTTTCTTGCAGGCGGCGGTTATGCATCTCGAGGCGCTCGGGCTGCAGCTCCAGGGAGTTGATGATGTTTTTGGGCCTATCTTTTTTCCAGCCGGTGGTGGCCCAGGGCTTGGGCGGCAGTTCCCGCTTCTCCTCCGCCGGGAACGCCACAGGCTCCATCATCTGGCCCAGCAGGCCGTCGCCCATGATCATTACCGGGTTGCGATACTTGTCGGCCAGATCAAAGGCCAGGATGGTGAGATCCACCACCTCTTGGACCGACGCCGGAGCCAGGACCAGTAAACGATAGTCGCCGTGGCCGCCGCCCTTGGTGGCTTGAAAGTAATCGGATTGTGAAGGCTGAATGCTGCCCAGGCCGGGTCCGCCGCGCGACATGTTCACCACGACGCACGGAAGCTCGGCCCCGGCGATGTAGGAGAGGCCTTCCTGCTTCAGGCTGATGCCGGGGCTAGAGGAAGAGGTCATCACTCGTGCTCCTGCACCGGCAGCGCCGTAGACCATGTTGATGGCGGCGACTTCGGATTCCGCCTGAAGGAAGACGCCTCCCACCTGCGGCATCCGCTTGGCCAGATACTCCGGGAGTTCGCTCTGGGGTGTTATCGGGTAGGCGAAGTAAAGACGGCAGCCGGCCTGAATGGCCGCCTCGCCCAAGGCTTCATTACCCTTCATGAGCAGCTTTTCGCTCACGGTTCTCCCTCCTTCTTCTACTCGCGATAGACTTCAATGACACAATCAGGGCACATGCGGGCGCAAGTGGCGCAACCAGTGCATTTGTCCGGATCCAGAGCTTCGGCTGGGTGGTAGCCCAGCTTATTGATTTTGTCACTCATAGCTAGGATTTTTGCAGGGCATACTGTGGTGCAAAGTCCGCAGCCTTTACACCGATCCCCATTGAACACCACTTTTCCACGAGCCATTTCTTTCCCTCCCTTATACAACATGAAGTAGCAAACAAGCCTAAATTGTAGTTGACACAAAGGAACCTAAAAAGGGGTGGGGGGCCGACCAATTTTGGGGGCGCTTCCGGGAGATGGCCGCTTACAAGGCTTCCCCACCCCAAAACTATGACTGACATGTAAACTAGACTAAGGCGCCTGGATTAGGTAAGTGATATACTAAATGTAAAGCTCGCAAGTTTCATTAGCATGATATAATCCCAATGTGGTAAACTAATTTAGAAGAGTATTGTTACAAAGGAGGCCAACGCTGTGGAGGAGCGCATTAGCGAAGACAAACGAGAGAAAAAAGAGATGATTTGTTCGGCAGTGTGTGAACATGTCTACAGCCTACTAAGAATGGCCTGTGCCGAGTTGAAACAGTGCTTAGAGAAACACCAGTCTCATTCCACTCTTACCTTTTGGGAATGAGTGATTAGCCGTCACATGGTTCACATTATGGCTGCACGAAGTACTAGTGCAGCTTTTTAATTCCTCGTAGAATAGCATCTTCTGGAGATAAATACAAAACTCATGATCGCCCCAATGCCCAAGAAGGTTGTGGTTGTAAACGTTTCACTATGCAGGCCTGTAAAGACCATATACTCAGCCAACACCAGCAAGATTATTGAGACCACCTTAAGGCCCAGTGGCTGAGGCCATTTAAGCTGCAAGAAGACATTCGCTCCCAGAGTGAGCCCTAATAAAACAAACAGTGTCTTCATACATACCCCACACTTCCCTCACGCCTCAACATAGTTTACTTCGTTCTCAACATCATGCTGTAAAAGATGATGTTTGTTGCTGCACTCTTTCTATTATGGCGTTAGAATCCTTGAGCCCCTTTACCACTTCAGCAAATACAAGCACCGAAAGGAGGATATATACAATACTGAATATCGCGATCGACCATTTTCCTGTTGAAATATAACCATTTACTTGATACAAACCGCCAACTACAGTTGTAAACCACAGTGCACACCCTGGAATAAACGCAAGTTTGGGATTGCCACGCCAAGCTAAAATAAGGGTCGATAGAATCATTAATACGGCTCCACCAAGCAAATGATCGGCTAGCAACCAATTACCTAACGCCTCTAACACAGTAGAGGAAAAAGTAAGTAGGGCAATAATAATTGTGCTACATATTGTTGCTCCGACCACGGATTTGAACCAGCTGTATTGCGGCTTATCAGGCATAATCTCCTGAAAGATACATCTTCCTGTTCTAGGTAATGATTCGGCAGTTGTCATAACAAAGGCATTGAACCACACCATGGCAATCACGGTTCCAAGTTCGGCTGGAATGGCTGAAAAAGCAGCGTTTACTACCGTGCCAAACCCCTTACCAAACACCGGCGCTGGGCCTGTCGTTCTCATTGTTTCCACTAAAAAGTTACTGTCGGTGCCGGCAGCCATACACAACAACGCCGTTATTGCTATGAGTAGTTCCAGCGCAAAGGCACCTACGGCGACAAACCTCACATCAGTTTCCTTATCGATCTGCTTTGATGTAGGGCCGGTTCCTAATAAAGCATGCCCGCCTGAAATGGCACCGCAGCCCAGGAAAACAAACATCATAGGCCAAAGCGGCATACCGAGCATACTTTTAAACCCGTAGACCGCAGGCAAAACAAGAGGCAGGTTACTCTTAAGCAACGAAATGATGCCTAGAATAAGGCCCGCCATTAGAATATACAGATTCAGGTAACCGCGAGGAACCAAAAGGGCCCAAACTGGAAGACCGCTTGCGAAAAGAACATAGATCAAGAGGATTATGCGCCAGGTAGTTAAACCTATAGATATAGGAGGCATTTTAAAACCATAATAAATGGAACCAACGATTATAGCTATGGCGACAATGGTAACCGGTACAGGATTAACCTTTTTCTTGTAAAGAAGGTATCCAGTTATCACGGCAACAGGTACTGATATTATCGCACAAGGCACTGCCTGTGGAATACCTGCAAAACTCCCGGCTGCTGTGTTTATAAAGGCAGCCGATGCGCCAATCATGTATACAAAAGCAAATATCTGGATGATAGCACGGGCACGGGATCCTAAAATGTGCTGAGTATATTCACCAAATGTTTCACCTCCAAACCGGACAGATCCCATTATGGCAAAATAGTCGTGCACCGTACCCAGGATAGCACTTCCTACCAACAAATAAACTACACCAGGCAACCAACCCCAAAGAGCCGCAAAAGCAGGACCGGTAATAGGTCCAGCCCCCGCGATGGCCGGCCAATGAGATCCAAGAAGTACAACTTTATTCTGGGGCGCAAAGTCAACATCATCACGTTTGTAATGTGCAGGTGTGGGACGTGAATCATCAGGCTGCGCAATCGTTTTTTCTAAATGCTTACCCCAGATATTAAAGTTGAAATAGCCAACACATAGAGCAAGCAGCATTATAGGCAGTGTCGTCATGCCTTTCACTCGCTCCTTTGCTTTTGAATGGAATCCAGCTATACGTGGTATGATTGCTACACACTTGGGCTAGAACTGGTCACTATACGTGTTGTGTAATATTGTGATTAGGTGGTATAATGTCTCATTTACCGGGGTCGCGACTCCGTGCTTCTTACCTTCTCTTACTACAGCACCGTTAATGAATTCGATTTCTGTTTTCCGCTTTTTCATTAAATCTTGCGTCATTGATGGATAGTGTCCCCTCACCTTGGACGACAGGTCGTTTAGAAAGTCCATGCACTCCTCAAAATCGAGGTTTATACCTTTTGCACCAGCTACAGTAACGATTTCTTTAGTGATGTCCTTAAAGAGGGACTGGGTAATTTCGCCCTGATCCAGTAACGTACCCGTCCGTATTCTGCATACCGTACATAATGCGTTTAAGTTGCAGTTAATAACAAGCTTGCGCCAGATGTCTCGTTCTACCTCTAAGGATATCTCTGCGTTAATCCTTGCATTTCGAAATACCTGTTCGACTTGTTTTACTTTGTCATCGACGATATTATTCAAAGGCTTGAAATGTATCGTGCGTTTAGCCAGCTCACTGCTGATGCGGCCTGGTCCTAGAAGTACACTTGCAAAGTCGATTACGCCAAAAAGGACCTTGTCCTCACCTACTACATCAGCTATTTTCTCTGCATTTCCCAATCCGTTCTGTAAAGTTAGTACACGTGTATCCGGCTGAATCATCGGTGTGGCGTTCTTAATAGCCTGTTCGGTATGGGTCCCTTTCACCAAGAAGATTACTAGATCCACAGGACCAACCTGGGCTGGTGAGGTCTCGGCATTGATCTTTACGTTTTCTTCAACGCCATCACAGATCATAGTTAAGCCATGTTCTTTAATAGCTTTAATGTGGTCTTCCCAAACGTCTACCAGCGTAACGTCTTCGCCTGCTTGGGCCAGTAGACCGCCGAAGAGGCTTCCCATGGCTCCTGCACCCAGAACAGCAATCCTCATTACGTGATCCCCCTTCCAATTTTCCCCACATGGTGTACTTACTAATTTAATTAACTCCGTACACGTGCCGGACAAACCTCATACACTCTAGCTGGTTCGATCCGACCCCCTTTCAAAAAACACTCCTTCATCCACTCCTAGTACTCGGGCGAGAACCCTAAGGCTGGCAACAGATAGACCGCACTTGCCATGTTCGACATCACAGATGAAGCTACGTGACAACCCGCTCTTTTGGGCTAGGGCACGTAAAGATAGTCCTTGTTGTGTTCTAAGTTGGCGCAGTCTTTTGCCGACCATTGGTAGTCTCACCTCCCTGGACTAGTGCATGCCATGGCCGACCACATGTAAAACTCAGCGGTCGGCTGCGGCGACCAGTTATCTTCGTTCGCGGTGAGTATTCACTAGTTTTCTACGAAATTCGCAGTATTTTATGGTCGTCAGGCACGACCTGTCCGCTTATTGTTTTATACCTAATGTGCGGTATAATAGTGTACGGTGTCGCCGTACAGGGAGGGTAAGTTATCATGGAGGATATAGGGGCCAGGCTTAAGCGGATCCGCAAGAAAAAGGGCTTTTCCCTGCGCGGTTTGGGAAAAGCCGCTCATGTGTCCCATTCTTTTATCGCCGACATTGAGTCTGGACGAAGTAAAACGTCTTTGGATACGTTAAATTCGCTGGCAAAGGCATTAGATGTCTCTATACTGGAGCTTACAGGTGGTGAGAAACCACCTGTCACAAATACAGGAGATGACAGTTATTTTTGTGTCCGGGAACATAATGATTATGAGGGTTGGTCCGTATCGAACCGGACCATTGACCCAGAGCTGATTGCATTGTGGAACGACCTCGTGTGCCGCGAGGATTTGCAGGCCATGCTGAAGCAAATACGGAATTACGAACCGGAAACAGTGCGCAAGCTGATAGAGACCATTGGTTTGATTGAAAAAACTGGCAAACATTGAAGGGGTGCACGTGCCTGCGGGCCCTTGACTAAAGGAAGACATGCAGGTATAATAATTATTGTCGCGATGTCAAGCCGCGATGTACATGGCGCGGGGTGGAGCAGTCCGGTAGCTCGTCGGGCTCATAACCCGGAGGTCGCTGGTTCAAATCCAGCCCCCGCAACCAATTTAAACGTGGCGGCGTAGCTCAGTTGGCTAGAGCATGCGGTTCATACCCGCAGCGTCAGGGGTTCGAATCCCTTCGCCGCTACCATTCAAGATACTAACTTCCGCATTGAAAAAGCGGAAGTTTATTTTTGCCGTTCCATCTGGTTGCAGAACGACAGTATCCACGAAGGCGTCAACGGCTTCCTTAAGCTCGTTGGCGTCTTTTTTTGTTTCTATAGCCTGGGCGCACCTTTTTAGGTAATCCCGGATGGATTCTGGGGTAAACATGGCGCCGGCGGACTGCTCCACCTCCTAGAGCTTGGCGCGCAGACTGTGCCGCAACTCCCCTTCGCTCCGAAGACGTTCCTGCACGTCCTTGGTGCCAAGGCCCTGGGCCACGAAGTCTACCAAGTTACTGATCCTGCGTTCTGCTGCCGCCAATTCCTCCCGAAGGTACTCGGCCTCGGCTTTCCGGTCGGCATCCTGTTTCGCGGCATAATCGCTTTCGGAGGATTTTGGATGCCAGTGGGCTTTTTATCAAATTTTTTTATGGGCAAACCGAATTTCCAGGAGGATTCTACACCAGAATGTAGTATAATAAAGCTAAGCAAACCGTATAATGTGAATGAGTCCTCTGTATGCGAAAGTCGGCTCCATGCCGTGCGCGCATAACGGCGCCTAGCTACAGAGGGTTGCGGAAGGCCCTGTCTGCTTCGAAGTCCCAAGTTTATGTTTGGGATACTCATGTAGGAGCGATGGGGCCTTCCTGTTTGTGTTTGCTTTTAGTGTGGTCAACTTCGTGGTTCTCAGGGATAAACTCCCAGTGTCTGTAAGGATGATGCCAGCGATCAGTAACGCCATTTGGCGTTCCCGTGGATACTCCAATATTGAAACCGGGATGGATTTGCCTTATCCGTTTATTGATGTATTTGTAGAGCTTCTCCTTAGCTATGGTCTTGGCAGCTCTACGTCTTTGCCCTTTGGGTTTTTCTTTATGGAGATCGTTAAGGCGAAACTGCATGGATCCCAGGACAATATCCGTGCACTGTAAAATGACATGGTCCTTCGAATCGACTTCGGCGATATCTTCTCGCCGTATCAGAAGGTGCGCTTCCCTAAATTCTTTAAGGTGTTGTAAGCCATAAACGAATTCCTTGAACTTATCTGCTTTCTCCTTGGTGTCCGGGAATTTATCAAAGTAGAGGCGAAGATAAATGGGATCCCTACCCGGATTAGAATACCTGAGGCCGAAGGCGTGTTTGAGAAACTGATAGTAGAGCTTAAAGTATGATTCTTGAAGTTGCTCGCGCGTCAAGTTTTTGGGCTGGTATATATTATGGGTAAACATGATCCTCACCTTGATTTTTCCGGCAGCTATGAAATCAAAGAACAACGCCATCATCTCAATATACTTGTCTAAATAAGCCGCTGAAGTCTTAGCCCACTTGATTTCCTGCAGCCCCAGGCCTTCCTTCTTGGACTGCAACGCAGAACGGACTTCTGTGAGCCATTCCGAAGATACTAATGTGCCTCCGTAGAAGTTGCTGTAGTACTTGCCTTGCTTTATTGATTCATCACAGTAAATAATGTACTCCAATTCATTACCCCCGAAATAGTTGCCGCCTTTCCGGACGGCTTTTTATTTCCCCATCCCCGCTGCCACTTCCCGGGTCATCATATCCGCCTGCCGCTCCATGATCTCGTACTGCTTGTCTACGCCAACTGTGCGCCTTAGCCGGGGTTCGTCTTCGATGAAGAAGCAAAATGTCCGGCCTGTCCGAGCATTTGCCCACATTTAATGCTAAAGAACAAGCTCCCGAAAGATTAGCATGGGAACTATGGCATGCGTAGCATAACCTTGATTGTATATGAGCCTGATTCCTTCAGCGTATTGATCAAGGGGCATCCTCAGGTCTGAATCTGTAAACTGACTTAGGTTTTCTCTTTCTGTACTAATACAATCAACAACACCCAAAGCGTACCATTCACCGGGTATGTAATTTCCGTAGATCCGAAGAAGATCGTCCGGGCTAATCGTTAGGTATTCGCCCTTGAGAGTCCCAATGATACTCTCTCCCTGATTTGTATACATGTCCATTTCTAGGCCCATTGGTACAATCGAGAACATAGATTCGAAAGCCCTAGCATCCTTGGCCTTCAGCCCCAAGAGATTAGCCTTATTTAGCTTGGGGACCGTCGTCTTTAGCGTTTCAAAATTACGGATGGTTAGTGCACCCTTCAGCAAAACTAGTTGACCGTCCCCGGTATCTGAAAGAGATCCGTTATGCGGTTCTATGTTTAGCGCAGTAAGTAGGTCAAGTATAACCTGGTCATAAGGGGCATAACGCCTTTCTTGCGGACTAACTTATTTTCCGGCGGAGATGGCAACTTCTCGTACCGTGAGGTCAGCTTGGCGCTCGACGATGCTGTATTGCTGGTCGGCTTCGATGGTGTACCGGGCTTTGGGCATGTGCTCTATCACGTGGCAAAGTTCATGCAGGAGCACGCACTGCTGTCGCTCGTATGTAAGGACATCGCTGATGATTAGTGGAAATGACCATGGGCGCCCTTGTAGACGATTCCCCAGAGGTCAGAATCTGTGTTCTGGATGGATCCGCATATCGAACACCTTTAATAATTACTCAGCATTTGTTCGCACTTAGTCTTTAGGGCCTGAATATCCTGTGATCTCATCAAAAACTGAGCCATGGATAGGACTTCCAAAAAGACCGGATCTCTGTCAGCTATTCTAATCTGAAACCGAAGAGAATCAAGGTTTTGTTCCCGATTCTTCTTGTCAAAGTGTGGACCGCCTAGCTTATTGGCTGCGTACTGAAGTATCTCACGTCTAGTTTGTTTATGACCATTAACAACTATAGTTTGGCCATCTTAGGAAGGCTTTGAGGCCTACGGATGCGGGAGGCTCATTGAGGGTTTGTCGATCATGTTCGTAGTGCGTCCTTATCTCATCGTCACTAAGTGTCTTATTGTAGATGCGTACTTGCCCAATTACTCCCCAGCCTACGTTAGCTCTTGCTTCTTGTGCGTATACTAAATTGGGATGATTCACGGAGGTGCTCGGTTTAGGGATCGTGATCCTTGGTTCTTTGCTAAACCCACAAAGTTTCCAGGCTTTCTGCAGGTCGTTGTCAACCAACAGGCGTCTAAGCACCGTAGTATTACGGCGGATCTCTTCATCGGAGGGCTGTTGGTTGCACCAATGATTTTCCAGGTATCGCAGATCCTCAAGAACAACCTTCAGGAATTCGAGGTCATAACGAGAAAGCATTCTGCCCACCCCTTTGTCTTTTGCTTCCTTCGGACTGAGCGGTTCCCAGGAAGTAGACTTCACATCGATGCCGCAACAATCTTTTGGTAAGTCTTCGGATCCGCGACCGCCAGGAACTTCCGTCCGTCCTTAAGTTACACCGCAAAGGATATTTCCTTCCTGTTACCTCCGGCGAGCGCGCCCGCTACAAGACCAACAGGGCCCAGTAGGGCTCCACCGACTAATCCCCAGCCGGCGCTTGAGAGGAACTTCTTCTTGTTTTCCTCTGTCACCAACTTGACCCTTTCAATATTGCCTTTTAGGTCGAGTCTTTTGCCGAGCCCCAGCTGATGGCAGATTGGCCGAACGTTGACACGAACCCGGTATTCTTGGGGAAGTCGCCACCAAAAACCTTAAACACCCTAGCTAATCCTCCTCTAACCCGCCTTCCCGGCGCTTCCCCGCCGCGCCCTCGTGGTGCATAAGGACCGCCTGGTTATTCCTCCGCTCCAAGAGGTTTTGGAGCAGGAAGTGGAGGACTTTCTTGGCCGCAGGCACTATGAACACCGGCGGGACGAGGCGAATTCAAAGGTTATCGGGAAAGGGGAATACCACCGCCGAAGGTAACATAAGCGCGGCAGTGCCTTAATTACGGGGGACCGCAGCGCCCTTCAAGATCAAAGATCTGGATCTTAACCTTTTTGCGTGGCCACACGGATGTGTTGGATCGTCTGGTGGCAGAATGTGTGCAGGGAGGGGGTCCCATCCTGCCAAATCCCTTTCGTCTAGCAGGGCTGGGTGAACCAACCCTGAGTTTATTATTGCTGTCGCCGTGAATCCTAGAATCAGGCGCTTTGGGGGTTTTTTGCTTTGGGAAGCTCAACTTAACCTTTTGTAAGAAGTTGTTCCCAAAACATAAAGTGCCTGTCCCCCTCATAAGGATGAAGTAGAACCAAGAGGGGAGGGCAGAGGATGCACTTTAGCGACTGCATCTTCCTTACGGCCTATAAGGAGCACCTGCTGCACTGTGGCGCTGCGGGACAATTCGTCAAGTACCGAGACGTGAACGAAGGCTGGGCTTGTGGCGGCTGCCCGATTCCGGGTTTGTTGGAGAACCACTTTTGCGTTCATCTCCGGCCCAAACGGCATCTTAGCCGCAATGGCTCGAGCACGGAATGGTTTTGTTCCCTTACGGGCACACGACTGTTTAGTCCCGAAAGTTGTAAAGCCTGCCCCCGGTACGTCGGCGTCAAGCTGGGGCAGGTGATGGTCTGGCGGGCCCGGGAACAAGTCCAGGCTTGCGCAGGTGAGCGCATTCCCGGGTGACGCGCGGCGACCGGATGCGTGTTGTTGCCGGGCCGACGCAAGGGTTGACAAGGTGAGCAGCCTTGTGCTAAAATGAGTGACGTCAGTGAGGTGGGCCATTAGCTCAGCTGGTAGAGCACCTGACTCTTAATCAGGGTGTCGTGGGTTCGAAGCCTACATGGCCCACCAGACATACCAAGGCTTTCGGCCTTTCCCATATACCGTGATTACTGCAGTGCACTTCCAAGGCAAGGAAAAACCGGGGAGTATGGTCCCCGGTTTCATTCACAGGTCATCATGAGAGCCTTACGGGTTTGGCGGCCCGTAGGGCTCCTTTTTTCCTGCTTCTCTTGGGTAAGCAGAGTGTCCGGGCTCTTGGCGGCGCGCTCTTTACCGTCCGCCCTGCCTTCCGCCACAGCACCTGGTAGCTTTCGTACGTGATGGGCGTATTCAGCAGGGGCGCGGTTTTTTGGTATCGGAGATGGCCAATGTGAACACAGGCCGCAGGAGCGAACACAACCCGGGCGGAAAAATACCCGGGAAGCGAGGTGTGGCGCGCTTTCGAAGGCGAACACAGAATGTCGGACCACGGGCCGATCATATGCATCCTCAGCATCAGCTGGTAGCTGACGTTGTGCCCGCGCGGGCGAACAAAATCACCGTTGAACCTGTGACGCCCCAGAAAACAAAGGGAGTAGTTGCGTCTGTAGCCGGCAGGTGGAAGAACTGCCGCGACCTCGTAGAGGACCTAATGCGCATCAGGGAGGATGAAGATGACCGACCGGGAACAAGCCTGGGGTGTAAGGATTTCCCGACCAGGGAAAATTTTTTCTCCAAGTAATTGACATATGTTCATTAATTTGGGTATACTACTATTGAGCCTAGGGCCCCGGAAGGCAAGAGGCCGGTGAGGACGGTTGCATCGCGTCGCGGCCGCTTGGGTAGCAACTGTAGGGGGTGCCGGAGGTGGAAAGGGTGCGGCGCTTGCGCTGAGGCCTGCCGGTTTGGTGCCCCGGGTGCATTCTCTTTGACCGCGAACTGGTGGAGGCCGTCGCCGCGCGGCCGGCCGACGGGGGGCGGGGGGCACCGGGCCCGGTACCCAGGCCCTGGCCGCCCCCCGGGAAAACGTCGGCCGGGTGTTAGGGTAATAAAGAGCGATGTTAAATGACACGCAGCTGGACGGGAGGCAAACAAATGGCCGCAGACAAAACATGTGGCGCCGGCGTGACCGGTCAAGATACGGCACGGCAGGCACCGGTAAAGGAAAAGCCTGCTCCTTTGGAGAAACTGCCGCAGCCCGAACAAAGCTCGATCAAGCATACCATTGCGGTGATGAGCGGTAAAGGCGGCGTCGGCAAATCCACGGTGACAGCGCTCCTGGCTGCCGCCCTCGCCAAAGAGCAGCAGGCGGTTGGGATTCTGGACGCAGACATCACCGGCCCCAGCATACCCAAGCTCTTCGGGCTCAAGGAACAGCCGGTTTCCTCGCCCATGGGCATTATCCCGCCCAAGACCCTCCTGGGCATCAGGGTGATGTCGCTTAACCTCTTGCTGCCGCACGAGGACGACCCCGTCATCTGGCGGGGGCCGCTGATCGCCGGGGCGGTCCGGCAGTTCTGGACCGATGTCATCTGGGGGGATCTCGACTACCTGGTGATTGACTTGCCCCCCGGCACCGGTGATGCTCCGCTCACGGTTCTGCAGTCGCTGCCGCTGGATGGGATTATCATCGTCTCTTCGCCCCAGGAGCTGGCCATCATGGTGGTCAAAAAGGCCGTTAAAATGGCGGCAATGCTGAACGTACCGGTTTTAGGCCTGGTTGAGAACATGGCGTATCTTGCCTGCCCCCACTGCGGGGAGAAGATCGAGCTCTTCGGTCCCAGCCGGGCAGCTGCGGTTTCTAAAGAGCTGGGCCTCCCGTACCTGGGGTCGTTCCCGGTCGATCCAAAGCTGGCGGAGGTGGGCGACAGGGGAGAGATAGAGCGGTACCAGGCGGATTTCCCGGTGGACTTTTTGCTGCGTTTGGAGAAGGGCGCACGTCCGGCCCACTGAACAAAGAGACACAAGGAAGCCGTTCCTGGCGGGCGGCTTCCTGCTGTATTTACTTGCCAGCAGGATTTTCCCGCTTGGATGGGGAAATCTTCGCTGGTTTAAGTTTTTTGGTATGCTACTTGCATTTAAAAAGGTAAAGACCACGAGGGGGGCCTACGATGCTCAAACGCTATCTCATTGAACTCGGTACCGGGATCGACCAGCACGGCCAGGACCCGACCCGGGCGGCGCAGAAAGCGGTGAAGGATGCCATCTCCCACAGCTACCTGACGGGGCTGAGGGAGATTGTCGGCCTCACGGACTTCAACGCCATGGTGGTTAAGGTAAAGGTGGCCGTGCCGTACCCGGAGCGGGTGCGCCCCGACGAGGTGCTGGCGGTGATCCCCTTCGGCCGGAAGTCGCTCGAGGTGGTTCCCGGCGGCCTGGTGACAGAGGGCATGGTTCTCCCGGAGTTGGGCGACGCCACGCCGGAGATCCTCATGGCCAACGCGGCGGTGACGGTATGGTTGGAGGTCGGCGAATGACGGGGGGCAAAGTAGGCATCATCGCCAACCCGGCCTCGGGCAAAGACATCCGGCGCCTGGTGGCCTTTGGCTCGGTCTTCGATAACGAGGAAAAGGTGAGCATTGTCCGCCGCCTTCTCCTCGGCCTGGAGGCGGCCGGGGTGGACGAGGTGCTGATAATGCCCGACACTTACGGGATTGGGCAGCGGGCCCTGGACGGCCTGGGGCAGAGGCGCCTCAGGCCCCGCGTCTCGTTTCTTGAGATGGAGATCGGCCACGGGGGTGCCGATTCCACGCTGGCCGCCCGGCTGCTGCGGGAAGCCGGTGTAGGCGCCATGGTCGTGCTGGGCGGCGACGGGACCTGCCGCGCGGCCGCCAAGGGCTGCGGCGACGTGCCCCTGGTGCCCGTCTCCACCGGTACCAACAACGTTTTCCCGGTGATGGTGGAGGGGACCGTGGCCGGGCTGGCCGCCGGGGCGGTGGCCACCGGGCGGAGCGGCGCCGTGCACCGGGCCAAAAAGCTGGACATCATTGGCCCGGAGGGCTGGCGGGACCTGGCGCTAGTGGACGCCGTGGTGACCGATGATACCTTCGTTGCCTCGCGGGCGCTCTGGGACGTGGAGCGCATCCGGGCCATCGTCTGTACCCGCTGCGAGCCGCACACCATCGGCCTTTCGGCCGTCGGCGGGTGCCTCGCCCCTGTGCGGCCCGAGGAGCCGACCGGGCTTTATATGGAACTAGGACGGGACGCGGCGGCCGAGCCGGTGCTGGCCCCGGTGGCACCGGGCCTTTTTGCCCCGGTGTCGGTGAAGCGCTGGCGACGCCTGGCGCTGGGTGAGGGCGTCCGGGTGGACGCCGGTCCCCGGCTGCTGGCCCTGGACGGCGAGCGCGAGGTGCTGGTGCGGGCCGGTGAAGAGGTGGAGATTGTTCTTTCCGCTGCCGGGCCCTGCGTGGTGGACATACCGCTGGCGCTCCAAGAGGCCCAGCAGAAGGGAATATTTGCGCTAAAGGAGATGCCGGTATGAATCTGCCGGAAATTAAAGCGCGTCCGCCCTGGCTGACGCTGAAGGCACCCGCCCCGGGCACCCTGGAGCGGCTGCAGGAGCTCTTTCAGGGGCTGTCGCTCCACACCATCTGCGAAGGCGCGGCCTGCCCCAACGCCGGAGAGTGCTTTGCGCACCGCACGGCCACCTTTCTCATTCTGGGCGACACCTGCACCCGGGGCTGCCGCTTCTGCAACGTGCCCGGCGGGTCCCCCCTGCCGCCCGACCCGGCGGAACCGGAGAACCTGGCGCAGGCGGTGGCGGCGCTCGGCCTCAAGCACGTGGTGATCACCTCGGTGACGCGCGACGACCTGGCCGACGGCGGGGCGGGGCACTTCGCCGCCTGCATCGCCGCCGTCCACCGGTGCTGCCCGGAGACCAGCGTGGAGGTCCTGGTGCCGGACTTTAAAGGCAACCGGGCGGCCATCGAGACGGTGCTGGCAGCGGGGGTTACGGTGTTCGGGCACAACGTGGAGACGGTGCCGTCCCTGTACCGCAAAGTGCGCCCGGGGGCGGATTACCGCCGCTCGGTGGCCGTCCTGACGCTGGCCAAGGAAATTGCTCCCGGGGTGTTCACCAAATCGGGGTTTATGCTCGGCCTGGGCGAGACGGGGGCGGAAGTGCGGCAGGTGCTTTCCGACCTCAAGGCTGCCGGCTGTGACATTGTCACCATCGGCCAGTACCTGCAGCCTTCCCCCCGGCACCTGCCCATCGTGCGCTACGTACCGCTGGAGGAGTTCGCGCGCTGGGAAAAGGAGGCCTGTGCCGCCGGCTTTGCCTTTGTCGCCGCGGGGCCCTTGGTGCGCAGCTCCTACCGTGCCGCGGAGGCGGTGGCCGCCCTGGCGGGGCGTGCCGCCCCCGTGCCAGGGAAAGGAGACGGGCAGGGTGCACGCTAAAGCTGTGTGGCTCGGCCGGCTGGAGTACGGTGCGGCCCTGAAGCAGCAAAAGGAGCTGGTGGCGAAGGTGCGCCGGGGCGAGGAGCCGGACACCCTCCTTCTTGTGGAACACGACCCGGTGATCACCCTGGGCCGGACGGCGAAGAGGGAGCACCTGCTCTTTAAAGAGGCAGCCCTGGCAGAGCAGGGCATCTCGGTGTTTGCGGTGGAGCGGGGCGGCGATGTAACCTACCACGGCCCGGGCCAGCTGGTGGGCTACCCCATCCTCAACCTCAACCGCCACGGGCGGGACCTGCACCTGCTGCTCCGGAACTACGAGGAGGTGCTGATCCGCGCCCTGGCCGATTTCGGCGTCGCCGGCCGGCGCTTCCCACCCTATACGGGGGTCTGGGTGGGAGAGGAAAAGGTGGCGGCCATCGGCGTGGCCGTGGAGCACTGGGTGAGCTTTCATGGCTTCGCCTTCAACGTCGACCCCAACCTGGATCATTTCGGCCTCATCGTCCCCTGCGGGATCAGCCAGTACGGGGTAACATCGTTGGCGCGGCTCCTCGGGCGGCCGGTCGAGCTTTTCGAGGTCATCCCGCACGTCGTTCACCACTTTGCCGACGTATTCGGCCTGACGTTGGCCCCGTCCGCCGGAAGGCAGCCTGTAGGTTCAGAAGGATAAGGAAGAAGAGGAAACCGTTACCTCCCTGCCGAATACTGCTTTGGTATAATATAGACAGGGAGATGACGGTTATGGCAGATACAGACGTCCGTTCTTTAGCTGAACTTCTGGCTGCCAACAAGGGCCACGCTGTCGCCCTTACCGGGGCGGGCATTTCCACCGAAAGCGGCATCCCGGACTTTCGCAGCCCGGGAACCGGGCTCTGGAACCGGATTGATCCCATGGAGTATCTTTCGGTGGACGCCCTCTACGCGCGACCGGAGACGTTCTGGCAGTACTTCGCCGAGGTCTTCGGGCCCACCCTGGCGGCCCAGCCCAACGCCGGGCACCTGGCCCTGGCCAAGTTGGAAGCGGCGGGCTTTATCACAGGCGTCATTACGCAGAACATCGACGGCCTGCACCAGAAGGCAGGCTCGCGCACGGTTTACGAGGTGCACGGGCACCTCAGGACGGTGCACTGCCAAAGCTGCGGCCGCACCTACCCCATGAGCGAAGCCCTGGCGCAGCTGAAAAAAGAGCCCATTCCCCACTGCTCGGAGTGCGGTGGCCGGGTGCGCCCGGATGTGGTGCTCTTCGGCGACATGATGCCGGCGGCTTTCAGCCAGGCCGTGGCCGCGGTGGAGAGGAGCAGCCTGGTGCTGGTGGTCGGATCCAGCCTTACGGTGTCGCCGGCCAACTCACTGGCCTTCCAGACACCGCACCTGGCCATTGTCAACCGGGAACCTACCCCGGCCGACGGCCGGGCCGATGTGGTCCTCTCCGGCGGAGCGGGAGACACCCTGTCCGCTGTTCTTCGGGAATTGAACCTGGCTTAGGACAAGCCGGGCACCGGGAACGGCCAGCTTGGCAGAAGGGGGGCTTCTTGTGCAGGCGACTTCCTCGCCGCGGCGGGAGATCGCTCTCGCCTGGCAGCGTTTCGTGGAGAGCGGCATCCTCATCGAAGACGCCGTGCGGGAGGCGATCGCTGCTTCCTGGCAGCGGTGCCGCCGGGCCGGCGTAAACCCGTACGGGGGAAAGGGACCACGCCTGCCGGAAGCGCACCTGAAGGCACGCCGGCGGAAAAATGCCGCGCTCATTCGCCTGGCGCGGCCCTTCATGGAGGACCTGCTGCAGGTGGTGGGGAGCGGCTTCATCGTCATCCTGGCCGATGCGGAAGGATACCTCCTTGAGGTGCTTGGGGACCCACAGGTGGCCAAAAACACCCGCGAACTCAACTTTGTGCCCGGAGCCCAGTGGGTGGAGGAAACGGTGGGTACGAATGCCATCGGGACGGCGCTCAAAATGCGAGCACCGCTGCAGGTGTGGGCAGAGGAGCACTACTGCCGCCTGCACCATCCCTGGACGTGTTCGGCAGCGCCCATCCTGGGGCCGGACGGCGGCGTTTACGGCATCCTAAATATGACCGGGCCCTGCGGGTTGGTTCACTCCCACACCCTGGGGATGGTGGTGGCGGCGGCACGCGCCATTGAAAACGGGCTGCGCTGGGAAAAAGCCAGCCGGGAGCTGGAGCTCAGCAACAACCTCCTCACCTCCACCTTCAGCTCCATCTCCGAAGGCCTGCTGACGGTAAACTCGGAGGGAAGGATCACCCAGGTTAACAGCGCTGCCGCGGCACTTTTCGGTCTCCCACCGATTCAACTCGCAGGGCGTTTTCTGAAGGAATTTGTTGCCAACCCGGTCCGCCTCTTGCGCGCCCTAGAGGGAGATCCCGGCTGCAGTGACCACGAAACGGTGCTCCTCACTGCCCGCGGCCGGATTCACTGCACGAGCACCATCTGCACCATCATGGGAACGAGCGGCCGTTTAGAGGGCCTTGTCATCACCCTGCGGGAAAGCCGGAGCGTGCACCGGCTGGCCGGCCGGCTGGCCGGTTATCAGGCCAACTTTACCTTTGAAGACATCATCGGTTCCGCCCCGGCCTTGCGCTCAGCCCTTCAACTGGCGCACCAGGCGGCCGCCACCTCCCTGGCCGTTCTCATCCAGGGCGAAACCGGCACCGGCAAGGAGATGGTGGCCCAGGCCATCCACAACGCCAGCGCCCGGGCCCGGGGACCGTTCGTGGCCATCAACTGCGGCGCCCTGCCCCGCGAGCTCATCGAGAGCGAACTCTTCGGTTACGAGGGCGGGGCGTTTACGGGGGCTAGGAAGGAAGGCCGCCCAGGCAAATTCGAGCTGGCCGACGGCGGCACCATCTTCCTGGATGAAGTGGGGGAGATGCCGCTGGAGATGCAGGTGCGCTTCCTCCGCGTACTCCAGGAAAAAAAGGTGGTGCGCCTGGGCGGGCGGGAGGAGATTCCGGTGGATGTACGGGTGATCGCCGCCACCAACCGCGATCTGGCGCGGGAAGTGGTACGGGGCAACTTCCGGAGCGACCTGTACTACCGCCTCAACGTCATCGAAATTCACCTGCCTGCCCTGCGCGAACGCCCGGAGGACATACCTCTTGTGGCACGTTATTTGCTGGAGGACCTGAAGAAGCGTCTAGGCAAATTGGAGCTTGCCCTGACGCGCGAAGCGGAGGCGGCGCTGGCCGCTTACACCTGGCCCGGTAACGTGCGCGAGCTGGAGAACGTTCTCGAGCGGGCGGCGCACCTCGCCACAGGGCCGGTAAAGCTGGAGCACCTACCCAGCACGGTAACCGGCCGGGGGGATGCGCCGAAGGTGGGTCTGACACCCCTCGAGGAGGCGGAAAAGGAGGCCATTCTGCATGCCCTGGTGCTCTGCCGGGGGAACATTTCCCAGGCGGCACGCCAGCTGGGCATCGGGCGGGCCACCCTTTACCGCCGCCTGGAGCGCTGGCGTCTGCGGCCGGAGGATGTTGTTCCAGGACGACACAGCGTCTCACGGTGAGATAAAGTTGTAGCACCCCCTGTCCTGCAGCCTTTTCTGTGAATACCGCTTTCTGCGAATACTGCCGCTGTTTCAGGCTGAGACAGCGGTGTTTTTTTATGTTGGAGAAGAGCCGGTCGCTGGGGGATCTCGACCTGGTACGCCTCATGCAACTGTGTAAAACAGGTGCGGCACACGGTGTGAGGGGGGGTGGGGAGGCAGAGCGACCGCTTCGGCTTGCGGAGTGCAAGGGAAAAGGAGGTGCCTACTATGGAAAAAGAAAAGCTGATCGGGATGTACCGGCAAATGGTACGGATTCGCCAGTTTGAGACCAAGGTTTCCGAGCTTTTTGCCCAGGGGCGCATCCCCGGGTTCGTGCATCTTTATATCGGCGAGGAGGCTACGGCCGTAGGAGCCTGCGCCAACCTGCGCCAGGACGACTTCATCACCAGCACCCACCGCGGTCACGGCCACTGCCTGGCCAAGGGCGGGGACATGAAGCTGATGATGGCCGAGCTCTTCGGCAAGGAGACGGGCTACTGCAAGGGCAAGGGTGGCTCCATGCACATCGCCGACGTGGACATGGGCATTCTGGGCGCCAACGGCATCGTCGGCGGCGGCCTCAGCATCGCGCCGGGGGCGGGGCTTTCGGCCAAACTGCGCGGCACCGACCAGGTGACCGTGTGCTTCTTCGGCGACGGCGCGTCCAACCAGACCACCTTCCACGAGGGGCTTAACCTGGCCTCCATCTGGAAGCTGCCCGTCGTCTTCATCTGCGAGAACAATCAGTACGGCATTTCGCTTCATCAATCGAAGCACCAGCACATCGCCGATGTGGCCGACCGCGCCGTAGCCTACGGGATTCCCGGCGTGGTGGTGGACGGCAACGACATCATGGCCGTGTACGAGGCGGTGGGTGAGGCCGTGAAGCGCGCGCGCTCGGGCGAAGGGCCCACCCTCGTTGAGGCTAAGACCTACCGCTGGCGCGGGCACTTCGAGGGCGATCCCACCGTTTACCGGTCGGAAAAAGAGGTGCAGGAGTGGAAGGAGCGCTGCCCCATTGCGCGCTTTAAGAAGCACCTGCTGGAGATGGGCATTCTGAGCGAAACCGAGGCAGAGGAGATCGATGCCGAAGCGGCCGCTGAGGTTGAGGCTGCGGTGCGCTTCGCCGAGGAGAGCCCGCTGCCGGAGCCCCAGGAAGCTCTGGAAGACGTGTATGCATAGGGAGGTGGAAAAGGTGCGGGAACTGACATACGCGGAAGCGGTGCGGGAGGCGCTGCGCCTGGAGATGCGGCGCGATCCCAGCGTGTTTGTTTTGGGTGAGGACGTGGGGCGGTTCGGCGGTTGCTTCGGCGTTACCGGTGACCTGTGGAAGGAGTTCGGCGAGGACCGGGTGCGCGACACGCCGATTTCCGAAACGGCCATTATCGGCGCAGCCGTGGGTGCGGCGGCCACGGGGATGCGGCCGGTGCCGGAGATCATGTTCTGCGACTTTCTCACCGTCTGCATGGACCAGCTGGTGAACCAGGCGGCCAAGATGCGCTATATGTTCGGCGGCAAGGCACGCCTTCCCCTGGTGGTGCGGGCGCCGGTGGGCGGCGGCATTTCAGCCGCAGCGCAGCACTCCCAGAGCCTGGAGGCCTGGTTCACCCATGTGCCCGGGCTCAAGGTGGTTATGCCTTCCACCCCGGCCGATGCCAAAGGGCTTCTCGCGGCGGCCATCCGCGATGACAACCCGGTGATGTTTTTCGAGCACAAGCTGCTCTACCCGGTGAAAGACGCGGTCCCGGAAGGTGAGTACGTGGTGCCGCTCGGCCGGGCCGAGGTTAAGCGCGAGGGCGGCGACGTCACCGTGGTGGCCACCTCGCTCATGGTGATGAGGGCGCTGGAGGCGGCGGAAAAGCTGGCGGCCGAGGGCGTGAGCGTCGAGGTTGTGGACCCGCGCACCCTGGTTCCGCTCGACGAAGAGACCATCCTGGCCTCGGTGCAGAAGACCGGGCACGTGGTGATCGCGCACGAA
Source organism: Gelria sp. Kuro-4 (assembly GCF_019668485.1). NCBI lineage: Bacteria > Bacillati > Bacillota > Clostridia > Thermoanaerobacterales > Thermoanaerobacteraceae > Gelria > Gelria sp. Kuro-4. Next base: position 213,040 of record NZ_AP024619.1, on the reverse strand, counting down.
GCGGTCACGCGCTCCGGTTTCGGGGCGGAGATCGCCGCCATTATCGCCGAAAAGGCGCTGGACTACCTGGACGCGCCGGTCAAGCGCGTGGGGGCCAAACCGGCTCCCATACCGTTCGCCGGCGTGCTGGAGAAATATGTCCTGCCGGGTACGGACGATATCGTGGCTGCAGTAAAAGAGATCATCTAAGCCGGTGCCGGGCACCTGGGAAGTATTCCCAGGTGCCCGGCACGGCCGAAAGGAGTACTGTCATGGCCCTGGAGATCGTCATGCCCAAACTGGGCCTTACCATGACCGAGGGCACCATAACGGCGTGGCTTAAGCCGGACGGGAGCGAGGTAAAAAAGGGGGAGCCCCTCCTCGAGGTAGCCACGGACAAAATTACCAACAAGGTGGAGGCGCCGGGGGACGGCATCCTGAAGACCCTGGTGCCGGAAGGAAGCACCGTGCCGGTGGCCGGGCGCATCGGTTACCTCTTGGCGGCCGGGGAAAGCCTGCCGGCCGAGGGAGCAGGTGCGGCGCCGCCGGCGGCGGAAGAAAAAGCAGTCGGTTCGGCTGCAACCGTGCCGGCCGCGCCGACAGCCGTGACGGAAGCGGCGGGCGCCGGCGGCGGGCCGGTGAAGGCCTCGCCGGCGGCCAAGCGCCTGGCGCGGGAGAAGGGCGTGGACCTGAGCCTGGTTCCAGGAACGGGTCCTGAGGGGCGCATTACCGAAAAAGACGTCGAGGCCTACGCGGCCCAAAAGGCGGTGCCCGCGGAGACCCCGGCCGCCCCACCGGCGGCGGAGGAACCGCCGGTGCGGGCCACGCCCACGGCCGTGCGGCTGGCCCAGGAGCTGGGGGTGGACTTGGCCAAGCTCGCCGGCGGGAAGCGCATCACCAAGGAGGACGTACTGGCGGCGGTTCTGGCAGAGAGCGAGCCGGCCGAGAAGCGGGTGCCGCTGGCCGGCATGCGCCGCGTGATCGCCCGGCGGATGAAGGAGAGCTGGAGCGTCGCTCCTCACGTTACCATTAACATGGAAGTGGACATGAGCCGGGCCAAGCAGATTCGCGCCGAGCTCAACGCCACCGCGACGCCGGAGGAGAAGGTCTCCTTCAACGACCTCGTCATCAAGGCGGCCGCGCGGGCGCTCACCGAGTTCCCCCTGATTAACGCCACGATCACCGAAACGGAGATCATTTACCACCCCGAGGTGCACCTGGGCGTGGCGGTGGCCCTTGCCGATGGGCTCATCGTGCCGGTGGTACGCCGGGCGGACAAGAAAGACATCCGGACGGTGGCGCGGGAGGTAAAAGACCTGGCCGAGCGGGCACGAAGCGGTCAGCTTAAACCCGATGAGGCCGCCGGCAGCACCTTTACCGTGACCAATCTTGGCATGTACGGTGTGGACCACTTTACGCCCATCATCAACCAACCGGAGAGCGCCATTTTGGGCGTCGGCTGCATCAAGGAGCGGCCGGTGGTGGTCAACGGCGTCATCGAGGTGCGCCCGGTCATGACCTTGAGCCTTAGCTTCGATCACCGCCTGGTGGACGGTTCGGTGGCCGCCGAGTTCTTGGGCCGGGTGCGCGAGCTCCTCGAGAATCCCTACGGCCTGCGGCCGGAGCTGGCATAGGAGCAGGTATGGGAGCTGGTAGAGGAGCCGGTGGAGAGGAATGGCGTCAGGTCTGTGTTCCCAGATGCCCGGCACCTGGAAAAAGGAGGCAGTGACCATGCATCTTGTAGTTATCGGCGGCGGGCCGGCCGGATACGTGGGGGCGCTGCGCGCCGCCCGGCTGGGGGCCGCGGTGACCTTGGTGGAGGGAAGGCGCCTGGGGGGCACGTGCCTCAACGTCGGCTGCATGCCCACCAAGGCCCTGCTGCACACCACCGAGCTTCTCGCTGCCCTCAAGGAGGCCGGCCGGTTGGGCCTGGAGGTGGAGGGGCTGCGCCTGAACTGGCCGCGTCTTTTGGCCCGCAAGGAGGCGGTGGTAAACCAGCTGGTACAGGGCGTGGGTACGCTCCTTAAGCGGGCAGGGGTGAAAGTGATCGCGGGGCGCGGCCGGCTCGTCGGCCCGGGCCGGGTACGCGTTACGGCAGAGGGCGGCACTGCCGCCGAGCTCACCGCCGACCGGGTACTCCTTGCCCTGGGGTCGGAGCCGGCGCGGCCGCCCATTCCGGGTCTGGAGCTTCCCGGCGTGATCGACAGCGATGCGGCGCTCAGCCTGCCGGAGGTGCCGGCGCGCCTGGCCATTGTCGGCGGCGGGGTGATCGGCGTCGAGCTGGCCAGCGTCTTTGCCGCCGCCGGCAGCCGGGTGACCATTGTCGAGATGCTGCCGGAGATTCTGCCGCCGGTGGATGCCGAACTGGCCGCTCAGTTGCGCGGTATTCTTACTGACCGCGGGTTGAGCATCAAGACGGCGGCCAAGGTTTTGGCCATTGAGGAAAGGGCCGACGGACTTGCGCTGAAGATTGAAGTGGGCGGGCAAGAAGAGACAATCCCTGCGGACAAGGTCCTGGTGGCCGCCGGGCGGCGCCCCGCTACGAAAACCGCCGGGCTCGAGGCGGCGGGAGTAAAGCTCGAGCGCGGCCGGATTGTGGTCGACGAGTACCTGGAGACGAGCCTTCCCGGGGTTTACGCCGCCGGCGACGCCATCGGCGGCACCATGCTGGCCCACGTCGGCTTCTATGAGGGCGAGGTGGCGGTGGAAAACGCCCTGGGCGGCAAAAAGCGCCGCGTCGACTACAAGGCGGTGCCCAGCGCCGTCTACACCAGCCCGGAGGTGGCCGGCGTCGGGCTGACGGAGGATGAGGCGCGCAAGCAGGGCTTCCAAATCAAGGTGGGCAGGTTTCCGCTCGCGGCCAACGGGAAAGCCCTCATCGAAAACGGCGGGCGGGGCCTGGTGAAGGTCATCGCCAATGCGCGCTACGGCGAAATCCTGGGCGTTCACATCCTGGGGCCGCGGGCCACGGACCTCATCGCTGAGGCGGCGCTGGCCATCGGGCTAGAGGCCACGCTGGACGAGGTGGCCCACACCGTTCACCCGCACCCTACGGTGAGCGAGGCCCTGGGCGAAGCCTGCCTGGCGGCTCAAGGGCGGGCCCTGCACATCCCCAACTAGCAGCGTGGGCGCGGACCGCAGGCGGGCAGGTGTTGGACTGTAACTGTAAGGCTCACCAAAGCGCAAGGAGGGAGAAAAATGGCACTCAAAGCAGCCTTCATCTTTGTCGCCCCCGGTGCCGACCCCCAGGTGAACCGGGCCGTGGTGCCCTCGCCGGAGGTGGAGCTTACCGTGGTGGGGGTGCCGGATTACGGCGCCGCCGAGCAGACGGCGGCCGAGCTTGCGGCCGCCGGCGTCAAGGCGGTTGAACTGTGCGGCGGGTTCGGCCATGAGGGTGCGGCGCGGGTTGCCCGCGCCGTGGCCGGCCGGGCCAAGGTGGGGGTGGTCCGTTTCGACTGCCACCCGGGTTTGGAGGGCCGGAGCGGGGATGAGCTTTTCGCCTGAGGCCGGGGTACACCCCCGGCTCTCTGTGCTAAACTTACTGATTTTTAATATTTCAGTAGGCAGGATTTTCGCCCGCCGTCGCTAATATAATCTTAAAGAAGCAATAACTTCAGAAAGTTACTTCCGATTTGCCGCTTCCCTCCGGGAAGGGCAAACGTCAGGGTCGGGGAGCAATCCCTCGGCCTGCCATTGGCAAAGGAAGGTACTCTTTCAAAAGAGGGTACCTTTTGCTTTGCGCAGCGAACCCCTAAAGGAAGTGACAGCATGGTGCCAGCGGAAAGTCAAGGGGCCGAAGTGGCCGGGATCCTCGAGCGGCACCCGCGCCGGCCGGGGGAACTTCTGGCGATCCTCCTTGACCTCCAGGAGAGCTACCACTACCTGCCGCGTGCGGCCCTCAAAGAGGTGGCACAGTACCTGGCGGTGCCGGAGAGCCGGGTCTACAGCGTCGCTACCTTCTACAAGGCGCTCACCCTCAAGCCGCGCGGGGAACGGGTGATCCGTACCTGCCTGGGTACGGCCTGCCACCTGCGGGGCAGCCCGGCGGTGCTGGAGCGCCTCGAAGAGGTCCTGGGCATTAAGCCGGGGGAGACCACCCCCGACGGGCGTTTCACCCTGGAGACGGTGAACTGCCTGGGGGCCTGCGCCCTGGCGCCGGTGGTGGTCATCGGCGACGATACCTACGGCCAGATGACGCCGGACAAGGTCGAAAAACTGCTGCGGGAGTTGTAAGCATGCGACTTGCAAGCGTTGAAGAGCTGGCCGCCTACCGCACCCGCCTTTCGGCTGGGCGCGCTGAGGGCCGCCCGGCGGTATGGGTGTGCGCCGGGACGGGCTGCCGGGCCAACGGGAGCCTTAAGGTGTTAGAGGCGCTGAAGGAGGAAGCGGCCCGCCAGGGCTTGGTGGCCGAGATCGGGCTTAGGCTGAAGACATCCGGCTGCCACGGGTACTGTGAGCGCGGGCCGATCGTCATCGTGCAGCCGGGGAACATCCTCTACCAGCGGGTGCAGCCGGACGATGCCGCCGCCGTCCTGCGGGACACGGTGGCCGCGGGCCGGCTCGTTCCCCGCCTGCTCTACCACGATCCCAACACCAAGCAGGCCATCCCGAGTGCCGACGAGATACCTTTTTATAAGCGGCAGTACCGCGTGGCCCTGCGGCACAACGGGCTCATCGACCCGGAGAACATCGACGACTACATCGCCGCCGGCGGCTACAGCGCCCTGGCCAAAGCCCTGACCGGTATGACGCCGGAAGAGGTTATTGAAACGATTAAGCTTTCCGGCCTGCGCGGGCGGGGCGGGGGCGGCTTTCCCACCGGCCGCAAGTGGGAGACCTGCCGGCGGGCGCCCGGGGCCGTGCGCTACGTCGTCGCCAACGGCGACGAGGGCGATCCGGGGGCGTTCATGGACCGGAGCATCATGGAAGGCGACCCGCACAGCGTGATCGAAGGGATGATCATCGGCGCCTACGCCGTGGGCGCCCACACAGGGTTCATCTATGTGCGGGCCGAGTACCCCCTGGCAGTGAAGCACCTTACCACCGCGCTGGCCCAGGCGCGGGAGCTGGGCCTCCTCGGAGAAGACATCTTAGGGAGCGGCTTTGGCTTTGACATAAGCGTGAGCCGCGGCGGCGGGGCCTTCGTCTGCGGGGAGTCCACGGCCCTCATGGCCTCCCTGGAGGGGCGCCCGGGCGAACCGCGGGCCAAGTACATCCACGCCACGGAAAAGGGCCTTTACGAGCAGCCTACGGTGCTGAACAACGTGGAAACGTGGGCGAACGTGCCGGAAATCATCAACCGCGGCTGGCAGCGGTATGCCGGCTTGGGCACGGAGAAAAGCCGCGGCACCAAGGTGTTCTCCCTGGTGGGCAAGGTGAAGAACACCGGCCTGGTGGAGGTGCCCATGGGCACCACCCTGCGCGAGATCATCTACGACATCGGGGGCGGTGTGCTGCGCGACCGGCAGGTAAAGGCGGTGCAGACGGGCGGGCCTTCCGGCGGCTGCATCCCGGCCGGCCTGCTGGATCTCCCGGTGGACTATGAGCGCCTCACTGAGGCAGGTTCCATGATGGGCTCGGGCGGCCTCATCGTGATGGACGAGCGCACCTGCATGGTGGACCTGGCCCGCTACTTCCTCAAGTTCCTGGCCGAAGAGTCGTGCGGAAAGTGCCTGCCCTGCCGGGAAGGGATACCCCAACTCTTGCGCCTTCTTACCGATCTCACCCAGGGCCGGGGGCAGGCCGGGGACATCGAGCTCATTGAGGAACTGTCGCTGGGGCTTAAAGAAACGGCCCTCTGTGCCCTGGGCCGGACGGCCGCTAACCCGGTCCTTTCCACCCTGCGCTACTTCCGGGAGGAGTACGAGGAGCACCTGGCAGGCTTCTGCCGCGCCGGCGTGTGCCGCGCGCTCTTCGCCTACTGGATCGACCCGGCCGCCTGCCGGGGGTGCGGCGCCTGCGCCCGTGCCTGCCCCACGGGCAGCATCAGCGGGGAGAAGGGCCGCGCTCACCTCTTGAACGAGGCCGCCTGCACGCGCTGCGGCGCCTGCTACGACGCCTGCCGCTTTGCTGCCGTAAGGATCACGCGGCGCGCCCGGCAAGAAGTTTTGCGGAAGTGAGGTCAACAACATGAAAGGCAGCATCGTGCTCCGAATAAACGGCGCGGCGGTGCCGGCCACGCCGGGTGCCCGGCTGCTGGATGTCCTCAAGGGGGCGGGAGTGTTCATCCCCACGCTCTGTGACCACCCGGCCCTGCCGCCTTTGGGGGGCTGCCGGCTCTGCCTGGTGGAGGTTGAGGAGGGGCGGCGCCGTCGCCTGGTGGCCTCCTGCCTCTACCCCGTGGAAAAGCCGCTGGAGGTACTCACCGAAAGCCCGCAGGTGCAGGCCGCGCGCCGTTATCTCCTTACGCTGCTCCTGGCGCGCCACCCCAAGGTGGAGGCTGTGGCGGAGCTCGCCGCCCGCTATGGGGTGCAGGCTGAAGCGCGGCTTGCCGCCGAGCCCCAAGAGTGCATCCTTTGCCTGCGCTGTGTGCGCGCCTGCGCTGCTGAAGGCAATGACGCCATCGGGACCGCCTGGCGCGGGCGGGAAAAGACGGTCGGTCCGCCCTTCGCCGAGCCGCCGGAGGCCTGCGTGGGCTGCGGCGCCTGCGCCGCCGTCTGTCCCACCGGCGCCATTAAGGTGGAAGAGACGGCCGAGCGGCGCCGCATCTGGGACCGCGACTTTACCCTGGTGCGCTGCGAGCGCTGCGGCCGGCCTTTCACCACGGTGGAACAGCTGGCGTGGGCGGCGAAGGAACTGCCTGGAGCGCCACCGGAGGCCCGGTTCTGCCCCCGCTGCCGCCGGGAGGACGAGGCCCGACTTATCGGCCGGACGCTTGGATCAGCGACTCCCTGAGGGTGTGGGAAGAAGGCGCGACCAGCGCACCGCTGCAAGACTACCAGATGCTGGGCCGGGTTGTAGGGCGCAATTCAGTGCGCCCGGGATCCATGGCCCAGAAGGAGGTGGGGCCTGGGAAAGGTGGTTGGTCCTGCGTTGCCGGAAATTTGAAAAGAGGGGGAAGAATACGTGAGCCACGTCCTACTCATCAGCCCCGAGCGCTGCACCGGCTGCGGGAGCTGCGAGCTGGCCTGCTCCCTGCAGCACGAGGGCGAGTTCCGGCCGGCGGCCGCGCGTATTTCCGTGCTGCGCTTCGAGGCGGGGATTGCCGTGCCGCTGACCTGCCTGCAGTGCGACGAGCCGTCCTGCCTGAAGGTCTGTAAAGTGGGAGCCATTACCAGAGACGCGGCCGCGGGCCTGGTCTCCGTGGACGGGGAAAAATGCATCGGCTGCCGCATGTGCGTGGTGGCCTGCCCCTTCGGCAACATCACCTACAGCCCCGCCGCCAAGCAGGCGGTGAAGTGCGACTATTGCGAAGGCGACCCGCAGTGCGTGGCCTTCTGCCCGGAAAAGGCCATCGAGTACCTGCCGGCCGACACGGTCACCCTCGGCCGCAAGAAGGCCTACTCGGCCAAGTTCGCCAAACTGGTGGAGGAGGTGCGGGCGTGATGTACGGTTGGGTGGGCAAGATCCTGCGCGTCAACTTGAGTGCGGGAAAAGTCGGCACCGAGTCCCTGTGCCCCGAGCTGGCGCGCCGGTTCATCGGCGCCCGGGGCCTGGGCGAGAAGATCTTCAGCGACGAGGTGGATGCAAAGGTCGATCCGCTCAGCCCGGAGAACAAGCTCCTCTTCGTCACCGGCCCCCTCACCGGAACCTTCGCCACTTCGGGCGGGCGCTACAACGTGGTCACCAAAGGGCCGCTGACGGGCACCATCGCCGCCTCCAACTCCGGCGGCTACTTCGGCCCGGAACTGAAGTACGCGGGGTATGATCTCGTCATCATCGAGGGGCGTGCCGCCCAGCCGGTATACCTCTGGATCAACAATGACCGGGTGGAGCTGCGCCCGGCCGGGCACCTCTGGGGAAAGGTCGTCGGCGAAACCACCGATACCCTTCTGGCCGAGACCGACCCCGAGGCCAAGGTGGCCTGCATCGGCCCCGGCGGCGAGAACAGGGTGCTCTTTGCCGGGGTGATCAACGACAAGCACCGCGCTGCCGGCCGTACCGGCGTGGGCGCGGTTATGGGTTCGAAGAATCTCAAGGCCGTGGTGGTGCGCGGCACGGGCGGCGTCAAGGTGGCCGACAAAGAGGTTTTTAAGCAGGCGGTCCTGGACGCGCGCGCCAAGCTGGCCGCCCACCCGGTGACCTCTGGCGGCCTCCCTACTTACGGTACCAACGTTCTCATCAACATCCTCAACCAGCTGGGCGCGCTGCCGACGCGGAACTTCCATACCGGGTACTTTGAGACGGCGGACAAGATCAGCGGCGAGACCCACACCGCCACCCGCCTGGTGCGCAAGAAGGCCTGCTTCGCTTGCACCATGGCCTGCGGCCGCGTCACCGCGGTGCCGTCCGGCCCCTTCGCCGGCGCCGGTGAGGGTCCGGAGTACGAGGCCACCTGGGCGCTCGGGGCCCAGTGCGGCATCGATAACTTCGATGCCATCTGCAAGGCCAACTTCCTCTGCAACGAGCTGGGGATCGACCCCATCACCATGGGCAGCACCATCGCCTGCGCCATGGACCTCTATGAAGCGGGTGTGCTGGACGAAGCCACCGTGGGACAGGCGCTCCATTTCGGCGACGCCGCCGCTATGGTAAAGCTCACGGAGGACACCGGGTACAAGCGCGGCTTCGGCGCCGACCTGGCGCTGGGCTCCTACCGCCTGGCCGAGAAATACGGCCACCCCGAGTTCTCTATGTCCGTCAAGAAGCAGGAAATGCCGGCTTACGACGGCCGCGTGGTACAAGGCATGGGCCTGGAGTATGCCACCTCCAACCGCGGCGGCTGCCACGTGCGCGGTTACCTTACCTCCCCGGAGGTCCTTGGTATTCCCGAAAAGCTCGATCCGGACAGCACCGCCGAGAAACCGGCCTGGCTCAAGACCTTCCAAGACCTCACCGCGGCGCTCGATTCCAGCGGCATCTGCCTCTTTACCACCTTCGCCCTCGGCGCGCCGGAGATCGCGGCCATGCTCAGCGCCGCCACGGGTATTGAATACAGCGTAGAAGATTTTATGGCCTGCGGCGACCGCATCTGGAACCTGGAGCGGCTGTTCAACCTGGCCGCCGGGCTCACTGCCGCGGACGACACTCTCCCGCCGCGCCTCCTCACCGAGCCGGTGGAAAGCGGGCCGGCCAAGGGCAAAGTCTCTAAGCTTCCCGAGATGCTGCCCCAGTACTACGAGGTGCGCGGCTGGTCCGCCGAGGGCGTACCTACTCCCGAAAAGCTCGCCGGCCTAGGATTGGCGTGAAGCATGGTCCGGGTTCTCTTCTTCGCCGGGATCCGCGAAATCACCCGCGCCAAAGAAACAAGAGTGGCCGCCGGCTCGGTGGAGGAGCTCCTCCGCGAGCTGGCGGCCCGCTACGGCCCCAAGTTTCAGAGTGCCGTCTACGGCCCCGACGGCCTCAGCCGCGAAGCCATCCTTATCCTCAACGGTCGGCACTTGGCCCACCTGCCGGACGGCCTGAAGACGAAGCTCGTGCCTGGCGATACCGTATCCATCTTTCCCCTGGTCGCCGGCGGCTAGACCTTCCAGGCCACCGAGGGATCGGCTGAGCAAGGTGTCTTTAGACGGAAGGGCGAGGCCCTTCTTTTTTCTTTGCCCAGGCACCCATGCTTTTGGGGACAACCCGGGACAAATATCCCGCCCGGGCTATGGGCATCGGCGGCAAAAAGTCTGGACAGGTGCACCATGCAGAGGCTCGTCCCCGGTGCTATTATGGACTCGAAGGCAGGCGAGGAACCGAGAATACAAAACACGGGAGGTAGAGAAAAATGCTTGAGCACCTCAAGAAGCTCCTGACCGGTGAGGAAGGACAGGGCATGGCCGAGTACGGGCTCATCCTGGCGCTGGTGGCTGTGGTGGTGATTGCAGCTCTCCAACTCTTGGGACAAGGTATTAATACCAAATTCACTCAGGTAAAAGATGGTTTGGAAGGGAAGACGCCCTGATCGGGTACAAAAATTTTAGAGGCGGACTTTATTGTCGTTGGCCCTACTCTTCGGTAGGGCCGCTTCAGCAAGAAAGCCTTTAGAAAAGAGCTGGTTGTATGGCGACTGCTGACTACTTCCTTATCCTGGTGGTGGCCGTTTGCACATATACGGATTTCAAGTGCCGGAAGATCTACAACGCCGTGCTTTTCCCCGCGGCGGCCGTGGGCCTGGTGGGCAATTTTTATGCGGGAGGTCCGGCCGGAGGGTTAGCCGCGCTAAAAGGCCTTACGTTGGGCATGGCGCTTCTCTTCGTGCCCTTCATCATGGGCGGGATGGGGGCGGGGGATGTCAAGCTCCTAGGGGTTGTGGGAGCCTTTAAAGGCCCCGACTTCGTTTGGGCGGCGTTCCTTTACACGGCCCTCGTCGGCGGCCTCATCTCCATAGTCGTTATGATCAGGAGCGGAGGTTTTGGGGCACGGGTTAAAGCCGCGCTCTTTACTCTACTCTCGGTGTTGGGCCTTATGCCGCGGGTCAACCTACTCGACACCATCTACACCGGTTCGGCCCAGACCTTTCCGTACGGCATAGCCATTGCGGCGGGCACCGCGCTGGCGTATTTCCTGGGGTGATGTGGTATGGTCAAAGGGGAAAAGCTCTGGAAAAGCCAGAGAGGGCAGTCGCTGGTTGAACTCGCCCTGACCCTGCCGGTGATTATCCTGGTGCTGTTCGGCATCCTGGAATTCGGTCGCATCTCTTATTCATACATCGTTATAACGCACGCCGCCCGGGAAGGAGCGAGGGCCGGCGCCGTCGGTAAAACCGACGCGGAAATTGTCGCCACGATCCGTGAGACCGCTCCCCTGCCCAACGCCGACACCAATTTGCACATAACAAAGCTCGAGCCGAGCGAGTCCGCTCGGACGTCGGGTCTGCCGCTTACCGTGGAAGTTGCTTACGACGTGGAACTGGTAACCCCGCTTTTCGATAAATTGTTGCCGAATCCCTTCACGCTGAAAAGCCGGGTTACCATGAGGATAGAATGATGAAGAGGCCGAATGACGTTCTTCAAAAAATAAGGCGCGACGAGAAAGGGACAGTCCTTGTCCTGGCTGCTGCTCTGATGACCGTAATCCTGGGCTTTGCCGCTTTGGCCACGGATGTGGGGGCCCTCGCCTTGGGAAAAAACCGTCTGCAGAACGCCTGTGACGCCGCGGCCCTGGCCGCCGCCCGGGAACTTCCATCGACGGTGGCGGCCGGAGAAAAGGCGGTAGAATACCTGGAATATAACGGGGTGAATCCGGAAGAGGCCGCCATAAGCTTCGATTCCGCAGGTGCGCGGGTGACCGTGGAAGCGTCCCGCCGGGTTGATTTTACCTTTGCCCGGGTTTTCGGTTTAAGCGGCAGCCAGGTTTCGGCAAAGGCCTCTGCCGTTTTCGGCAGGGTTAAGAGCGTAACCGGAGTGGTGCCCTTTGGAATCCCCGACCAGAGGTTGGTCTATGGACAGGAATACAAGTTGAAGGCCGGTTCGCACGACGGATACGGTCCCGGCAATTACGGGGCCTTGGCGCTGGGGTTCAGGGGTGCGTCCAGCTACAGAAATAACCTGAAATACGGTTACAGCGGCACTGTAAGTGTGGGAGATTGGGTGTTGACGGAGCCGGGAAACATGTCGGGCCCTACGGAAGAAGGAGTAAATTACCGTTTGAGCCTGTGCCGGCATACCCCCAAGTGCACGATAAATTCCTATCACCCCGACTGCCCGATGGTTATGATAGTGCCGATTTTTGAGCCCGCCTACTTGAGCGGCAGGGACGAGGTAAAAATAGTCGGGTTCGGCGCCTTTCTATTAAAAGGGGTGGAAGGGACGGGCCATGAAAGCGTTGTATCCGGCTATTTTTTACAGATGGTCCCGCCGGAAGGGCTGCGCTATACCCTGGACCCCAACGGAACCGACTACGGCCTGCACGCGGCCAAGCTGGTGGAATAGAAACTGGCGAGGAGAATTGACCTTATGAGAAACAGACTCATCTTTCTACTGGCGATCATTTTCGGCCTGGCGGCCGCTCTCGGCACCTATAGCTACCTGGAAAATCTCAAGAGAACTTACAGGACCTCCGGGCATTTCGCCCGCGTGGCCATAGCCAAACGGGAAATAGCAGCCAGGACGGTCATAAGCGGCGAGATGCTGGAATTCAAAGAGATGCCTGTGGAATACGTCCTGCCGGGCACGGTGGTAGACGTCAAAGATGCGGCGGGCAAAATAGCCGTGACCGACATCTATCCCGGCGAGCTGATCTTGAGCAGCAAGCTGGTGGCGAGAAGCGACGTCGCCGCCGGCCTGGCGGCGAAAGTGGAGAAGGGGAGGCGGGCAATTTCCATTCCGGTGAATAACATTACAGCCCTCCACGGGCTTATTAATACGGGAGACCGCGTTGACGTGCTGGTTACTTTCAACGCCCCCGATGAACAAAAAGCTCCCGTCACGTCCACCATAATTCAAAACGTGCCGGTGCTGGCCGTCGACGGAAATCTTGAAGGCGGCGGAGGGTCAAAACAAGAGCTCCAGACCGTTACCATTATGGTCGAACCGGTTGAGGCCCAGCAGATAGCCCTGGCCGTCCAGCACGGTAGTATTCAACTGGCGCTGCGCTCGCCGGATGACGTCGAAGTCGTGCCTGTTCTGACAAGCAGACTTGAACACTTAGTGCGATAGCGGGGAGAGTTTTGTATGACGCCGATAAGGGTTTTGATTGCCGACGATATAGCCACCACACGCGAAGACGTAAAACGCCTGCTCTATTTTGAAGACGACATAGAGGTGGTGGGTGAAGCCGCCGACGGTTGTGAAGCTGTGTCCTTGGCGGAGGAACTGAAACCCGACGTGATACTTATGGATATAAACATGCCCCGCCTGGACGGCATCGGTGCCACGGAGCAGATTTCCGTGAATGTGCCCCAGTGTGCCATCATCATCATTTCCATCCAGGGGGAGCGGGAATACCTCCGCAAGGCTATGGCCGCCGGTGCCAGGGAGTATCTGATAAAACCTTTCTCGGCCGATGAACTGGCCAACGCCATCCGCCGGGTCGACGAATCCCAGAAGCGCCGCAACATATACCTGACGTCGCCCATGGGCGCCAATGCTTCGCCGGCCCTCAGGCAAAAGGGCAAAATCATCACCTTTTTCTGCACCAAAGGGGGCGTAGGCAAAACAACCCTGGCCTGCAATCTGGCCGTGGCCCTGGCGCAGGAGACCGGGAAAAAGGTGGCCCTAGTGGATCTGGACCTCACGGCCGGCGACGCTGCGGTGATGCTCAATATTAACCCCGGAAGCACCATAGCCGACCTGGTCCAGGAACAGGAGACCCTGGATTTTCAACTGGTGGACGTATTTTTGGTGCCCCACCTCTCGGGGACCAGGGTTCTTCCGGCGCCGCTCTCGCCGGAGCAGGCGGAACTGGTCCATGCGTCCCACGTGGAGCAGCTTCTGAAAATCTTGCAAGAAAACTTCGACTACATCATAGTAGATACTGCTCCGCTTTACAGCGATATCAATCTGGGAGCCCTGGAAGCGTCTGACCGGATAGCGCTCGTCTTGAACCAGGACCTCACTACACTAAAACACGTCAAAACCGCTCTGGACATCATGAAAACCCTGAACTGTGAGTCTAAAGTGAGGATAATCCTGAACCAGCAGAGCAGCGAAGGCCTGAAGGTCAAGGAACTGGAAAAGACGCTGAACACCGCCATAACGGCTGCCGTGCCCGAAGACACCAAAACGGTACGAAGTGCCGTCAACAAAGGGGTGCCCTTTGTTATGGCCCAGCCTTATGCCAAAGTAGCGGCCGCCGTGAAAGAGCTAAGCGGCCTGTTGGATCTGCACAAAGGAAACGAGGGCAGGGAAGTAACCACCCTCAAGTCTTTGGTAACAAAAATGTTCAGTTTTTGAGTTCACTATTTCTATACGGAGTGACCGAACATGTCCTTGCTGAAGAGGCTTGAAAGCAAGAGAGCGGCGGAAGATGTGCACCGCGAGGAACGGAAGACGGCTCCAAGCCACTCCGGGCGGGACCCTTACGCCGCGTTAAAGACCAGCCTGCATAAGAAGATTGTAGATGAGCTTAAGGACATAAAAGCTCCTGAAGAAAGAGACAACGCGCTCTTGGCCAAACGCATAGAAGAGCTGGTGGAGGCTTATTTGACCTCCGACGGCGAAAGCCGCATTCCCCGCCCGGAAAGGCTTAAGATAGCCGCGGAGATAGTCGACGAGATACTGGGCTACGGGCCGATTACTCCCCTCCTCAATGACCCTGAGATCAGCGAAATAATGGTCAACGGCCCGCACCAGGTTTATGTGGAAAGAAACGGCATGCTGGAACTCACCGATGTCTTTTTCCGGGACAACGACCATGTCATGAACATCATCGACAGGATAGTTTCACCGCTCGGAAGGCGCATCGATGAGAGCATGCCCATGGTGGATGCCAGGCTTCCGGATGGATCCCGGGTAAACGCCATCATCCCCCCTCTCGCTTTGAACGGCTCGGTCATCACCATCCGGAAGTTTGCTCAGGACCCGTTCACGGTAGAAGACCTGATCAATTTCGGCACCCTCACCCGGGAGATGGCCGCTTTCCTCGAGGCCTGCGTCAAGGCGAGGCTTAATATCGTGGTGTCCGGCGGCACCGGCAGCGGCAAGACGACGACGCTCAACGTCCTGTCTTCCTTTATCCCCCCGACAGAAAGGATCATCACCATTGAAGACGCGGCGGAGCTTCAGCTGCGCCAGCCGCATGTAATCACCCTGGAGAGCCGGCCGCCGAACATCGAAGGCAAAGGAGCTATAACCATCCGCGACCTGGTGCGGAACGCTCTCCGCATGAGGCCCGACCGGATAATCGTAGGCGAGGTGCGCGGCGGCGAAGCGTTGGATATGCTGCAGGCCATGAACACGGGCCACGACGGGTCGCTCACCACCGGCCACGCCAATTCGCCGCGCGACATGCTCTCCCGCCTGGAAACCATGGTGCTGATGGCCGGGATGGAACTGCCGGTGCGGGCCATTCGGGAGCAGATTTCGTCGGCGATAGACTTGATCATCCAACAAAGCCGCCTGCGGGACGGTTCCCGGCGTATCACGCACATAACGGAGGTCCTCGGGCTGGAGGGAGAAGTGATTGTGCTGCAGGATCTGTACACCTTCCGCCAGACGGGGATGGAACGCGACGGCAGGGTTAAGGGGTGTTTTTCCTGTACCGGCATCCGGCCCCAATGCCTGGACCGCATCGAAGCCGGCGG
Organism: Gelria sp. Kuro-4; assembly: GCF_019668485.1. Taxonomy (NCBI): domain Bacteria; kingdom Bacillati; phylum Bacillota; class Clostridia; order Thermoanaerobacterales; family Thermoanaerobacteraceae; genus Gelria; species Gelria sp. Kuro-4. Next base: position 197,733 of record NZ_AP024619.1, on the reverse strand, counting down.
TATCAAATTGCCGCCGGAAGTGTTTCAGCCGTCGATTCTGTAGGCTGAAGAGGGTGAAGCAGTGGAAGCCGTAAGCGTGCTGGTCTTCTTAGCGGTTTTTTTGACGGCGCTGGGGCTGACCGAGGCCGGTTCTTCCGATCGGCGTCTGGTGATGACGCGCATAAAAAGAATCGCTTCGCGGGACGCCGGAAAAGAAGAGCCGACCGCTGCTCGGCAGCGAGCGGAATTATGGCGGAGATTATTGACCTGGGCGGGCGGTTTATCTCTGGCGCGGCGCCTGGGGCGGCTGGCGGATAAAAAACTGGAAGAAGCCGACGTGTTGCTCCGCGGAGGGGAATTTATCGTCATTGTCCTCGCCTGTGCCGTTGCCACCTCGCTCGTTGCGTTTACGATAACGCTCAATCCTGCCGGAAGCTTAGTTCTGGGCCTTACGGCCGCCGCGATGCCGTTTGTGGCGCTCGACGCCGCCAGGGCCAAAAGGCTTGCAAGTTTTAACGCCCAGATCGGTGACGCCCTGACCATTACGGCCAATTCCCTGCGCTCGGGCTTCAGCTTTCTGCAGAGCATGGATATGGTGCGCAAGGAACTGCCGGATCCCATAAAAAAAGAGTTTACAAGGACCATAAAAGAAATAAGCCTGGGGACCCCGACCGAAGAGGCCCTTGAAAACATGGCCAGGCGGGTGAACAGCGAAGACCTGGACCTGGTAGTCACGGCGGTCCTGATCCAGAAGCAGGTGGGGGGCAACCTTGCGGAGGTTTTGGACAATATTGCGGAGACCGTCCGGGATCGCATGCGCATTAAGCGGGAAATCAGGACCCTCACCGCCCAGGGGCGTATCTCCGGCCTTATTATAGGCCTCCTACCCCTGATCCTGGGTGGCTTCATGATGGTGGTAAGGCCCTCATACGTAATGGAGCTTTTTTCCTCCCGGGCTGGATGGACCATGTTGACGCTGGCCGTAACAGGCGAATTGACTGGGCTGCTCATAATCAGGAAGATCGTGGACATCAGGTTCTGAGGAGGCCGTATTAGAGTATGGCAGCTATGGCTTGGGCTTTGATCGGGGTTTTCGGCGCTGTGTTTAGCCTTACCCTGTTCTTGCACCGCTCGCTCTGCGGGGAAAGCATAAGGATGAGCAAGAGGGTGACGGAAGTGGTGGGCGCCGCCCCCGTTTCCATCAGGCAACAGGAATTATCCTTCCCTTTATTGCACAGGTTCATAAAGCCCATGCTGGCCGGTGCGGCGAAAGCTCTGGTGCGGCACATACCGGCCGCCGGCACGGAAACGCTGGAGAAAAGGCTCCTGGAGGCAGGCAGACCGTGGAATCTTTCCGCGCGGGAACTCTTAGCGGTGAAGTATGTGCTGGCGGGGCTGGGGGCGCTGGGGTTCATGGAGCTATGGAAGCTGGCCGGACAGACGCCGATGCAGTCTGCGGTGATGGCCTTTTTAGGGTGCATCGCCGGGTGGCTAGCGCCGGATGCGGTTGTGAGCTCCAAAGCCCGGCAGCGCAGGCAGCAGGTGGAAAAGTCTCTGCCCGACGTGCTGGATCTTATCACCGTGTGCGTGGAGGCCGGATTGGGGTTTGACGCCGCCCTGGTGAAGGTGGTGGAGAGATCCAGGGGCGTCCTGGCCGACGAGCTGTTCCAGGTTTTGCAGGAAATAAGGATGGGAAAGTCCAGGAGAGAAGCACTCCGGGAGATGGCCGACAGAATGGCCGTCGACGACCTGTCGAATTTTGTGGGGTCGGTCATCATGGCTGAACAGCTGGGCATAAGCATAGGGAACGTGCTGCGCTCGCAGTCCAAGGAAGCCCGGCAGAAGCGCCGCCAGCGGGTGGAAGAAACCGCCATGAAAGCACCCGTAAAAATGCTCCTGCCCATGGTGATGTTCATTTTCCCTGCGGTGTTCATCGTCTTACTTGGTCCGGCGGCCATCCAGATAATGCGTGCCTTTGGTTTCTAAGGGGAGAAATCATGAAGGCGACTAATTTCACCAGGAAAACGGTCCTGGCCCAGCAGGTTAGGACGGCCTTCTCTTTTGCCGAAAGGCTGGTTGGTTTGATTTGCACAGCGGATTTTCGAACGGGTATGGGGCTCTTGCTTGTGCCGTGTTCATCTATACATACCTGGTTCATGCGATACCCCATCGATGTGATCTTCCTGGACCGCGACGACCGGGTCTTGAAGGTGGCGCACTCCGTCCCGCCGTTTCGGTTGGGGCCGGTGGTCAGAGGGGCCACAAAAGCTCTGGAACTCCCGGCCGGGGTGTGCAGAGCCACCGGCACAGAAATTGACGATGTGATTGAATTTACTTTTGAGGAGTGATAAAATATGACAACAAGCTGGTACAAAGGCGGAGGTTTTTCTCTTACCTTCCGGCTGAGCCTCGGTTTTACCCTGATCATCACCCTCTTGATGGGAGGGGTGGGTTTTTCCACGTATGTCAGGGAGCGCGACGCCTTCATAAATGGGGTCGTGGACCGGGGTTGGGCGACAGTTCGCCTTGTTAATACGGTTGCGCTCGAAGCGACAGGGTCGGGGAATTATCTGCTGCTTAACCGGATGATGAAAGATATAGAGGACGATGCCTCTATCCTTGAGGCTGTAGTCTTAGACAAAAACGGCGACGCCGTGGCCTCCTCCGGCATCGCGGGTGGGGCTTCGGCTAAAGATAAAGCCGACGATCTAATAGCCGGGGCGGGCGGCAAAAAACTTGCCCTTATAAAAGACGGTAGCGGTAAGGTGACCGCCGTTGCTTTTACATCGCCCATCGTCGACACCGGCGGGCAAGCCCTCGGCCATACGTACATCCTCATGGACTTCCGTTCGGTTGAGAGTTACCTGCGCCAGACGGCGTACAACATTATTTTCAACTTTGTGCTGGCAACTTTGGCCGGGCTCCTGCTGGCCCGCCTGATAATCATCAGGGCGGTGGGGCGCCCGATAAAAGGGCTGCTGCTGGCTACAGAAAGGGTTGCCGTCGGTGATTTTTCGTATAAGCTGCCCGTGGCTACCCGGGATGAACTGGGGCATCTGACCAGAGCTTTCAACGTGATGACCAGGGAGCTGGGGGTGCTCTTTAATACCATAAGGGAGAAACTGGGCGATATGTGCTCGACTTCCAATCTTATAGCCAGGCACTCGGAAGTCTTTGAAAAAGATGCCGGCGAGCTCGAAGCCGCCCGACGGTCCGAACTGCTGAAGGAGCTTAACTCCTGTGCCAGGCGCCTTGTCCGTATGTGCGACCAGCTTAACTCACTGGTGCTGCAGTTTAAGACGGAAGGCTGAAAAGTACTATAATTTGGGTTAGAGGATGAACGGCTTTGGTCAATATCGAGAATCTCGAGAGGATAATACAAAAGACGCGAAGAGTTGTGGAAAAGAGCAAGGAGCAGCTCTACCAGTTGGGCGAGAGCGCGAGGCTGGAGTACGAGAGGACAAAGCATGAGCTTGAGTCGGTAAAAAAGGAGATAGCAGGTATTATCCGAGAGGTTGACGACCTGGAAAAGGCCTACGCCCAGGCGAGAAGGCATTTAATGGAAGTCAGCCGGGATTTTAAGCGTCATAGTGAAGAGCAAATTAAACGAGCTTACGAAGAAGCCAATAAAAAGCAGATCGAGCTTTTGAGCAAGCGCGAACAGGAAAAGTTGCTCCGACTGCACAGGGACCACCTGGAGCGCAACCTCAAAAACTTGGAGGTCACCATAAAGCGCTCGGAAGAGTTGATTGCCAACGTGGGAATGGTGCTCAAGATATTGAGCAACGATCTTGACGCCATCAGCAGCCGGATAGGCGAGATGCAGCAGATGCAGGCCCTGGGCCTCTCGGTTGTCATGGCCCAGGAAGAGGAGCGCAAGCGGGTGGCCAGGGAGATTCACGACGGGCCCGCCCAGAGCCTGGCGAATATAGTGATGAGGGCCGAATTTTGTTTGAAGCTCATGGAAGTTAATCCGGCGATGTTGAGGGAGGAACTCTACAGTTTGATGGACCTGGTGCGAAGGAGCCTCCAGGACGTGCGGAAAATAATTTTCGATCTTCGCCCCATGTCCCTTGATGATCTGGGCCTCGTGCCGGCCCTCGAGCGCTACGTCGAACAATACATGAACGACTACGGTATCTACGTCGAGATAGTGGTTGTGGGAAAAGAGTACGAACTCCCTTCTCCTCTAGTGGTGGCTGTTTTCCGCGTCGTCCAGGAATCCATGACCAATATCAGGAAATATGCCAGGGCTACGGAGGTGCTGACTAAAATAGAGTTCTTGAAAAACCGAATAAATGTAGTGGTCCGAGACAACGGCTGCGGTTTCGACGTGGAAAGAGTAATGGCCGAAAAAAGCGGGACGGCCTTCGGGCTTGTCGGAATGAGGGAGCGTATACAGTTATTGAAAGGCAAATTTGAAGTAAAATCTTCCCCGGGCCGGGGAACGGAAGTGATTCTAAGTGTACCGACCGCCCCCGAAGAAAATGGCTTGGTTGGGGTTCGGAGGGGTGAGCATGTCACAGGCAGAGAAAAAACAAATTAGAGTAATTATTGCCGATGACCATGCTCTTCTGCGGGAGGGTATAAGAAAAATTCTTTCATTGGAGCCGGATATCACCGTGGTCGGGGAGGCCGAAGACGGCGACCAGGTGATAGAACTGGCCAGGAATACCGATGTCGACATCGTATTGATGGACATCAATATGCCGAATGTTGACGGCATAAAAGCCACGCAGGTGATAAAAGAGGAAAAGCCGGGGATAAAGATAATAGCCCTCACGATCCATAACCAGGAGGAGTATTTGTTTGAGCTTATAAGGGGCGGCATTTCCGGCTACGTCTTAAAGGACGTCAGGCCCCACGAGCTTGTGAAAACCATCCGGTGCGTGGCGGAAGGGGAGGGTTTTATCCCTCCTTCACTTACCCCCAAAGTTTTCCACGAGCTCAACCGGCTTTCAAAAAAAAGAGAAGAAGAGTCGCGCTATCATTTTGCTTTGACGGAGAGAGAGCTCGAGGTGCTGCAGCAGATCTGTCTGGGGCTTTCCAACAGGGAGATAGCGGAAAAGCTCTACATAAGCGAAAAGACGGTGAGGAACCACCTGACCAACATATTCCAGAAGCTGGGAGTCGGCGACCGGACCCAAGCGGTGCTGTTTGCCATCAAGCACAATCTGGTGCAGACTTGACATCACGTGCTGGGACTGGGAGCGACCAGTCCCCCGTCCCCGGATCTATGTGAGCATCGAACGATGTGCGGCCGGAACTTCTCAGCTACCTTTAGTGCACGGCACTGTGAGGAGCCGTGTGCGTCAATTGTGCAGGCACGGTTCTGAGAGGGGTGCAGGGCAATCCGACCTGCAGCTCGTCACGGGCCGGAAAGCCTTGCACTTACTCTACCCTGGTTGATTATTACTTCTATACCCAGTGGCTGATCTTGGCGTCGATACTGCTGATCACCGCCCGAGCGTTGGCGTAAGCCCACTCGGGCGGGAGCAGGGTGCGTACCAGGTACTCGCGGCTGTCGTTATCCGGGTCGAGGGCAGCTACCAGATTCGGCTTCTTGGACAGGTCCGGGTCGGTGATGCGCAGGGGCAGCAGCCACTTATATCCGCCGACAGAGGCGTTCTTGTCCCGGAACCACTGCGGTACGGCCACCTGCGAGGCAATCAGGTGTGCTGTCTGGATGGCGCCGAGTACGATCAGGTACCGCTGGTAAGAGGTAAGGTTGGGCAAAGCCGCTGCCACGCGTGATTCGTGGTCGCTCAGGTAGTGGTCAAAGTTGAAGTTGAGCTTGTAATTGGCATGATAACTGGGGAACTTGTAGCGCGGTGCCTTGGGCGCTTTTTCCCGCACGGTGCTGTCCCCAACCTTGGCATCGAATTCTATACCCTTAAAAACAAAGAGGGCCAAGTAAGGCTGCTTGTTTTCCAACCTGTTCTTAACAAAAAGGATGGTGATAGGCTCGCCCCGGTCGGTCACCAGGTGCCCTACGCGCCAGAGACAATAAGATTTGTCCTCGGCGAATTTAATCAGGTTCTGTTCATAAGCGATTTCAAAGTTGTAATCAATGTACTTTTGAAGAATACTTAAGTCTTCTTCGTTTTCGCCCCACTTTTCCTTAACGGCAAACTCAGCAACCTTCTTGATAATATCGGGCCGGACGAATGCAAACTCGCTTAGAAGCAATATCTTCCCTCCTACAGAGTAATACCCGGCAGAGACGCCGTAATCATAATTATACCAGAGAAGGTTATAGCTGGCAATAAACAACCCCCAGGCCACACCTGGGGGTTTCCCGTGGCGGGATCATGGTGCGGGCTAAAAGGGCCGGCCGGGGCCATTGCCGGCCGGCTTCTAATTTCCCCGCCAAAGCTCGAGTGCGTCCTTTACTTCCTGGACCAACTGCGCGTAGACTTCGCTCCCCAGCTCCCGGCGGGGTTCGCAAAAAAGGTAGAGATCACCTTTAATGTGGATTTTGACGGCAGGCAAATAGGTTTCTTCCCCCGCCCTGGTCAGGAAGTGCAAACGACGGCCCAGGGCCTGGGCGAAGTAGGCCTTGGCAATAGGATAGCGGGTGCAGATCTGCGCCGCAATCGGCCTCAGGGCCGCTGCTGGTGGGCTTGACCGGCCGGAAGGCGGGCTTTGCTGTCGGCTAGAAGTAGAGGTCACGTTCGCCCGCCTCCAAGCGCTGGAGCCGTTCGTGGACGGCCTGCGCCTGCGCCGGCCGGCCGGCCTCCAGCGCTGCCAAGTAATGCTGTATCACTCCTTCACCTGCCTGGCGGGTTGCCGGGGAGGCATAGTCGAGGAGGTATTCCTTGAAGGTGAGGACGGCGTTTGGGGTGCAAAAGTTCTTGACGAGACCCTTTTTCGCCAGGGACATGAAGTGTTCGCCGGTCCGGCCGCAGCGGTAGCCCGCGGTGCAGAAAGAAGGGATGTAGCCGTCTTCGCACAGCTCCCGGATGAAATCGTCCAGCGAACGGGTATCGCCCAGCTGGAACTGCTCCCGGTCGGGGATGTGCTCGTGTTCCATTTCTTCGTACCCGCCGATGGCGATGCGCGAGCCGGCATCCACCTGGGACACGCCCAGGGGTATCACCTGCCGGCGCACCTCAGGGCGTTCACGGGCGGTGAGGATGAGCCCCGTATAAGGCACGGCGCATCTTAAAACCGCCACGATCTTTTTCAGCTCTTCATCTGATACGAGGTAGGGCGAGGCGGTGGCGTAGGGTGTATTGGCGGCCGGCTGCAGGCGCGGGAAAGAGATGGTGTGCGGGCCGACACCGAATTCGCGTTCCAGGTCCTCCGCGTGGTAAAGCAGCCCCAGCACCTCAAAGCGCCACTTGTAAAGCCCGAACAGGGCGCCGATGGCTACGTCATCAATACCCGCCTCTTCGGCCCGGTGAAGGGAAAAGAGGCGCCAGGTATAAACATGCTTTAAGGTGCCGCGCGGATGCAGGCGGGCGTAAGTGCCATGGTGATACGTCTCCTGGAACACCTGGAAGGTACCAATGCCTACCTGCTTCAACTGCCGGTACTCAGCGACAAAAAGGGGCGCGGCATTGACATTGACGCGGCGGATTTCGCCGGTTCCTTTGCGGATGGCATAAATCCTTCTTATGCTTTCACACATGAAGTCTATATCGCTGGCGGGGTGCTCGCCGTAGACAACTATCAACCGCTTATGTCCCTTCCCGACCAGGGCTTGGACCTCTTTCTCCAGCTGGTCCCAGCTGAGCGTTTTACCCTGGACCTGGGGATTGGAGTGCCGGAAGCCGCAGTAAATGCAGTCATTGACACAGGGGCTGGAGATGTAGAGAGGAGCGAAGAGCACGATCCGGTTGCCGTAGATTTCTTGTTTAATTTCGCGGGCGACGGCGTACGTCTCCTGCCAAAGGTCTTCATTCGTGTTATTCAGAAGTATGGCCGCTTCCTCCGGCTTAAGCCCTGCCAAGCTCCTGGCTTTGGCCAGGACATCGCGCACTTTTTCCTTGGCCGGATCGGCCGTCTCTTCGAGAAGCGCTTCGATCCTGCCGTCATCGATAAAATCCCGCCGCTTCTCCTCAGCTTCGTGCTTCAAGATCCTTTCCAAACGTTCGTCTGCCCAGCTTCTTGCGGCTGCGCTCAACATCAGGCCGCCCTCCTTTACTAAATGGCTATCCGGCGACAAAAATGCCACGCTTGCCGGTGCCTTTACTGCGGCAACCGGCAAGGTGGCCTCAACGAATGCTGAGCATGTTCTTCTCCCCCCTCGGCCCTCGCTCGCAGAATTCCCCTGAGCTCAGGTACTTGAGGCTAAGTGTTTCCTGGCCTTCGCCGCAGCCGGAGCGGCCTTGGCTGGGGCCGTAGAAACTTTCTTGACATAAGTTTAACATATACGGCAGCGCAACTCAAGAGCAGAGAGCGCACAAAAACCCCCAGGTCCCTGCCTGGGGGTGTCTTCCTACCAGCGATCGTAATGCACCCGGGCCGGGTTGAAGCGGTCGGCCGGGGGCTTGTGCTCCGCCGGGTAGCCGAGGGGGACGAGGGCGAAGGGCACCACCTTTTCGGGGAGGCCAAAGAGTTGCTGTAGGCCGTGCACGCGCTCCTGGCGCGGGTGAACGCCCAGCCAGACGGCGCCGAGGCCCTTAGTCTGGGCCGCGATGAGGATGTTCTCTGTGGCCGCGGCGCAGTCCTGCACCCAGTAGCCGTTCGTGGCATCCCGGGAGAGGTCGCCGCAGACCATGATGACCAGCTGCGCTCCCGGCACCATCTGCGCATAGGGGTGAATCTTGGGGATTTCGGCCATGAGCTTCCGGTCCTTGATGACGACGAAATGCCAGGGCTGTTCATTGTTGGCCGACGGGGCGCTCATGGCCGCCTGGAGAAGGTAGGTGATGTCCTCCGCCGGGACAGCCTGGGCGGTATACTTACGGATGCTCCGGCGTGCCAGAATAGGATCCAATTTACCTCACCTCTGCATCCGGCTTCCTACCGCGGGAGCCGTATTGTATTTTCGTTAGTATAATTCGTTGGCCCGCTGGATTATCCTACCGCGTGACGCCGACCGGCGGGGCTACCACGAGGTGCGGTGGGCCTTAAGGAAGATCTGTGCGGCGAGGTCGCGCACGTCGCCGCCGCGCTGGAGGATGGGTTCCACAAGCTCGGGCGGGAAGAGGCGCCTGATGCTGGGGGCGTAGTAGGCGCCGTCGCCGGGCTTGTCATAACCTACGGGAGTGAGGCTCCCGTCGGGGTCACGGCGGAACTTGAGGACGAGGGGAAGGCTTGAACCGCTTCCGACTTTAAATCCCGTGTCTTCCCGCACAATCTCGTGCAGGAGCGCCCAGACGTAGGCCTGGATCTCCCCGTTCTTTTCCGCCGTGCCCAGGAGCTGGTAGGCAGCGAAGACCTTTCCGCCGAAGGGGGCATGCTGGATCCCGCCCTTCTCCAGGTAGTCAGTCATGGCCCGGGCCAGACCGGGGATGAAGGTGATGCCGTCCTTCTTGAAGCCGTTCACCAGGAACCGGCCGTCCTTTTCCAGGAAGGTGACGGTCACCCCGGCCGCCGGGCCGCCGGTGATGGTAAGCGGGCCGCCCTGCTCAGGGCTGGGCCCCGGCGCGGCCAGGTCCAGCTGCCACCTCTGACCGACGGGCTCCTGCGTGAGAACCAGGGCGCGTGCCCAGTCAAGAAGCTCAGGGTGGGTGACGAGCTTTGCAGCTTCGTCATCACGGCCGGTGCTGAGGTCGTAGATGAGCTCCACCAGCGTGGCGTAGGCGGAGGGGAGGGTGCGGGTGCGCACGCGCCTAAAGGCGTCGCCGTCGCGCTGCCAGGTGTCGAGGAAGCGGCGGTGCGGGCCGGCATTGGCCTCCTGGAAGATGTTGTCCCTCCCATCCCCGACCGACCAGGAATCGCCCTCCAGGGTGAACTCAGTGAGATCCGGCCCGGTGAAGCGGATCTGGCCGTGGCTGTTCCGCCAGAGGGTCGGCGCGCCGGGCGAGCGCCAGAGGATGCGCCAGAGAACGGGCAACGGCCGGCCTTCCAGGCGCAGGAGGTACAGGACCGGGCGGGGACTGCCGCTCCCTGTGGCGGCGCTGTCGTAGATGAGGGCGGCCTCCGCCTGGCTGCCGACCCCGTGGGTGAGCATCGCTTCCGTTGCGGCGAAGCCGGCATCCAGCCCGTGGTAGGCGGCCTCGCTGCTGTAAAAGACCTGGGAGTGGAAGCGCTCCAAGCGGGGTCCGTCCCACCAGAAGAGCCCGTGCGCCGGATAGAGGCCGGCCTCAGCAGGGCCGAAGTCCACGGTGATGAGCTCCCGCCCGGCGCCGCTCGCCTTGGTAACGTGCAGCCGGAGGGCTTTTCCGCCCCGGATCTGGTTTAAGGCGCGCTCGGGATCGGCCCGCTCCTCCGGAGTAAGGCGTTCCAGCGCCGCGGTTATCTGCCGCGCCAGGGGTTCAAGGTCCAGGCGGTCGAGGGCCTGCTCGGGCAGCGGCCAGTCCGGATCCAGTTCATGCGCCTTCCGGTAGTCGGCCCGGGCGGCGTCCAGGTTGCCCAGGGCCTCGGCGGCGCGGGCGAGGCCGTAGTGGGTGCGGGCCTGATCATGCTTCCCCAAACGAGAGGAAAGCGCGGTGATCTCCCGAAAAGTACGCAGCGCCTCCTCGTTGCGGCCCAGGGCGAGCAGGGCCTCGCCCTTGACCAGCGCGAGGGCGGCCGGCGGCAGGCCGGCGTCGGGCAGGGCCGCGGCCTTGGCCAGCGCCGACAGAGCTTCCTGGGGCTGACCGGCCTTCACGTGGGCGTCGGCCAGGTAGTACCAGAGAAAGGCGGCTTCCGGGGCGGCTTTGAGCTGCTCCTGGTAGTACTTCACCACCGTAGGGAAGTAGGCTGTGTACGTGTCAGGAGCGGGAATCAGCTTGCCCTCGTGGTAGCGGAAGACCTCCACAGCCATGGCGGTGCCCGTGTCCTTGCTCCAGAGGGCCAGCTCTTCCTTGCCGTCCGGTCCATAGGCGCCGGAAAAGTCGGCCACGTCCAGGCGGTGGTAGGCGTTTTGGGCCAGCACCTGGGGTCGGCCGCTCGGGAAGCCCACTACCTTCAGGCCGTTGCCGACAGAGGCGCCGATGGAGACGCCCACTAAAAGCTCGGGCACGCCGTCGCCCGTGACGTCGGCCGGCTGGAGGAGGGCCAGGTCGTTGCCGCTTGCCTTGTCCTCCCAGATCTTGTGCCAGCCGTAGGTGTTGTGGTCGATCATCCCTTCGGCCAGCACCAGGACGCCCACGCTGCCTTGACCCAGGCGGTAGCCGGCGACAAGCTCATGTTCACCGTCGCCGGTAAGGTCTACCGTCTGCACCGCGGCGGGCTTGCCGAGGTGCGACCCTTCCTGCGTCGGCTCGATGAGGGTGGCGCCTGCCGGCAGGAAGGACTGGACGATCTGCTTGTAGTCCACTTCGGCCTCCGACCCCGGTTGCCCGCCGGGCGTAGGTGGCTTAAGGAGCGAGCCCGGCGAGGGCAGGCTGGTACAGCCCGCAACCATGAGCACCCCGGCTGCGGCCAGAGCCGCGCCCTGCAGCCAAACCTTTCTGCTCAGTCCCATAACCTTTCCTCCCATTTGACGCTGCGTCAGCCGGTCGCTCAGGGTGCTGACTGGGAACAAAGCACCTTTTCCGGACGCGGTTCTGCGCGCACGCCGTGTGAATGCGGCCGGCTTTCCACTTTTCACCTCGAGTATAGCGAACGCAGGCCGGTAAAGGGTGAACGACCGGTAAAAGAAGGGTTACCAAAGGGTTACGGGCGGGGAGAGGGTCAAACATCAGTGGAAGGCGCCATACCATCCAGGGGCAGAGTGCAGCGCACCGTGGCCCCCTGGCCGGGAGCGCTTTCCGCCTTGAGCTCCCCGCCGTGGAGGGCCAGGATTTCCTTGACGAGCGCGAGGCCGAGGCCGCTCCCGGCGCCGGGGCGGCTACCGGGGGCAAAACGCCGGCCGAGGCGGGCCAGCTCTTCGGAAGTAAAACCGGGGCCGGTATCGGCCACGCCGAAGGTAAGCCGGCCTTCGGGGGCGTCCAGGCCGGCGAATACCCGCACCGTGCCGCCGGTAGGGGTAAACTTAAGGGCGTTGTCGAGGAGGTTCACCAGCACTTGGCGCAGGCGGGCGGGGTCGGCGTTCACCTCGGGCAGAGCAGGGGGGACGTCCAGGGTCAAGGTAAGGCCGAGGCGGCGGGCGCGCGGCTGCATCTCCGCCACGGTGCTCTGAAGGAGCGGGGGAAGGGCTACCCGCCCGCGCCGCAGCGTAAGCTTCCCGGCCTCCAGGCGGCTGAAATCCAGCAGCTCTTCCACCAGCCCTGTCAGGCGCTCACTTTCGGCGGCGATGATCGTGAGGCCCTGCTCCTGGTAGGCAGGGTCCACTGACCCTTCCTTCAGGGAGACGGCCCAGCCGCGGATCGCTGTGAGCGGCGTCCGCAGCTCGTGCGAGACGGAGCTCACGAATTCCTTCTTCAGCTGGTCCAGGCGGGCCAGTTCCGCCGCCATGTAGTTCAAGGTCTCGGCCAGGGTGCCGATTTCGTCGTGGAAATGCCGGCGCGCCCGCACGGTGAGGTCGCCGCCGGCGATCCGGCGCGCCACGCCGGTAAGTTCCTGCACCGGCTCCACAATGGTGTGCGCCAGAACGAAGCCGACCGCGGTCATAACCAGGATCAAAAGGATTCCGAGGAGAGCCAGCCGCCCGGCCAGGCGGCCGAGGAGGGCCTCGAGGGGTGCCAGCGAGGTGACGAAGCGGATGGCCCCTTGTACCGTGCCGTCGACGGCCAGGGGTGCAGCCACGGCCAGGTAGGGCTCGCCCCGGGCGGTGCTGCCGCTATAGGTCGCCGCCTTACCGGCCAAGGCGCGGGCCACGTCCGGCGCGCTGCTCAGATTGGGCCGGTCGGACGCCGCAGTGGAGTCGGCCAGCACGCGGCCGGAGGAATCGAGCACCTGCACCGCCGCGGCCGTGGTGGCGGAGAAGGCGGCCGCCAGGTCCGGCGCCTCCTGGACGAGCGGGTTTTTCCCCAGATAACTCTGGTAGAATTGCGCGGCCAGCCCGGCCTGCTGGTCCAGGATGTCGCGGATATTATCCAGGTAATACTGGCGGACGGCGGTGAGGAGCGCGACGCTGATGAGGAGGACGGTCACCGCCACCAAGAGGAAGTAGGTGCCGGCCAGGCGGCCGCGGATGCCGGCCCAGGGGCGAAGCTGCGACGGCCGGCCGGGGGTCGCCATCACGACTCCACCTCCCGAAAGCGGTAGCCCAGACCCCAGACCGTTTCTATGTAAGGACGGCCGTCCGGCGCACGGCCCAGTTTGGCGCGCAGGCGGCGGATGTGTACGTCCACCGTTTTCGGGTCGCCTACGAAATCCTGGCCCCAGGCGGCGTCGAGGAGCTCATCCCGGCTGAAGGCCCGGCCTTTGTGTTCCATGAGCACTTTGAGCAGGGCGAACTCGCGGGGGGTAAGCGCAAGAAGCGCGCCGTCTTTGCGCACCTCGTGCGCGGTAAGGGACAAGGTCAAAGCGCCGGCCGAAAGCTCGGCGCTGTTTTCGGCTTGGACGGGGCGCAGGCGCCGCAGCACCGCCCGCACCCGGGCGGTGAGCTCGAGCGGATTGAAAGGCTTCACCACGTAGTCATCCGCACCCAACTCGAGGCCCAGCACCTTATCCAGGTCCTGACTGCGCGCGGTGAGCATAATAATCGCCACCTCCGGGTGGCGGTCGCGCAGGCGGCGGCAGACGCTGTAGCCGTCGACGCCGGGCAGCTTAAGGTCCAGCACCACCAGGTCGGGCGGGCTCTGCTCAAGCTTAGCCAAGGCTTCTTCCCCGCTGGCCGCTTCCTCAACGCTGAACCCGGCCTGCTCCAGGTTCAGCCGCACCAGGAGCCGGATCGGCTCTTCATCCTCCACCACCAATATGCGCCTCGTTTCTGCTGCCATCGCCTTCACCTCGCCGCTTACTTCGCCTTCGCCCGGCGCGGTTCCTTCCTCCAACCAGAGGAAAAGCGCGGCAGAACAGGCGCGTAGTCCTAAGGCCTTAAGCCAAGGCTGCCGATAAAAAGAATAAGGCTATTTATCGGGCCGCGCCGGCCCGAAATCCACGCGGGGGTGCTGACATGCGCGCGCACAAACTCACAGCTTTGGCTCTGGCCTTCTTTCTCCTTTTCCCGCTCTTCTCCCCACCCCCGGTCCGGGCCGCGGGGCCAGAGATTACCGGCATAACAGCACAAGATGGCTACCTCTCTGCGGCGGGCGGAACGATCGTAACTATTTCCGGTAGCGGCTTTGCCCAAGAAGTGACGGTGACTTTCGGCGGCCGGCCTGCAGAAAAAATTATCCAGGTTTCAACGGACGGTAAGAGCATTGAAGCAGTGGCTCCTTACGGAGACGTTGGTGCGACCACCCTCAAGGTGACGAACCCGGATGGCCAGGCTGCCACGTACACCGTGTATTACCGGAAGAGCGCACCATCGATAAAGAGCGTATCCCCCGCCTATGGCCATGTCAAGGGCGGGACCGTGATAACCATTACCGGCTCAGAGTTCGACAACCGTCGCGACGCTCAGGGCAATTACCTTGTCACCGTTCAGGTTGGGAATGCCAACGCCCGCGTGACCGACGTTGCCCACGGTGCGGACGGCACCCACGTTATTACTGCGGTTACCTCCGCCGGTTCCGCCGGGCTGCAGCCGGTGAAGGTCATCAACCCCGATGGAGGATCATACCAGTTCTACTCTACCGACGTTTCTAAGCCAGAGGGTTTTGAGTACGTCGAGGCCCCGTATGTCACCAGCATTACGCCTAACTACGGTCCGACCTCCGGCGGCACCGAAGTGGAAATCCGCGGCCAGGGATTCTTTCTCCTCTTGCCTAGTAACCCAGACCTTGACCAAGGTCAAACATATGTTTCCCTCGGAGGGAAGAAGCTTACCAGGGCAGATACAGGTCCCCTCAATGCTGGCTACTACCAGGTGCTAGATGATAATCTGATCAAGGCGAAAACGCCGGGAGGCGTGGGCGCTGCCGATCTGGTGATAAGTTACACCAACACCAAGGCGCAAACCGTGGAATCCAGATTACCCGGCGGGTTTGTCTACACCAGCGAACCTGTCACCCCCACTATCGCTTCCATTTCGCCTAACGCCGGTTCTACAGCCGGGGGGTACGTGGTGACCATTACGGGAACCAACTTCATCAGCGGGGCCAGGGTGTTTTTTGGCGCTCAGGAAGCGAAAAACGTTGCCGTTAAGAACGGTCAGGAGATCGAAGTCATTGCCCCGCCTGCGCCCGGCGGGTTGGACGGTTGGCAGGACGTCAAGGTGGCCAACCCCGAGCCAAACGGGTATGCGGTGCGGCAGCAGGGCTTCTTGTATCAAAAGCCGGAGAAAGCCCTCGTTATAACGGGTGTGTCGCCTGCCCAGGGGCCCATGGGTGAGCGAACCACCGTAGTGCTTCAAGGCATCAACTTTCCTACGGCCGACGACGGCACGGTCAAGGTATACTTCGGCGGCAAGGAGCTTGAGGGAACGGGCGTAATTCAGAGCGACGCCAGCACCATGACGGTCACCACACCCATCTTCGCTTCGGACGAAGACCAAGTGTCGGTTACGGTGTCCCTTCTGGTTTATCGGCCCATCGACGGCAACTGGGTTACGGAAGTGGCGGAACTGCCGAGCGGCTTTACCTTCTACAAGCCCGTCCCCGTTCCCGAATTCGCCGACCAGCTGAACGGTGCAGCAGTTCTCCCTATCCATAATGTAGAGACGCTGAGCCCCGAGGGGCCGGTGGCGGGCGGTTCTACCGTGGTCATTTATGCGCGGCGCCTGACCAAGGATGTAAAGGTTTACTTCGGCCCCGAGCCGACCGACCAGTACCTGGCCGCCCGGCAGGATATGCGCGTGGCCGACGCAGTTTACAGCAGTGACCCTGTCTTCGAGCTTACGGTCACGGCGCCACCTGCCCCCGGCAACGTTCCCGGTTCGGTTCCCGTCTGGCTGGTGAACCCGGCACCGGCAGGGCAGAGGCCCGGCATCGCCCAAAAAGAAGGCGGGTTTATCTACCGGGGGAACAACCTGTACCTCTCCAGCGTTCGGCCGGCGGAGGGACCGACCGCCGGCGGAACTAAAGTTGAAATCATCGGGGAGAATTTCAACTGGATAAATAAACCCGAAAGCGAGCTGACCGAGGCAGAAAAGCAGCTCAGGCTGGAGAAAACGCACATCTACTTCGGCAGCGAAGAAGCCACCGAGGGTAAAGACATCATCCCGGTGGAAAACGGGCTGGACATAATCCGCGTGATCCTGCCGGCGAATACCGAAGGCGTAAAAGACGTAACCGTACGCAACCCCTTCGGCGAGCGCAAACTTTTGCGGGCGTTTACTTATTACACCATCAAGAGCCGGCCGACGATTCGGGCGGTTGAGCCGGCCTTTGGCGACGGCCGCGGGGGGACAAGTTTAACCATCACCGGCCTGGGGTTCGAAGAGGGAGCAACGGTCCTAGTGGGCGGCAGGCCGGCTACCAACGTTAAGCTTACGGTTACCGGTGAGGTTTATGAAAACCAAACGGTGGTCCAGCTCACCTGCCTCACTCCCTCCGGCGACCCCGGGCCGGCGCGGATCACGGTGACGAATAAAGACGGCGGCAGTACCTTTGTCGATGGGAAGTTTACGTACATCAGCGTCCCGAAGATTACTTCCGTCACTCCGGCGGCAGGGACTATTGATGGCGGCACCTGGGTGACGATTAAGGGCACGGGGTTCCTGCAGGAAGAGAGAGAAAACGGCGGCCAACCGGAACTCGTTGGTCCCACGGTGTATTTCGGCAGCCGGGCTGCCGGACGCGTTGTTTTCATCTCGCCCACGGAAGTGGCGGCCAAAACGCCGCCGGCTGCGAAAGGAGCCGGACCGGTGGACGTAACCCTCGTGAACCCGGACGCCGGGCGGGACGGCAGCCCGGACAGCGGCCGGGTGACGCTTCCGGGCGGGTTCACCTACCGCGTACCGGCAACAGCGCCTACCGTTCTGGCCATCGATCCGGAGCGAGGGACCACAGCGGGAGGTACCGTCGTGACCATCACCGGGTCGGACTTCCGCCAAGGGGCCGCAGTGTACTTCGGCTACAAACCGGCAAGCAAAGTCACGTGGCGGGATTACGGCAAGCTCGAGGCGACAACCCCGCCCGGGGAAAAAGGCAGTGTCGACGTGACGGTGATCAACCCGGATTACGGGCAGGCCCAAAAAGAGGGTGGCTTCACGTACGTCGCCCCTGGTTCCCTCCCGGAGATCCACTCGGTTTTCCCGCTGGAAGGGAGCCTCGCCGGCGGTACGTTGGTGACCGTTAAAGGCGTGGATTTCCGCGTGCGCCTTAGCGAAGGTGGCGAAGTCGAGTATCCCAAGGTGCTTTTCGGCAATCAGCCTGCTGAGGTGCAGTCTCTTACCGACAGCCGAGGTAAGCCGGTCGAGGACGCCGATGAGTACGGGACCACCCTCAAAGTTCTCACCCCGCCGGCGGACCAAGAGGGACCGGTGGACGTTACCGTCATCAATCCCGATGCGGCGCAGGTGACCCTGGCCGGTGCCTTTACCTACCGCCGCACCAGCACGCGCCCGCAAATCGGCGGCCTTTCCCCCAGCCGGGGACAGGCCGGCGGGGGTACGCCGGTGCTGCTGACCGGGAGCGATTTCGCCCAGGGGGCCAAGGTGTACTTTGACGGCAACCCGGCGCAAAAGGTCACCTGGCTGAGCAGCACAGCGCTCGTTGCCATAACGCCCGCCGGTCCGGCCGACCGCACGGTGGATGTGACCGTGCTTAATCCAGACGGTGCGAGTTACACCATGGAGCAAGGGTTCACCTATATTCCCGACCCCCTCCTTCAGCCGAGCATCACGGCCGTAATTCCGAACCAGGGACCGGTGACCGGCGGCACGAAGGTGGACATCTGGGGCACGAATTTCCAGGAAGGGCTGACTGTGCTTTTCGGAGGACAGACTGTGCCGGTGGAAGTGTATGGGCCGGGCCCTGCCGGCTCCGCGTACGTGCGCGTGACGGCGCCGGCGGTGGAAAAGGCCGGTCCGGTGGACATCTCCGTGATCAACCCGGACGGTGGGACCGCCACGGCGCCGGGCGCCTTTACCTACACGGCGGAGACGGCGGCGATCACTCTGGACGGCATCGCCCCTACCAAGGGCCCGCGCAGCGGGAACATCCCGGCCCAGCTCACAGGTTCCGGCTTCCTCCAGGGAGCGAAGGTGTTCCTGGGCGGCACGGAGGCACAGGGTGCCCAGGTGGTCGATGGCTCCACCATCACCTTCACGGTGCCGCCGGCGCCTCCCGGCCAGGGCGATCTTACCGTAGACGTGGTGGTGGTGAACCCGGATGGAGCGAGCGATCGATTGGCAGGGGGATTTACTTATACGACACCGACGAGCCGGCCTAAGCTCACGGCGGTGGCACCCAACACCGGCCGCAGCCAGGGCGGTACGCCGGTGACCATCCAGGGTGGTGGGTTTGAGCAGACCCCGGCCGTGTTCTTCGGCGGCCGCCTGGCCGATAACACAGCCTGGGTAAGCGATACCGAGCTCACCGGCCGCACGCCGCCCGGCGCCGCCGGCGCGGTGACGGTGACGGTGGTGAACCCGGACGGCGCCGTGGCCAGCCTGCGCCAGGCCTTTACTTACGAGGATAAGCCTGGTCCGAAGATCACGGCGCTTAACCCGACCAGCGGCCCCTCCGCCGGCGGTACAGAGGTGACCATCACCGGAAGCAACTTTGACCTCGGAATCCGCGTCGACTTCGGCGACGTCCCGGCGACAAACGTGACGCGTGTGAGCGACACTGAACTAACTGCCATAACCCCCGAACACGATCTGGGTGCGGTGGACGTCACCGTGACCAACCCGGACGGTTCCACCTTCACCCTGCCGGACGCCTTCAGCTTCACCGGGCCGCCCAAGCCGCCTACAGGCCTTACGGCGCGCGCCTTAAGTGCCAACACCATCGAGCTTAGCTGGACGGCGCCCGCGGGGGCTCTCACCTACGAGATTTACATGGGCCAGGATAGAGATGACCTAACCTTCTTCGGCACCAGCGAGGGGAAGGCGTACGGCGCCCCGGCCGACCAGCCGGAGATACGCTACTTCTACGCCGAAGGCCTGGAGCCCGATACCCGCTACTACTTTGCCGTGCGCGCGGTGAACGCGGAAGGGGTCTCCGGCGAGACCATGACCGCCAGCGCCCGCACCAAGGATGAGGACTACAGCGAGCCCGGCGCCAAACCGGAGCTACCGGAGTACCAGGTCACCCCGGCCGGGGGTGCAGGCGGCACGGCCGTGAGCATCGCGCCCGGTACGCTCGGCGGCTCGCGCTATACCATCGACCTCGACAAACCGGAGTACGCGCGCGAGCGCCGCTTCAGCCTGGTGCTGCCCGCGGCGGACCTGAGCGGGCGCACCACGGTTAACCTCACCACGCCGCGCCTTGCCCTGAGCTTCCCCGTGCGCGCCCTTTATACCTCACCTGTGCGCGACCTCAGCCGCAGCGAAGAAAAGCAAGCGGCGGTTACCCTCACCATTGAAGAAGCCCAGGGGGCGGAGGCCGCAGCCCTTCTGCGCGAGCTCCCTGCGGGTCTGGTCCCTGCCTCCCCGCTTTACCGCTTGAGCACCGGCCTCAGCGTGGGGCACCGGCAGGTGGAGCTGCCGTATCTGGCGGAAAGCGTGAGCCTCAAGGCCAAGCTCGATCCCGCCTACTACGCCGGCGCGCCCACCCTCTACCGCTACGATCCCGACCGCGACGCCTGGGTGAACGCCGGCGCCTACCTGAGCGCCTGGAGCGGGGAGACGGTTCTCGACCGGCCCGGCTTCTACGTGATTTTGGCCCGGCACCGCTGAGGAGGCTAGACTATGCTGCATGCTCCTTACTGCAATAAACCGCGCCCTTACACTGCGCACCGGCCCGCAGCCGGCCGGGCGGCCGCGCGCGCAGCGGCCCTAACATTGACCCTGCTCCTCCTGCTGCCGGCAGGCACAGTGCCCCTCAAGGCCCAGGCGCCGGGGGGCAACTTCGGCGTTTACCTCACCGGACGGGAACGGGCGGTGGAATTCCTGCAGGCGCTGCGCTTCCGCGACCTGCCTGCCGGGCCGGCCGCCGTGCCGCTGCTTCGCCTGGCGGCCCAGGGGGTGCTGCGCGGCGATGGCAGCGGGGACATCCGGCCGGACGCCGTCATCACCCGCCAGGAAGCCATCGTGGCCCTGGTCCGCCTGCTTGGCCTGGAAGGGGAGGTGGCCGGCGCGGTCCGGGGCACATCGAGTTCGGCGAGCGGCGGGGCTGGCGGGGCTGCCCCCTGGGCGCAGGGCTATGTGGCTGTGGCCGGTACGCACGGCATCACAGGAGGTTCAGCCGCCCAGGCGGTACCCGGTGCCGGCGGCCCGCAGCAGGCCTGGGACGCCCCGGCCACGCGCGAAGAGGTGGCCGCCTGGGCAGTACGGGCCCTGGGCCCGGCTGCAGCGGCCGCCGGTGGTGCCTCCGGACTCCTGGCTACTTATACCGATGGCGGTGAGGTGAGCCCGGAATTCAGGCCCTTGGTGGAACGAGCCTTGGAGCTGGGGCTGGTGGAGGGGCCGACTCCGCTGCGCCTGGCCCCGCACGGAGGTTTAACCCGGGCGGAACTTGCCGAGATCTTGGACGCGCTGGCACACCGGCTTCCTCCCGCCCCGGCGGCGACCTGGCAGCTGGGAACCATTACGGCCCAGCTCGCTGAAGACGAAGACCTGGGCGGGCGGCCCGTCCGTTCCACCCTCTTGGAAATCACCGGTCCCGGCGGCAGTACGTCTACCCTGAAACTCACGGTCACCCCGGCCGGCACGCCCCTCAAAGACACGGTGGTCCTCCGGAGCGGCCGCCTGGCCCTGGGCGACAGCCTGCGCGTCGGTGAGACGATTCGTTACCTGGTCACGGGCGACGGGGTGGTGCCCTTCGCCGAGGTGCTGCCCGACGCTGTGGTTACCTTGACGGGTACGCTGGAGGAGATTGAACCCGGTGCCGGGACGCTGCGGCTGCGCGATGCAGCCGGGCAGAGCCGTTCTCTGGCGCTTTTGTCCTATACCGCCGTCAGCATAGCCGGCCGGCCGGCCACGCCCGCGGACCTGGCGGCGGGTGAAACAGTCACGGTGAGGGCGGCGGCGGGCACCGCCTGGGAGGTGGCCGCGGCAGGCAGCACGCCCGGCACCTCCACAGAGCCGGCGGGCGCGGTGGTGAGCGGCCGGGTTCGTTACCGCGATGCCGAGCACTTGGCCCTTACCCTGCAAAATGGAGAAGAAGTGGAGTATGAGCTCAGCGCCGCCACTCAAGTGCTCGCTGGTGGCCGCACGGCCGACCTGGACGCGGTGCAGCCGGGCGACCGGGTGGAGGTCCGGCTCGGTGGGGCGGATGGTACCTGGGTGGAACGCCTTACCGTCGCCGGGGCCGCCGGCCGGGTGGCGGGGCTCTACCGGGGCCGGCTCGGCTCTTTCGCGCCGCGGGGCGGCGAGGTCATCCTTACGGAGCCCGAGCGCCTGGAGGGCGGCACCTGGCAGCCTGCCGGGAGCGCCGCTCTGCGCCTGCCCCTTTCCCCTGCCGCCACCCTCTGGCTGGGTGGTCGGGAGGTGGACCTGGCCACCGCCGCCCGCTACAGCGGCCACGATGCCTATGCCGCCGTAAACACCGGTTTCGGGCGGCCCGAGGCCCTGCAGCTGGTGATCAAAACCGGACAGGAGAAGGCCTACGAAGGCCGGGTGGAAGAGGTGAACCCGGCCTTGGGTGAGGTGAAGCTCTCTTCGGGAACAATCGCCCTCAGCCCCGGCGCCATCGTCCTCAAAGCCGGGCGCCTTACCGATGCTTATGCTCTGGCGGAAGACGACAGCATACAGGCCCTGGTGAGCAAGGAAGCCGCCGGCAGCCTGGGGCTGGTGGTGCAGGTGCTCGGCCGGGCGGAGGCCCTGCCCGGTGCGCTCACCGTGTACAAGGGGCAGGTGGACGAGGTGGGCCAGGACGCCTGGACGCTCGACCACTACTACACGCTCAGCGAGAACGAGTGGGACTACCACGGCCGCCGGGCCAGCGACGACCTGGGGCTCAGCCGGGATACGCTCATTTTGAGCCTCCTCGGAGCTGCGCCGGAGGTTCTCACCCCGGCCGAGTTCCGCCAGGGGTACTTCCGGAAGCAGTACGGCAATGTGCTGGCCCTGGCGGTGACCGAGGGCGATGAGACCCTGGGCCTGGCCCTATGGCCCGAGGAAGATCTGGGAGGCGAGCGGCTTTCGGCCGGGCGCGTGGCCGGCGTTGCTGAAAGCGGCAGCGGCGCCATCCTCACCCTGGCAGAGGCGCGCGACTTCAGCCCCGCCAAGAACGCCTGGCAGACGGCCACCTCGCCCCAGCGGCTCAGCCTCACCGGGGCCCTGGTGATCAAGGACGGCCGTGCGCAAACGTGGGAAGGCCTGGCGGTCGGCGATACGGTGGACGTCCTTCGCCGCGGGCAGCAGGGACTTCTCATCCTGGTGAAGGAGTGATGGCGGTGCGGAGGCAGCTTGGCACCTTTCTGACCGTCTTTCTGGTATGCGCGGCGCTTCTTTCTCCCGGGGCGTCGGCCGCTCCCAGCCCGGCCGGCCTGGAGGGCGGCATCAGCGGCGACCTGGGTATAAACGGCAGCGCCACTTACCAGGAAGTGGTCTTGGTCACCGGCGAGCCGCTGGTGGTGAGCGGCACCGTCATGAAGCGACAAGGGCGGGCACGCGGGAACACAGTGGAGGACACCTATACCTACCGCCTGGAAAACAAGGCCGCCGGCCTGGTGCTCACCCGCCAGCTCACCTTGGCCACCACCTGGAAAGAAGAAGGCAAGCAGGTTACGGCCCAAACCCAGGCCGTGCGCATGCGCGAAACCATTACCGTCGGCCGCACCCGCTATACCCTGGACGAAGGCAGCTCGGTGTGGAACCGTTCCACCGTAACAGTGAATGAGCCCGCCGTTTCCTACTTCGCCGGGAACGTGGAAGGGCGCCGCGTCTATACCATCAACCAGAACGAAGGCACGGTTACCGTGACGCTGTCCGGCGACATCACCGGGTACGACCAGCCCTGGGGGCGGACCGAGGTTCAGGCCATGTACGGCACGGTTACCTCCGACCGCACCTGGACCACCCAAGAGCAGACCACCGACGACCAGGGACGGCCGGTGCGGCGCACGGTGGAGCACCATAGTTCCTGGGACGGCACCTTCACCAGCCAGGTTTCGCGCACGGGCAAGTTCGACCTGAAGTATGTCCCCAATGAGCCGCGCGAAATCAGCTTTGCCGGCGGGTACCTGGAAACCGAAACGCAGGAAGGGATACTTCGGGTGAGTTACGACCTGCCCCGCCTGGACAGTGCGGGCGAGGTTTCCGGCAGCCGGCGCAACCGCGGCGAAAAGACGCTCAACCTCACCGGTACACCCAGCACGCGGCGCCTGCCGGTGCCGGAGTATGTGGACGTGGGCGGGCGCTGGTCGGCGGCCGACATCACCCTTTTGGGAAGCCTCGCCGCCTGGGACTGGCAGGATAAGTATTTTCACCCTACAGCGCCCGTGACGCGGCGGGAGTTTGCCCTGGCCCTGGCGCACGCCCTGCGCCTTCAGCCACCCGCCCCGCCACCCACCGGCCGCCTGCCCTTCGGACAGGCGCCGCCGCCACCTGTGAGCCCCTACCGCGACCTGGCCGCCACCGACCCCGCCTGGCCCTATCTCAAAGAGGTGAGCGACCGCGGCATCATGACGGGTGTAGCGCCGGGGTACTTCGGCGCCAAGGCGAATCTTACGCGTGCGCAGGCCGTCACCGCCTTTATCCGCGCCCTCGGCTTTGAAAATTTGAGCCCGGCTGCCGCGAGCACAGGCTTTGCCGACGACCGCGAGATCCCGACTTGGGCGCGGGGAAGCTTCGCTGTGGCCCGCGAGATCGGGCTGGTGAGCGGCGACAGCTTCGGCCGCGCCCGCCCCAACGCCTACCTTACGCGCGAAGAGGCGGCCGGCATGTTGGCCCGCCTTATCACCTACCTGCGCCAAGACATACTACGCGACTACCGTGACCGGATCTTTCTCTTTCACTAAGTGCTAATGGGACACGCCGGCCGCTTCCGCCCTTTCCTGGGCCAAGTCCCTGGCAAAAAGCGCTGCTCCGTACGCCCCCATGAACTGAGAGAGTGGGGGCACGACTATTTTTTGCCCGATGAGCTGCTCCAGCGATTTTCTAACCCCGGCGTTCAGGCTTACCCCGCCGGTAAAAACGACGGCCGGGACCACGCCCGCCCGGCGCGCCATACCGGCGATGCGCGCGGCCACGGCTTCGCACAGCCCGCGAATAATGACCGGCCGCGGTGTGCCGGCGGCGACCAGGCCGATCACCTCTGACTCCGCAAAAACAGTACACGTGCTGGAAACCTTGGCGGCCGCTTTGGCCCTGAGCCACTCGCCGCCGAAACTCATAAGGTCAATCTCGAGCCGATTGGCCATAACCTCGAGGAAACGTCCCGTGCCGGCCGCGCACTTGTCGTTCATGACGAAGTCGAGCAGCAGTCCCGCGTCGTCGAGGCGGATCACCTTGGAGTCCTGTCCGCCGATGTCGATCACGGTCCGGGCCTCCGGTACCAGGGCGTGAGCGCCTCGAGCATGGCAGGTGATCTCTGTGAGCGTCCGGTCGGCTTGGGACAAGCGTTCGCGCCCATAGCCGGTGGCCACCACGGCTTTTACGTCGGCGGCCGGAGCCCCGGCCCGGGCCAAAGCCGCTTCCAGGCAGCGCGCAGCCGCGCGCTGAGGGTCTGCACCTGTGGCGGCAGTGTAGGCGGCACAAACCCGCCCGTCGGCAAGGAGCACCACTTTGGTGGCGGTTGAACCGGAGTCAATGCCGGCTACCAGCATGATCATGCACCTCGTTTTGCCGTGTGATTGCCTCAATTCGTCGACCCGGCGGCAGCGTATTTCGGGCTTCAAGCAACTCAACGAAAGCTGCAATGCGGGTGAGCTGCTGGGCCGCTCCAGAACTGCGCCCGTCTACGCCGTCGCCCGCCAGCTCCAAAAAAGGAATACCGCGCGCCCGCAAAAAGTCGGCCAAGAAGCGACCGCCGCCATTAGACTGCCGGCAGCCCCATTGGTTAAACTGGACTACCCCGTCTATTCCATACTCCTGGACCAGGGACCAGACGGTTGCCAGCCTCCGCTCGATCGGTCCCCAGCCGAAGTGGGCCACGAGCTTGGCGGCTAAGCTTTCCGCCCAGGCTTCGGGGGTGTGCGCCGGCCAGTAGAGGTGACTGTATTCTTCGAAGGCTGTGGAGGTGTTGCACTCCTTTTCCAGGTAGGTGAAAATCGGGGTGGCGTAGTAGGGGCGAAGATTGAGCCAGAGCAGGCGGTGGCGCTCTTGGGGGACCGGAAAGGCGCGGCGGCGGATGGCTTCCTCCAAGTGGCACCTGAGCTGGGCGTAAAACTCAGGCAGCCAGCTGCTTCCCCAGCCCGAAAGGAAAACCGCCACGTAGTTCAAAGCCTCGCTCCCAGCCCAGGGTGCGGGCCGCTCGCGCCTGAGCCGGCAGACGGCCAGATACTCGGTGCGGGCGCGGTTGGCGGCTGCGAGTGCCCCCGGCAGGCCGGCGAGGGAGAGCCCGGGCACCTTCAGCACCAGATCTCGGGCTGTGCGCTCAATCTGGTGGGCGAGCCAGGCCGCTCCGTCCGGCGTCGCGGCATAGGGGACATCGAGAACGTAGAATGGGCAGCCGAACGAACGGCTGTGGCGGTAGAGTGAGCGCCGGCCGCCGTCGCAGAGGTGCGACGAAACAATGACGGCCGCCGGCTTTGGTAGAAGCTCGAGGTTTTCCAGCCCCAAGCTGCAGCGGTGAAAGCTGCACAGGTCTTGAGAGTAACCGGCCGCCTCGGAAGCGGTTACCGCCGGCGCACCGAACCCGGCCGCCGCGGCGAAACCGCTCCACACTTCAGGCAGAACGGGGATGGCGCCGAGCCCGTAGATGAGCTCCGTTGGTACGAAGGCACTGGCAAAGATTACGGGCTTCTCCCCGGAATAAGCGGCATGGAGTTCCGCAAGGATACCCTGGACCGCCGCTTCCTGGTAGGGCCGGAGCCGACGCCCGAGCGGCCTGAGGGCCAGGCGGGCCAGGAAATACGTCAGGTTATTTGTGAGGAACATGCGAGCGAGCTGCAGACCGCGTACGTTGCCTCCGGGAGAGAGGGGGCCGGATCTTATTGTTCCTTTCTTCTCTTTCATGCCCGTCACTCCTCTTTTGCCTCGAGCGCGCCTTGGGCCCTTCTCCTTTCCTCCAGCAGTTCCCGGAAAGCGGCGAGCCGGGTGCGCGTTTGGGCGGTGAGCCCGGCGCCATATTCGCCTTCCAAGAGAAGGAAAGGCAGGCCATACTCAGAGAGCCGGTCCTTGACATCCACGCTTTCATAGTACCCGTGATCGCAGAATTTTGGTACGAAGTAAACCACACCGTCGACCTTGGCCGCCTTCCCCTCTGTAAAGAGGAGCGCGTCCAGCCAGCGGCGGCGGGCCTCGCGAACAAGCAGGCGCGGGCAGGGAGGCTTTCTGAGGTAGGCTGCAGCCAAGCGGGAAAAGATATCCCCCTCTGCTTCCGGGAGCATCACCTTTAGGCTTCGCCAACCCAGGCAGGAGTCCACGGCGGCAATGCTGAACCCAGTGGCCTCGATTGCCGCCGGTACTGTAGCATCGAGCAGGAAGCTCCCCGTAAGGAGCACCGCCGGCCCCCGCAGCGCCGCCGGCGCGGTTCTCTGGCGTAGGACGGCCTCGACTGCCTGCAGCCGGTGGGGCCGGCTGGGGCCCGGGAGCGCGAGCGCCTCGTTCAGCGCGAGGCAGAGCTCTACCCACTCAGTGACAGTAGCGCACGCCCGAAGCGGCTTCTCGCCGCTGCCGGAGCTGTTCGGAACAGGTTCGGCTGTTGGATAGGCTGTAAGGAGGGCGCGGCGCAGAAAGTTCAGCTCCTCAGCCGCTTGCCGAAGCCGCTCGGGCCATTCCTTTTCCGGCGGAGCGCCGGGGTAGCCGGCCGCCAGCTCACGGGCAAAAGAGCGGAGCACACCGGCGTAGTAGGAAACGGCATCCTGATCCTGGGTCCGGGGTACGTCCAGGTAATAGCTGCGAATGCCTGGAGCGTAGTGCCGCAGCGCGTCATAAACCCGCCGCATTGCATCGCAGGAGCCGGCCACGGCCACGCCTAGATGCGCGCGAGACGCCTCATCGGCCGAGACCTGGCTCAGCACGCCGCGCGCGTAGGGACAAAAATCCCGGGGTAGATAGGGATCGGCCTGGGGGCCGGCGGGCTTAGCGATCAACCTTCGCGCCGGTATGCCCAGGGCCAACGGGATTTCCAAAGGAATGTAGCTGCACGTGGTTAAGAGCAAAGCTATGCCCCCTGTCTTTCGGGTGCTAACGGCCGGGGATGGTGCCTGGAAGGCGTAGCTGGTGGGTCGAGGTAAAAAAGAGGCGGTAGCCCAGGAGGGCCACCAGCATACTGGTGATCCCGACCGAGGCGCTCAACATGAACTGCACCAGGATCTGGTACTTAACCGCTTCCACCGGGCTGGCGCCGGCGATGATCTGACCGGTCATCATGCCCGGCAGCTGCACCAGGCCTACCGTCTTCATGGAATCCACGGTGGGGATCATGCCGGCCTTGACCGCCGCTTTGAGGGCGGGCTCTGCCGCCTGGCGGGAGGTGCCGCCTAGGGCTAGGGCGGCCAGGATGCCGGGCCGTTGGGCCGCCACCTCCGCCCGCAGCCGGTTGAGAGTGAGGCCGGAGGCGACCATGGCGTTGCCGATTACCATGCCGCTGATGGGGATTACATACTGCGGTGTGAACGGAATGATCCCGAGCCCTACCAGCATCCCCAAGGTTACGGCTTCGGCCACGGCAATGGCCAGCGTCGCCAGGCGGAAGGCGCCGGGCAGCCCCTCGCCGCGCCGGGCGGCGTTCTGGCCTGCCACGAGCACCATCACTGCCAGCATGGGCGTGACGTACTGCCAGCCGGCCGGCTCGAAGATAAACTTCAGCACGTAACCCACCGCAGTCAGCTGGATAAAGGCCCGCACCGTACCCACCAGGAGGTCCTTCTCCAGCTTCAGGTGCTGCCAGAGGGAGATGAACATGGCGAGACCGACGAAGGAGAGGGATAAGGTAAGGGATAAGTAGGACATCAGTGCACCTCCCCGCTGTTTTCCGCAAGGCGTCCCGCCAGGAAGGCCCGCCCGGTTTCCGTCTGGGGCGACAAGAAAAAGTCTGCCGTGGCGCCTTCCTCCACTTTGCACCCGCCGACGATGAGGACCACCCGGTCGCTCACGCGCCGCGCCTGCTCCAGGTCGTGGGTGACCCAAAGGGCTGTCAGCCCGCGCTGCCGGCAGATCCGGGCGATGAGTTCCTCTACCTGGTGGGCGGCCGTCTTGTCCAGCGCGGCGGTCGGCTCGTCGAGGAGCAGTACCTCCGGGCCGTTAGCCAGGGCGCGGGCCAGGGCGACCCGCTGTTCCTCGCCGCCGGACAGGTTCTGTGCGTCGCGCGCGGCGAACTCCGGCGGCAGACCGACTTCTTTTAGATACTCTTCTGCCGCCTGCGCGGGTTTTTCGCCCCGCAGCGCCGGACCATAGGTGATGTTGGCTGCCACCGTGCCCGGGAACAGGGAGGGGCGCTGAAACACCATCCCTACCCGGCGCCGGAGGACAAGCACGTCCAGGGCACGGATGTCCACTCCATCCAGGCGGATGCTGCCGCCGGTTGGGTCTTCCAGGCGGTTGAGCAGGCTGAGCAGAGTGCTCTTGCCGGCACCAGAAGGCCCGATCAGCGCCAGGATGCTGCCTGCCGGTACGGCAAAGGAGATGTTCTCAAGCAGCGCCTGTCCACCCACCTCTTTACTCACCTGTTCCAAGACCAGTTTATCTGTCATACGGTTTCTCCTTCCTGATCCTCGTTCCCCGGACCTGAACCCTGCTCTTCAAGGTCAGGTCGTGCGCCGTCGGAGGAGGGCGGTACTAAAGCGGTCCCCTTTTGTGCAGGTTCTTTCAGGTGGCCCGGAAAGAGCTCCGCAACCAGTTCCCGTACCCGGGCGCGGGAAGCGGCCAGCGCTTCGCGGCCGCGGGGCGTCAGCCGGTAGTACTTGCGCACGCGCCCTTCTACCAAACAGCTTTCCTGCACCAGGTAACCGGCGGCGGCCAGCTGGTGCAGGGTGGGGTAGAGCGTGCCCGGGCTGACGCTGTAGCTGTGCCGGGAGAGCACCTCCATCAGCTGAATGCCGTACACCGGCCCCTGCCCGGCGTGAAAGAGGATGTGCAGCTTGATAAAACCGGAGAGCAGATCGCGTTCGAGGTCGATAATTATCGCCTCCCGATATCGAATATGGATATAATACCACAGGCCGGTCGGGGATACAAGCGCTTTTCAGGGATCCAAGCTGATCCCTTTCATACCTTTGCACCAACGCAAAAAAGGCCAACCTCAGGTCCCTTTCCCGCGCGGCCGCGCGCCGCCCTACCTTGACGGCAGGTGGGCGCCGTGCTAAAATAAATAAGCGGATTCCGGGTATATGCGGGCGGATAGCTCAGCGGGAGAGCACCTGCCTTACAAGCAGGGGGTCACAGGTTCGATCCCTGTTCCGCCCACCAGTATTCTCAAAGGTTTTGGGACCCAGGTTTATTGTAGTAGCCAGTTTTACTGCAACGATTTAAGCAGTAGCTTCATATGGTGGTTAGTCGAATAAAAACCCGCAGGAAACCAGTACTTTCCTGCGGGTTGCTGTACGGTTGTCTTCCTCTCGGCTCAGCGCTGAGGGGAAGTCTTTTTCTTGCGGTTCTTCCCGGCGGAGTGCGGGGGTTTACTTGACTTCGGGAGGAGGTCGTTCAGGACCTGCACCGCCTGGGTTTCGCTCTCCTGGGCCACGTGGGAGTACGTATCGGCGGTTACCTGATAGCTCGCGTGCCCGAGAAGCACCTGGGCGGTTTTCATTGGCACGTCGCGTTCAATCAAGCGTGTGGCATAGGTAAGCCGCAGCGCATGCAGGTTTATCTTGGCTGACAGCTTGGCCTTATCCCTGATGCGGTAGAAAGTTCGGTTGAAGTTGCAGGGCTCTATCGGCGCGCCGAACTCCGTGGTGCACCTGCAGCGGGTCCCGTGGGGAGATAAAAAAGATGCGCGGCTTCCGGCGGCGTAACATAGTCCGCATTGAGTTTCAGCCCGGTGCGCTCTGCAGTTGCAGCGCCCGCAAGCACCGGGTAGGCCAGATGGCTTCACGCGCTTGGCCACCAGCGAGTTATCCGCGTCGAGCGCGCGGAAAGCTGTGCAGAGCGCCCGCAGGATAGTGCGGCGTCGGCCGGCGTGCGGAGTCTCGACGGCCACCCGCACTGTGAGATCGAACGCATCCGTGCCCTTTCTGCAGCGTGGCCTGGGATAGGCCGCCTTCCTGCAGTACCCTGGGCTCGGTATAGTCTTCAACAGGTTCCGGCTCGGTTGGTTCGCCCGTGATAAACTTTTGTCCTGGGTGCATTATCCCTCAAGATTTGCTATAATCTTTCTTGGACAGGTTCCTTTCTGTCGGAACCTGCCGATGCGCGGGGAGAAAAGGCACCTCCTCTTTACCGAGGGGCATGCGGCCCGGGGAGAACCCGGGAGAGGAGGTGCCGCGGTGGAAGTACACATCGGACCGCTGGACATCGTCATTGCGCCGCTGGTGGCCCTCGTGCTGCTGCGGTACATTCTGGCCAACATCCGCAAGAAAAAATAGAGCCTACTTGATTAAGTAGGCAAAGCCCTTAACTCCCCCGGGTCACAATGCCCTCCGGAGCAGGAAGCTTTCGCGGAGCTTCCTGCTCCTATTATAACCTAAATGTGCCTAGTGGGCAACTTAATTTGGGGGGCAGGTGAAAAAAGGTGAGGACGCATCGCATGTGCCTCTGGAAACAGTGGAAACGGGTTCGGACGCGCTACCGCGAACTGCGCGCACTGGGTCTACCAGAGTGGGTCGTGCATCAGTTTGCGAATGCCCGCAAAGGACCCTGGCGCATGGCCAATGGGCCAATGAACAGGGCCCTGGGCATCGCCTACTGGGAAGCCCAGGGCCTCATGAGTTTAACCGCACGTTACCAAAGCGTTCGTCAAGCTTGGTGAACCGCCGTATACCGAACGGTACGTACGGTGGTGTGAGAGGACGGGGGCTAGCCGCCCCCTCCTACTTGATTTTGGCCTTCTGACCTTCCGTAGAGGCGTACAGCGCCTCACTGAACACACGACCGTGGTTTCTTGTCGGGTCGTGCATCCAGCGGGCTTATCCCGAGTGGACGCTTGAAGTCGCACAGACAAACTGCAGGGCGGGAGCTGAGTTCTTCGCCCGTACGGTTCCACTAATAAATACCCTTACTCCCACCACTTGCGGGGCTTATCCGGCGGAGTCATGTAAGTAAGCCGGCTGTGTTTAACTCCCATCGCAATGCAGCTCTCTAGCATTTTCATGGCTGCGAAGACAGGGTCGATAACCGGGATGTCGTAACCTGTTTCCTTCAATCTTTTATGGAGATTCATAGCCATCCCCATCATGCCGGTACATCCCAATATAAGCACATGAACCCCGTCTTTTCTAATTGCCTCAAGGCCCTGCTGGTAAAGAGCATTTTCCAATTTATCCCGGTTACCTAGTTCTAAAACCGGAATGTCAACACAGCGGATAGAAACAAGCCTGCCTGCGATACCAAGTTTGGAAGCCAAGTCTTCCAGCATGGGGACCACGTTAGGTAAAACAGTGACTATGCCCAAGTGCTGCCCTAACCCAGCGGCCAAGAGTATTGAGGGTTCAAACCCGCCATATACCGGTATGTCAACTAGTTCCCGCGCAGGTTTTACCCCGGGGTCACCGAAGCAATCGATTATCACCCCGTCAAATCCATTTTGCGCAGCCTTTTGTACCTTATTTAAGATATCAGGTACCGCCAATGCCTCATCGAATTCACTTTCGATTGAGGCCGGCCCGTAGTCAAGATTTTCCACATCAAACTCTACCCCCGCACCCGCGTAAGCGCCGAATTCCCGCCGTACTTCTTCGTTGAAAACAGCGGAAGTTATGGGCACAATTACCTTAATCCGCATCGCACCTTTCCTCCTCGTGAATTCAATTCTTTGCGTTCTTCAGGTCGCCGGCTGCTTTTACCCTGATCCGCGTGGCATTACCGGGCAGGTAAGCCAGCGGCACATCCTCCACTTCAACAATCTGGACCGTGGATGGCTCGGCGCCGGCCTTGACCGCTTCTTCAAAGGCTATTGCTTTCGCCCGCCTGAGGGCTTCCTCGCGTCCGATCTCGCTTAGGGAGTATACTCGTTCAACCTGACCACTTACCTGCGCGATGGCAGCACCGAGGGCGTTGGCCACCTCATAGTTTTCAGGGTGAACGATTTCCGAGACCCCTTCTACCTCATTGGTTATTATGATACTTCCTCCTCCGACAACGATCAGCGGTACTGGGTCAGGGGAAAGCTTCATTTTGTCGATTGCCTCGTTGACCATCGCCGATATCTTATTCAGAACTGCCTGGGCAAAATCTCTTTCGATATGACTTACCTTGGCCGGGTCGCCCACCTCGGCTAAGCCTAAGCGAACGGCAATATCCGTGGCGGTCAAAGTGTTTCCACCGAATACTAGCGCTTCCTCGGTTAACCGGTAACCTACGCTATCGGGACCTACTTTAATCTCGCCGTTCACCTCCCGGATAATCGTTCCACCCCCCAAGCCGATCGAAATGAGATCGGGCATCCGGAAATTAGTACGAACTCCTCCGATTTCCACCGCCGCCGATGACTCGCGGGGAAAGCCATTAACCAGGACCCCGACGTCACTGGTGGTTCCCCCCACGTCCAACACAATGGAATTGTGCCGGCCGCTCACGAAAGATGCCCCACGGATGCTGTTGGTTGGTCCGCAGGCGACTGTCAGGATAGGGTACCTGAGGGCATAGTCGAGGGACATCAGCGTGCCGTCGTTCTGGCAAAGGTAAATACGGGCGTTCTTAACCCCCTCCCGCTCCAGGCTTGTTCTAAAGCCAACGGCCGTGGTTTTGGCCACCTGTGCCAGCGCCGCATTCAGGATAGTCGCGTTTTCCCGTTCCAGGAGACCAATAGAGGCGATTTCATGAGAAAGGGAAATAGGTAGTGCCCCCAACTCTTCCCGCAAAATTTCAGCAGCCCGCATTTCGTGCTTCGATGAGATCGGTGAAAAAACCGACGTTACGGCCGCTGCGTCCACCTTTCCCTTCAGTGCCCGAGCCGCCGACCTCAATTCTTCCTCGTTTAAGGCGGCGATTTCTCTGCCGTCGAATTCGTGCCCCCCGCTCACTATGAAATACTCTGCGCCCACTACCTGCACCAGGTCTGATGGCCAATCCGCCATTGGTGCAATCGCCATTGTTGCAGGCTTGCCAATTCGGATAATCCCCACCCGGCAGAGGCGCTTGCGTTCGACGATGGCATTAGTACAGTGAGTTGTCCCCAACATAGCATAGGAAATATCGTCTTTGCTTACTCCTGATTGCTCCAGTACCATACGTAACGCCGTGTATATACCTGTAGTCACGTCTTCTGTAGTAGGGGTCTTAACCTTTGCCACCAGGTTAAGTTTTTCATCAATGATCACGGCATCAGTGTTCGTGCCGCCCACGTCTATACCCAACCGGTAGTTCATTGTGCTTCACCGCCTTTTACCAACTCTTCGACTGGAACATAGTCCAAATCGTAACCGAAATAACGCGGTCCCACCGTCTCAATGCCTTTGGGCGTGCGCCATTTGGGATCGCAGGGGATGCCCAACACCAGAATACGGTGGCCATACTTTAGTCCTTCGGTGGTGATAGGGATGGCGGTCTCTAAGTTAACTATGCAGATTAGATCAGGCACTGAGGCTATAACTTTGTCTCCTTTAAGGGCTACCAGGTTTTCGTTCTGGAATTTGACCTCCAACGACTCGCCTCTGTATTCTTCTATCCCTTCAATCCTGGCTTCACCGCGGGCGAACCCGCCTTCTGTCCGTCTTAAAACGTCTACTACTTTCCCCTTAAACAATTTGAAACCACCCGTTACTCTCAACAAAGCTGCAGTCGGGTTTTCCCCCACTCGCCGGGCTTCCTGAACGGCCCGCCCGATTCTTGCCGAATAGGACACAATATTTATTATTGCCGCCTCTTTAAGCACTTTACCGGTCATCGGGTAAATGCTTAACATTGCGGATCCTCCCATGGTTACAACGGCGTTCCTGGCGATACTCTCGGCCCAGTGATTGTTTATGGTTTCCATAATGATGAGGTTGCCTTTTTCATCAGTAAGGGTCATGGGAGTAGCCGAGACGTTGTAGAGATGAAAAGTAACCATTTGAAGCTCGGGGAAAGCACGCCCCATGCCATCGCAGTCCACCAGAGGAATCCCAAGACGAGCGGCGATGGCGATGGGGATCATCGAATTGATCCCTCCCGCCTCGATGGGGAGAGTGGCAAAGATCTCCTTCCCCAAGTAGTTTCTCAGTCCGTTAAAAGCCCTGAAGATTTCCTCGCCGTTTGGTATTTTCTCCAGTAACACCGTCGGCGCTCCCATCATGGCCGTTGGTACCACCACGGCGTCATCCGGTACTTCTTCCGGTTTTATCACGGTAACCGGACCGTATGCTTTAATGGCCTGTAAGGCCATGAGTTTCCCGACATGCGGATCTCCACCCCCACCGGTACCCAGGAGAGCTGCACCCAGCGCAATGTGTTCAACCGCCTGTGCGTCGATTCTTTCCATGCCGTTTCCTCCTCGTAATGCACCAGATTTGCCTGCACCCCATCCGCAGGGCAATTATCAGCACCGCAACTGCCCGCAGGCAGCCACATGGTGCGTGCCCGATCGAAAAAACCTTACACACCTTTTTCTACGGCAGGAGAAATGTTTTTCGCCTTCAACGCGGTAATAATCAGATAACTTAGCATGGAAACGGCTATCCCGGTTACCGGTGCGATCCCTGCCTTGAAAGCATTAGCAGCAACCACACCTAACAACCAAGATAGGACACCCGGCCGGTTAACGCCCGGATAGGCGCTCCACCTGGAAGGATCACCTTTACCCAAAACCCAGTAGTCGGCAATCATAACCCCGGCTACGGGTGGTATGCCGGACGTCAGGACCATGAGGTAGTTAAGAAAATAATTAAGGATTCCCGCCACCGCCAACACGGTTCCTAACCCACCTGCAACGGCGGTAGCCAGTGCTCTCTTGTCATCGCTTAATTTAAACATGTTGGTAATCGCCAGGCCGCCCGAGTAAGCATTTACTGTATTTGTCGTCCACGTTGCCAGAATAAGGATAATCAATCCGACTGCCGGGATCCCCATCTCCGTCAAGACTATAGTGATGTCGTATGAACCCGCCACCACTGCCATGACGGCCCCCATGAAAAGCATCGCCACCCCGGCCGGCCACACACCGATCACTGAAGAGAGAATAGCGTCTTTTCTGCCTTTGGCGTATCTAGAATAGTCTCCGGCTATGACGCCTCCCACCGCAAATGTTCCAACTGCCAGGGCGATTCCTTGTAATAGCGAAAAAGGTGTGGGCGGTTGGTACGTCGAAAGCACCTGGAGGCCGTACTTTGAAATGGCAACATATGTCCCGTAGATAGACAAAATAATCAGAGAGGGCACAGCGACGTAATTCAAGTATTTCAACGCGTTAAATCCAAGCATGGCCGTCGCTAACATAATCACGCCCCAAACCAGGGAAGAAAGCCATACCGGTATGCTTACTCCTGTCCACGATTTCATGATGCTGCTGAATGCAGCTCCACAAACATTAGCCTGTACGCCAAACCACCCTAAACAGGCAATACCGAGAACGAAGGATATAAGAACCCGCGAACCGGTGATTCCAAAAGCGGAACCGGCAGTAATAACTGTAGGCCTTCCCAGATCTGCCGCCTGCATTCCTTGAAAGCTCATATACAACACTACGATGGTATAGCCGATAACCCCGGCAAGAAATGCATTAGGTAAAGTTAAACCCGTTATTAAGGCGCCTCCCATCATTAGAGCAGGTACGCAGATCATTACCCCGATCCAAATGAGAGCAATGCTGTACCAGGGTTGTCTGCTGTCTTGAGGAACCGCCTCCAGGGCATATTTTTCAAACGCGTCACCTTTCTGCCTACTGTCCAAACCAGCTCATCTCCTTTCTACATCTTCTAATCTTTAAACCTTTACCCGTTGTTTCTTGTCATCATCCTGCTTCCTCACCTCCTCACCTTTAAGAAAACAAACAGGCCGGAGCCTGCTTGCATGAGCCGAGCGGGCCTATTCTGCCATGTTTGTAGCGCTTGTCAAGCAAATGCAGTGAACAGCTCCTTGGCCAACCATCGGCTTACATAACCAGCAGCGTTTTTACTGCTTGAAGTCAGAGCAGGTAAAGCTTTTTAGTAGTTTAATAGGTTGATCCCACATTTGTCAAGGTGGTGGCAAAAAAATTTTCTGCCAACCGCACCTTTCCCAATAGCCAATAAATACGGGGTTCTCTCGAAGAGCAATATCAAGATATCAAGAGCCAGCGGGTTTTCAGAGATCTTGTTTTACAGAAATTTAACATAGAAGCTGGCGCAAAAAACTTGACGCAGCTATACAGGCGGTTGTATAATCCCGACAAACATTAATTGAATAATCGAAGGTAATTGTACAGATTATTGGAAGGGTGCCTAGGGTTCCGGCAGGAGCGTCTGGACCAAGCGGCACCGGCCGGCGGAGCCGGTTACACCGTTAGGATAAAAGCCTTTCGGAAGGTTCCAGTTCTTGAATCTTCCGAAAGGCTTTTTGCTATATCATAGACAAAACGGGGAGGAGAAAATGTGTACAAGAAACCGGAGGCAAAAGACATTTCGGGCTGTGCCATTGTCGGCATAATCAATGAAAAAGGCAAATGCATCCGGGGTGACGTCATAACGAACGCCATTGCGGTGATGCACGAAAGATCCAACGGCCTCGGCGGAGGATTTGCCGCCTATGGCATATATCCGGAATTCAAGGATTATTACGCGTTTCACGTAAGCTATGACGATGAGGGAACAAAAGCATCCGTGGAAAACTTTTTGCAGGAAAAGATGGTGCTGGTCAAAAGCGAGGCCATCCCCGTAAGAAAAAAGATGCACCTGCCGAATATTCCGATACTCTGGAGATATTTCCTGGAGGTGCCCAAGAGCAAGCTTTTGTCGGGAGTGTCGGAGGAAGATTATGTGGTTTCAGTGGTGATGAGAATAAACACCCAGTTTGGCGGCGCTTTTGTGTTCTCCAGCGGCAAGAACATGGGAGTGTTCAAGGGAATGGGGTATCCGGAGGATGTGAGCCGCTTTTACAGGCTGGAAGAGTATGAAGGGTATCTCTGGACGGCTCACGGTCGTTTTCCCACCAATACCCCCGGCTGGTGGGGAGGGGCACATCCCTTTGGACTCTTGGACTGGGCGGTGGTCCACAACGGCGAGATTTCTTCATACGGCACCAATAAAAGGTATCTGGAGATGTTCGGTTATCAATGCACGCTCATGACCGATACGGAAGTAATAGTTTACATGCTGGACCTGCTCTTAAGAAAGCACAATCTGCCGCAGGAAATAGCTCTCACGGCTCTGGCTCCGCCTTTCTGGCGCGAAATAGACGAGATGGATAAAAACAAGATGGAGGCCATGACCGCCCTGAGAATGGTATACGGCAGCGCCCTTTTGAACGGACCTTTCAGCATAATCATTTCCAACGCCAATTCAATGGTTGGCCTTACGGACAGGATTATGCTAAGGCCGATGGTGGCGGCCAGGAAGCAGGATACCGTTTATATGTCTTCAGAGGAGGCCGCTATCAGGGAGATTTGCCCGGACCCCGACGATGTGTGGAGTCCCCAGGGCGGAGAGCCGGTTTACGCCAGATTGGAGGAGAGACCATGAGGATGATACCGCCGGAGTTTATGGTGAAAATAGACGAGAAGTGCAGCAAGTGCAAAAGATGTGTGAGCGAGTGCAGCTTCGGCGCCTTAAAGTTCGATAAAGACAGGGTTGTCGCCGATCACGAAAAGTGTGCGGCGTGCCACCGCTGTGTCAGCCTTTGCCCCGCTGCGGCCATCACCGTGGTAAAATTCCCTCTGGCACTTAAAGAGAACAGCCTGTGGGGTCAGGACATACTGAGGAACCTGTGGAAACAGTCGGAATCCGGCGCCAAGATACTGACCGGGGCGGGGAACGACAAGCCTTATCCGATCTTCTGGGACAGAATGCTGCTGGATGCCTGTCAGGTAACAAATCCTTCCATAGACCCTCTGCGGGAACCAATGGAGCTCCGGACTTATATAGGCAAAAAGCCGGATAGGCTGGAATTCTGGCAGGATAAGAAGGGCGAGATGAAGCTTACCACGGTGATGGAGCCTCAGATCAGGCTGGAAACCCCTATCATATTTGCGGGTATGTCTTACGGCGCCGTAAGTCTGAACGTGCAGCTTATCCTGGCGCGAGCCGCCAGGGAACTGGGAACGATCATGAACACTGGAGAGGGCGGCCTTCCGCGGGAGCTTCTCCCGTACAAGGACAGTATTGTGGTGCAGTGTGCCTCCGGGAGGTTTGGGGTGAATCTTTCCTACCTGAACTCCTGCGCTGCCGTGGAGATAAAGATAGGCCAGGGGGCCAAACCCGGCATAGGCGGGCACCTGCCCGGTGAGAAGGTCACCGAAGATATATCCAGGACCCGGATGATACCCGCCGGAACCGACGCCATATCGCCGGCGCCGCACCACGACATTTATTCCATCGAGGATTTAAGGCAGCTCATTTACGCCTTGAAGGAGGCTACCAGGTATAAAAAGCCCATCGGAGTGAAGATAGCGGCGGTGCACAATGTGGCGGCCATCGCCAGCGGGGTGGTCAGGGCCGGCGCGGATATACTGACAATCGACGGATTCAGGGGGGGAACGGGGGCGGCGCCCCAAGCGATAAGGGACCACGTGGGCATCCCCATCGAACTGGCTCTGGCCAGAGTGGATGAACAGCTCCGGAAGGAAGGTATAAGGCACATGGCTTCCGTCATCGCCAGCGGGGGCATAAGGCAAAGCGTCGATGTTGTGAAGGCCATAGCCCTGGGGGCCGATGCGGTAGCCATCGGGACTTCCGCCCTGATCGCCATGGGGTGTCACCTCTGCCAGAAGTGCCATACGGGCCTGTGCGCCTGGGGCATAGCCACCCAGAAACCGGAACTGGTGAAGCGCCTGGATGTGGAGGAAGGAACAAAAAGACTTACCAACATGATAAAGGCGTGGAACCTGGAAATTAAGGAAATCCTGGGAGCACTGGGAGTAAACTCCATCGAAAGCCTCCGGGGCAACAGGGAAAGGCTCCGGGGCATCGACTTGGATGAGGTTTCTCTGGATATTTTGGGCATAAAACCCGCAGGAAAGTAACGGAAATCGTGCTAAGCTTGGTGTGAGCTTTTGCCTTTCGAAGGCGCCTGAGCTTTTTCCCGGCAAATTCAAACCAGGGCCTCACCACTGGGTGGTTTCAGGCCGTTACATTCCCGCTATAATTCAATTTATGAAAGGGGTGTATAAAGATGAAAATCGATGCGAAGGGGTTAAATTACCGCGAACTGAACGAGCGGATTCATGATGCGGTGGCCCGGGGGGTTAAGGAGATCGACCTGGTGAACGTCCTGGGGCAGAGGTACATCGGCACAGGGGTCGACAAGGATGTCACCCTCAACATTTATGGGACTCCCGGCAGCGACCTGGGGGCTTTTATGGACGGGCCCAGGATCAACGTTTTTGGCAGCGGACAGGACGACATAGGCAATACCATGAACGGTGGCACCATTGCCATACACGGCGACGCGGGAAACGTTATAGGGCTCTCCATGCGGACCGGCAAGATTTTTGTAAAGGGCAGTGTGGGTTACAGGGTCGGCATACACATGAAGGCGTACCAGGACAAGTACCCGGTGATAGTGGTAGGCGGCAGGGCGGGGGATTTCCTCGGCGAGTACATGGCCGGCGGGAAGCTCGTCGTTCTAGGGCTCTTTAAGAAAGAAAAGGACCCGGTGGTCGGTCGCTATATAGCCACTGGCATGCACGGCGGCGCCGTGTACATCCGTGGCGGCGTCAACAAAAACCAGCTGGGCAAGGATGTGGCGGTAGAAGAAGTTGGCGATGAAGAAAAAACAGCCCTTAAAGGGGACATAGAAGCCTTCTGCAGATATTTTGGGGTGACAGAAATTGACGACATATTATCTTCTCCCTTTATCAAGCTGTCGCCCAAGAGCAGCAGGCCTTACGGTAAGTTGTATGCATATTGACCGTTAACGAAGGGCATCAAAGCTCAAGTGAGGTAGAGTAAAATCGTCGCAGGTGGATCTCCCCGGGAGTATCGGGGGAAGGAGGGAGCCACCACCCCCCTAGGGGGGTCCCTTCTTAATCTGGCTTCGGTGGATATTTCTTCCTTCTCGAAGTAGAGGGGCATCGGAATAGCCCCCCTTTGACTAAGGCTTTGCATACGCTCCGACAGCTTCGCGCGGCGATTGGCATATGGCAGGAACTTTGTAGAGTGCTTTCATAGCTGTCCGGCATCCTTTAAGGCCCGGCCATAACTCAGCCGGGCCTCAACGTTTCTTATCGGCCGGTTTTTCTGAGGGCGATGTGCGCCTCGGGCGTTGAGAGGCCGCCGAACGCGGCACCACGGTCGTCTATTCGACTCATATTTTGGCCGATTTAGAACGGGCCTGCGACCGGATCGGGCTTCTACACGGGGGAACGATTGCCGTGGAAAAAGCGATTGACGAGCTGAAAGCAGATGCCGGGCGCATCCAGGTGGTTTGGGAAGGAGAGCCGCCGGAGGATCCGAGAACCTGGCCGGAAATAGCGGCCTGTGAACGCCGTGGCCGCGTGTGGTCCTTGACCGTAACTGAAAATGCCGCCCGGGTTGTAGATAAGATCAAAGCGGCCAGAGCAACTTTCTTCGAGGAGCTGCCGCTTTCGCTGGAAGACTGGTTTATAGCCTCAGTGGGGAGGGACGTGCAGCATGAAAAGAATAGTTAACTGCCACCTCCTTTTCCGCGAGTGGATACAAAACGGTTATCTGATGATCCTCACGGGTTTGGTTCTGGCTTTCGGGCTCAGCTGGTACACTCTGCTTTGGTTGGTCAAGCACGGCCCGGTCGCCGACCTGCCCTACCTGCCGCCGGAATTCACCCCGGCTACTTACTGGGCACACGACTTAGTAGTTAAGTTGGCCTACGTGAACCCGGAAGTGTTCACTGCTCCGGGCTTCAACTATGCCTACAACGGCTATCCCGGCTGGGGAACCTTTATCCTGCTTATGGTTTTAGGCGTAACGCAGATGGCCGGCGAACGCTACGGGCGAAAGCTGGAGCATCTGCTGGCTCTGCCGGTGACGAGGGGTGAGGTTGTGCTGACAAAGTTTTCCGCCGGCACCCTTACGCTCACCTTGGGAACGGCCTTGGGCCTGATAATAACGGGCCTCCCGGTCCTCTTTCTGCCTACGCCGCCCGGCCTCACTTTCCCGGTTGTGGCCGGGACATACCTGAGGTGGTGGTCGGTCTTCCTCACCGTTTACGCCCTCGCCTTTCTCGCGGGAACCGTGGCCGGCAACTGGCGCTCGGCCGTACTCTGCTGCGCGGCTCTAGAGTTTGCCCCCTTCTGCCTGGCCCTGGCGGCCGTTGCGGTGCTCATGACCTTGGGCGTTGACCCCGGCAGGCGGTATTTATGGCAAATCTTCCACTACGGCCCGCTCTTAACGCCGGTGATACTCGTCCAGGAAGGCTTCGGGTGGGAAGGTACAGCTCTTATGCTGCTCACTTCCGCGGCCGTCCTGGCTGCGGCTGTGTGGGTTTTCCAGGCGGCGCCGTTTGAGAAGAACGGAGAGTTCTTTTCTTTCGGCAACAGCCGGGCCCTTCTGGGAACTGCTTTTGGCACGGTTGCGGCCGTCGTGCTTAATTGGACCGTTTACCGAGGGGTCTTGGGGGGAAAGCCGAATTGGTTGGTAGCTCTAGCCGTACTCATTGTGGCCTTTGCCGCCGCATTTCAGGCAACGCGTTTTGTGGCGCGCAAAGGAGTTAGCTAAGAATCAAAGAAAAATTATTTGGCAAAAACTGAGGAGGAAAGTAGAATAAAGGCAGAGCTTCCAACGAAGGTGGGCAGCGTAGAACCGAAAAAGGAGGAAGGTGAGCGTGAAAGTCCGGCGCTTCATTGCCGCGACTGCTTTAGTGGTGCTTCTTTCTGGTGAGACGGCCTGGGCCGCCCCGCTGCGACTTATCGTCAATGGTGAGGACGTGACGAAAGCCGTTTCACCGGAGCTTACGAAGGGTACCGTTCTTGTGCCCCTCCGGGCTTTGGCCGAGGCCGCCGGTTTTTCTGTGAGGTGGGACGAAAAAACCAATACGGTGTATCTTGATGCGCCCTCGGCGGATTCCGGCATGCCGCGCTTGGTGCTCTTGGAGCGGGCGATGTTCGTCCAGGCTCTGGCGCCGCGTTCGCCCGAGGAAGCCGCTTTAAAGTGGGCCGAGGGGGTTAAGACGCGAAATGGAGCCCTGCAGTATGCGGTGCTGGCCCCCGAGGTTCAAGAGGCGACGAACATACGGCCCTATATGGTAACCGGTGTGTCCAGCCCATGGGTGGAAGACTACGATGTAGAGGCCCTGGTTCAAAGGGGTGACGGCGGAAGCGCCCGTTTCCACGTGCGCTACAATATGTGGACCTCCTCAGGCTTTTTCGGGGTAGAAGAAGAGGAAATCCTGGTCAGAAACTACGGCGGTCGGGACGGTTGGCGGGTGGCCGAGATTCGGGCGGTGGCGCCGCCCGAGGAGAAGCAGGCCCCGCCCGGTCAAGGGCCGGAGCGCCAAACTGTAGTTCCTTTCCTTACTGTAGACAAAGCCCAAGAGACCGCGCAGGACTTGGGCGCCTACCCGGTGGCCCGCGCCGTCTGGGACCTGGAGGCGGGGAGGCTGCTTTTCCCCGGGCGCCGCTTGTTCGAAGTAAGAGCGAAGCCCGCCTTCGGCGGTTTCTTCTTCAGCTGGGACGGCGGCGAACGGGTGGCCCTGGTTCCGGAAAAGGGTAGCGACCTATCCTTTACTGAACCTCCCGGGTCGCCGGCGGAGATCCTTGCCGGGGCGAACGCGGCAGCCGGTCTCGACCTCGTCCTGGCGCTGAGCGGGCGCAGCGAGATCCTGATTGTGCGCGGGCAGCGGGGGCCGGAGACTGCCGCAGAACTCGAGGTCCGGTCGGCGGCCGGCGCAAAGAAGGTGCCGCTTACGCCGGACTGGGATCGGCAGGTGGAACTCTTCCGGCCGGTGGCGGCGGAATGGGCCGGCGCGCAGGTAAAGGCGTATTTTGAGTTCACGCGTGCCGACTCCCGGGGCGAGCCGTGTTACGGGCTGGCGGAGGCGATCTGGTCGCCGGAGGGTGTGAGGTGGCGCGTGATTGCGGACGACCTGCCCATTTTCGAGGCGGGTGCCGGTACGCGCATGGCTAAGCTTGGCGACACCGTCTACATCGCCACGCAGGAGGCCAAGGTGCTGGCGGTGGATACAAGAAGCGGCCGGGTTGCCTCCTGCCCGGCCGTTGACGCGGCCCTGGCTGTGTTCGCCAGAAAGTACGCCGCCCGCACGGAAGCCGCGACCCCGCCCGACCTCACTGCCTACAAGGACACCCTCATCGTTTCCTGGCGGCCGCCGGCCCTGGAGGAAGAGTGCGCGAGCGGCGAACTGCGTGATAAGATCGTGCCGGTGAGCTGCACCCTGGCCGTGAGAGACGGTGAGGTCCGGGGCGAGGTCGATGTGGCCCGGGGTCGCCTCACGGTGCTGAAGGACGGCCGCCTTACCCAGGCCTTGTGGCTGTCGTGCCCGGCCAAAGCCTTGGACTGGGTTTTTCCTGGCTGCAACTAGCCGGAAGAAGGCCGATTTTTGCCAAAAACGGCGCCGAAACGGCTGCAGCGCAAAAAGCTCGCGTAAAAGATCCCTTGACATATGGCAATGTCCCCTGTAATATAATCAGCAGTAGGCAATCAAAGCGGTTAAATTCGATGAGCGGGAAGAGTAGGCGGCATATCCAGGTTATAGAGAGCCGGGGCGGTGGAATTCCGGTACCTGTGGGTGTCGTTGAATGGGCCCGGGAGAAGTCATGCGAAATTGTAGTAGCAGAGACCGGTGGTCTACCGTTAAAAGACAGGGTATCGAAGTGTAAACTTCCGTACCTGAAATGAGACGGCTGCGTTTAGGTGGCTAGCGGATGCGAAAGCATTTCGCCCTAAAGAGGGTGAAGTGCTTTTTTGTTATCTAGACGGGCTGAAGTTGGGTGGCACCGCGGGGGTACCTCGTCCCAGTAGGACGAGGTATTTTTTTTTTACACTGAGAACAACGAAAGGGAGTGGAACCTTGATACTTCCTGGGAAATCGGCATTTTACGGTTTGAGAAAGAAGGGAGGCATCGTACCGGTAATATTGAAGATAAACGCAGACGAACTTACGCCTATCGGTTTATTTTACAGTTTAAAAGGGAAGCGCAGGTTCTTACTGGAAAGTGCGGAAAACGGCAAAAAGTGGGGCCGGTACTCCTTCTTGGGCCGTGATCCATACATGGTGATTAAAAGCTATAGAGACGAGATATATGTGGAAACCGGCGATAAAACGGAAGTTATAAGAGGCAGGGTGCTCGATGAGGTTAAAAAGCGCATGGGCGGCTACCCCGTCCTGTCTGCAGCTGAAATGCCCGCTTTTACAGGCGGTGCAGTGGGCTATGTGGGTTACGACGTCGTAAGGCAGTACGAAAAACTGCCCGATGAGAACCCCGACGTCATCGGAATACCCGAGGCGTGCTTGCTGTTTTATAAAGAGGTCATAGCCTACGACCATTTCTACCATACAGTTTCCATCATTTACAACGTAATGCCGGAGGAACAAGCAGAGTACGACCGGGTCGTCGAGAG
Organism: Gelria sp. Kuro-4; assembly: GCF_019668485.1. Classification (NCBI taxonomy): domain Bacteria; kingdom Bacillati; phylum Bacillota; class Clostridia; order Thermoanaerobacterales; family Thermoanaerobacteraceae; genus Gelria; species Gelria sp. Kuro-4. Next base: position 152,757 of record NZ_AP024619.1, on the reverse strand, counting down.
GCTGAATGCAATCAGAGAGGAGATTATGAAGCCGGGCAGGATCCATCCCTTAAATACGTCAGGCAATTTGAGCGGCCTGGAAGCAAACTGTGATAAGGAGGCCTTTTGCGAGATAGTAAGAAAGGCGAAAGAGCATATTGCGGCGGGAGACATATTCCAGGTGGTGCTGTCTCAAAGGATAACGGCCCAAACGGATATCGATCCCTTTGCCGCCTACAGAAAGCTGAGGTCTTTAAATCCCTCGCCGTACCTGTTTTACATTGATTTTGAGGACTTTCAGATCGTAGGTTCATCGCCGGAGAGTTTGGTGAGCGTTGAAGGCCGGGTTGTGAGGACAAACCCCATAGCAGGTACAAGGCCCAGGGGAAGGACGAAAGAAGACGACGAGAGGCTGAAGGAGGAGCTGCTTTCGGACGAAAAAGAGCGGGCCGAGCACGTAATGCTGGTAGACCTGGGAAGAAACGATCTCGGTAAGGTAAGCAAATTCGGCACTGTAAAAGTAGATAGGTTTATGGAAGTGGATATGTATTCGCATGTAATGCACATAGTTTCTACCGTATCCGGCGAACTGAAGGAAGATAAGACCTGCTTCGATGCGCTTGTGGCGTGTTTGCCTGCGGGTACGGTGTCCGGGGCGCCGAAGGTAAGAGCCATGGAGCTGATCGATGAACTGGAGAATGCAAGGCGCGGTGTATACGCAGGGGCGGTGGGTTATTTCGCCTATACGGGCGATATGGACATGTGCATTGCCATAAGGACGATTGTGTTTAAGGACGGAAGTGCTTATATACAGTCCGGTGCGGGTATCGTGTACGATTCGGTGCCGGAGATGGAGTATCAGGAAACGCTGAATAAAGCCATGGCGTTGAAGGAGGTTTTGTAGATGGTGCTTTTAATCGATAACTATGATTCGTTTACTTACAATTTATACCAGTACATTGGCGAGTTGTACCCGCATGTTGAAGTGGTCAGAAATGATGAGGTAACAGTGGATGAAGTAATAAACTCAGGCGCCGGAAGAATTGTCTTGTCGCCGGGCCCCGGAAGGCCTGAGGATGCCGGCATATGCGTCGAGCTTATAAGAAAATTGGAAGGGCGGGTACCCCTTCTCGGCATCTGCTTGGGACATCAGGCGATAGGTTATGCTTATGGAGCGAAGATCGTAAGGGCAGGTAAGATAGTGCACGGAAAGACATCGATGATAATACACAACGGGCATTGGGTATTTTACGGTGTCAAAAATCCCATATGTGCGACCAGATACCATTCGCTGGTGATAGAAAAAGAGAGCCTGCCGGAGGAACTGGAGATTACTGCACGTACATCGGACGGAACGATTATGGGTATAAAGCATAAGAAGTTACCGGTATACGGCGTTCAATTTCACCCGGAGTCTGTCTTGACAGAAAATGGCAAGCAGATATTAAAGAATTTCTTGGGAGGGATTATCAATGCGGCTTGAAGCCGCTGAAAAAGATCGCATTGCATGAAAGGCGCATTTCAGAGATACCCTGTCGGTAGACCACAGGGTGTTTCTTTTATGGTCGGGAGAAAAGGGCGGCTTGGCATATCGGCAGTACTGGTAACCGGTCATTGCAACTCTTTCAAGATGTACTGCTGAAACATGGGCTCGACAAAAACATAGCTGCCTCGGGCTGTTCTTTCAATCACAGCCTTGGTGATCAGATAGTCAATGGCCCGCTTGATCTTGTTAGGGTGGACACCTTCTTCGTAGACGTTTTCTCCCGCTGCCAAATGGTCGAGGACTATCCTGGCCTGAGGACGGTTGCTCAAGTCATCGAGAATTTCGTCGAAAACCGGAGCCAGAGCGAGAAGTGCTCGCTGGTACCCCAACAGGACGTAATCGTGCGTAAGGGCGGCAGCACCTGTTTCCAAGAGGGTATAGTACACTTCCGAGCATATAAACATGGTGTCCTGGGGATGACCACCCGAGAGCCGGACGATTTCCCTGACTGCCGAATCCGAGGCTGCAACTCCCCGGGAGGCGAACTTTTTTGCGATGTAGGGTACCCACTCTTCTTCATCTATTCTTGGAATCGGCAGCATAATTGCAAAGCGATAAAAGGCTTCTTCCTTGCCGCTGAAAAGAACCCGCATCATGCCTTCTTTGGAGCCCAGGAACAGATACGCGACTCTTTTCTGGGTCTGAAAGTGAGCGCGCATCCTTTTGAAGATCTCTCGGTCCATCACTCGGGAAGCGTCTTGAAACTCGTCGAACATGATCACCATTGATTTGTCGTCCCGTTCCGTGAGGATTCCCGGGAGCCGCAAAGCATAGTCCAGCAACTCATCATCTGATTTTCTCTCTGGGAATCCCAGTGAAATCTCCAGGTCATGAAGTTTGATGGCAAACTGGACACCACCTGTCAGGGCTTTTGTCCGGTCTCCCAAAACAGAGAGGGTTTTCCTAATCCCAGTGCGGTTTTCCAAGCAGGCATCAATAAAGTTGGTGGCAAAATCGCGTTTCCCGGAAAAACGAAATAAATCGACGGCCGCGGTGTACGCCCCTCGCTCTTTGGTTCTCCGTAAGACTTCATGGGCCAAGGACGTCTTCCCAATCCTCCGAGGGCCGGCTAACATGACACTCTGCCCCTCAGAAAGCCGGGACACCAAAGAAGTGATAAAAGCCTCCCGGCCTACCAGGTCTTCTGCTTCCACCGGGCCTCCGAGAGGAAACAACCCACCCACCATATCTGCACCTCCGATTATATCACATTTCACGTGATATTATATCACCAAATTCGTGATATGACAACACGTTTTTCCACGTTATGTCTGGACCGCCGGCAAACAACCTTTGTGCCCTGCTTGCCGTTCCACAGTGCATCGCTGACAAGCGCAACCCCCGAAGAACCTGTTTCCCCGTCCAGTCTCCTACCTGCACGCGGCCACCAGGAAATGACAAGTTTTTCCAGGGAAGTGTGCTAGAATAATCCTACCACTTGGAGGGTTTAGCCGGTCGCAAGCGACCGCGCTACCCGTGGTAGGGGGTGTGGGCATGGCGGAAGGCAAGGAGGCGTTTATGCGCCTCTGTCCCTACCCGGGCCGGACGGTGCACAGCGTGAGGAATTGGGGGCGGAGCCTGCGGCTGGGGAGAAAGGAGAACCTTCTTCTCGCCGCCGGCGCGTTTCTCGCCGGTCGCACCAACCTTTTGGGCGGCATAGCCCCCTTCGGTCCGGCTTTGTTTGCGGCGCTCCTGGCCGAGTCGCCGCTCACCGCGGCCGTGGTCGGCCTGTGGACGCTCATCGGTCTCGGAACTGTCTTGGGTTTAGAAGGGAGCCTGCCCTACGCTTTTGCCTTGACGGCGCTCGCCTTTTTCCGCCGCAAGGCCCACGTCCCGTGGCGCCCGGCGGCGCAGGCCCTGGCCTTGGGCGCTTCCCTGCTGGCTGCCCGTGCCTTGGCCGTCCTGGTAACGGGTGGGGCAGGGTACGACCTGGGCTTGGTCGCCTTTGAGGCCGTCCTGGCGGCGGTGGCCACGATGATCTTCGCGCACGGCCTGCCGGCGGCCTTGGGGCGCAAGGGCGGCGCGGTGCTCAGCAACGAAGAGGTTATCTCTATTGGGCTGGTGACGGCGGTGGCTTTGGCGGGAACCGCCGGCCTGCCGGGCGGGGCGCTGGCCCCGGCGGCGGTGTTGAGCCGCTTCCTGGTGCTCGTTTTGGCCCAGGCCGGTGGCGGCGGCATGGGCGCCGCCATGGGTGTTTTGGCGGCCACCGTGGGCACCATCGCCGGTACGTCCGGGCCGGAAAGCATCAGCATCCTGGGCTTCGCCGGCCTCCTCGCGGGGCTGATGCGTGAGGCCGGAAAGCCGGGCACCGCCACCGGCTACCTGTTGGGGGACCTGGTTTTATCCCTCTACCTGACCCCGCATCGCCTGGACCTGGCCTACCTTCTCGCTCCGGCTGCGGCTTTGGCTCTTTTCGGACTGACGCCGCGCGCGTGGCTCACGGAGATCTCCAGCCTGGTACCCGGCACGCGCGAGCAGCGGGCCCGGCAGGAGGGCTATGAGGGGCACCTGCGCCAGATTGCCGGCCAGCGCCTGGCCGAGTTCAGCCAGGTGTTCAGCGAACTGGCTAATTCGTTCAAAGAAGTGGCGGCTACCGCGCGGGCCAAAGAGGAAAACCGGTTGAACACCCTGTTTACCGCGCTTACGGCTAAGGTGTGCGAAAGCTGTAACCTGTACCGCAGCTGCTGGGAGACAGAGTTTTATAAAACCTACCAGAGCACCTTTGACCTTCTGGCGCTGGCCGAAGCCCACGGGGGCCTGGTGAAAGAGGACATACCGGCCGGAATCCGCCGCCGCTGCCGTCACCTGCCCGAGCTGCTTACCACCGTCAACTACCTTTTTGATACCTACCGTATTAACACCAAGTGGCAGAAGCGCGTGGAGGAAGACCGGGAGATCGTCTCTGCCCAGCTCGCAGGCGTCGCCCAGGTGATCGGCAACCTGGCGGCGGAGCTGAAGGTGGATGTCCGCGCCCTGGAGGATGAAGCCCAGGCCGTCCGGGAAGAGCTGGAACGGCACCAGCTGAGCGCCGAGCGGGTGGAGGTTTGGCAGAGCACGGTCGGCCGGCCGGAGGTACTCTTGGACGGGCTCAGTTGTCCCGGCGGGCGCGAGTGCATCACGCTGCTCACGGCCATTCTCGGCCAGGCCCTGGGCCGGCCCATGCAGGTGCGGGCCATAAGCTGCGGCCTGACCGACGGCCGGCCGGGATGCCGGCTCAAGGCGACGCCCGCCGCCGGTTTCCGCTTTCTGGCCGCCGGCTACAGCCGGGCGAAGAAGGAAGGCGAGGTTTCCGGCGATTCTTTCCGGGCGCTGGAGCTTCCCGACGGCAGGCAGGCGCTTATCCTCAGCGACGGCATGGGCTCCGGCACCCAAGCGGCACAGGAAAGCCAGGCTACTGTGCGCCTTTTGGAAAAACTTCTGGCGGCCGGGCTGGAGGAGGACCTCATCCTGCGTACGCTCAACTCTGTGCTCGCCCTGCGCTGGCCGGAAGAACGCTTCGCCACGCTGGACCTGGCCCTGCTCGATCCCTACCAGGGAGAGGTGGAGTTCATCAAGGTGGGGTCTTGCCCCAGCCTCGTCAAGCGGGGGCGCACCGTTACCGTAATCAACCCCGGCGCACCGCCCTTGGGGATTCTGCCACAGGTGGCGCCGGCGGTAAGCAAAAAACGCTTGCGGGCGGGCGACGTGATCCTTATGGTGAGTGACGGTGTCCTCGAGGCACGAGGGCAGCGCGCCGCTGGAATCGACTGGCTGGTGGAATACCTTGCCCGGGCGGGCGATGAGCCTGAAGAACTGTCCACCGCCGTCCTCGACCTGGCCGGCCGGCGGGCCGGTGGGGCCCCGGACGACATGACTGCCCTGGCGGTGCGGGTGGAGCAGGCCTAACCGGGCGCTTGAGGGCGCCGGGCCTGAGGCGCAGCAGGCAAGCTGTGCCTCTATTTTTCTTGCAGCAGGAAATACTAGCCACACGGCGAATAGGGGTAACAGGTGAACTAGAGGTGGTTACGGCATGGCGACGCTCGTTACCAAGGTGCGACAGGCTATCGAGCGCTACGGCCTTTTTGCGCAGGGTGAGCGGGTGATTGTCGCCGTCTCCGGCGGCCCCGACTCCACCGCCCTGCTCCTGGCCCTGGCGGCTTTGGCACCGGAGTACGGTCTGTCCCTCATTGTCGCGCATCTCAACCACATGTTCCGCGGTGCGCAGGCGGAAGCGGATGCCCGCTGGGTTGAGGAGCTGGCGCGCCGCCTGGGTGTGCCCTTTGCCCGCGAGGACGCCGATGTCCCCGCCTTGATCCGGCAGAGCGGCATGACTGTAGAACAGGCCGGCCGCGAAGCCCGCTACCGCTTCTACGAGCGCCTGGCGCGCCGCACCGGTGCCACCAAAGTGGCCGTTGGCCAGACCCTGGACGACCAGGCGGAGACGGTGCTGCTGCACCTGGTGCGCGGTGCCGGGCTTACCGGCATTGCCGGCATCCGTCCCCTGCGCCGGGCACCGTATGGCTACGTGGTGCGCCCGCTCCTTTGGGTAACGCGGGCGGAGACCGAGGCCTACTGTGCCGCTCACGGCCTGAAGCCGCGGCACGATCCCTACAACGACGACCCCCATTACCTGAGAAACCGTATCCGCCGGGCGTTCCTGCCCTGGCTGGCGGAGGAGGCCAACCCGCGCATCAAGGAGGTGCTGGCGCAGTCCGCGGCCATTTGGCAGGAGGAAGAGGACTACCTGCAAGCAGCGGCGGCCGCAGCCTACCGGAAGGCGGCGTGCGCGCAAAGGGATGGCGTTGGATTAAAGGCTGAAGAGCTTGAGGCGTTGCCGCCGGCGCTGCGCCGGCGCGTCCTGCGCCTGGCTTACGCGGCGGTGAGCCCCGCCGGCGTAAAGGACCTCGGTTTTACGCACACGGAGGCGCTGCTGGATCTGGCAGGCGGAGGGGCTGGGCGGGTGCTGGACCTGCCGCACGGGGTGCGGGCGGAGCGGCACCCGGACTACCTGCGCCTTACGCGCGTTCCGCCGGCGGCGGCGGTGCCGCCCTTCTCCTACCCGCTGGTGGTTCCGGGCGTGACCATTATTCCTGAGTTAGACTATGCCGTACATACCTTCTTCGCCGACGACGGGGACAGGGCTTCTTCAGCTCCGGTTTCCCTTGTCGCGAGCGCTGTTTTTGACTATAATGAAGCCGGGCCCCGCCTTTTTGCCCGCAATTGGCGGCGCGGGGACTGGTTTTGTCCCCGGGGCCTTGGTGGGCGTAAAAAGCTCAGCGACTTTTTCATCGATGCCAAGATCCCGCGCTCTGAGCGCAGCCGCATTCTCCTAATTGCCACGGCCCGCGACATCATCTGGGTGGCAGGGCTGCGGGAGGACGCTCGCTTCGTGGCGGGTCCGGGTACAGCGAGGAGAATCCACATCGAGGTACACAGAACGGACAGCGGAACAAAGGAAGGAGACACAGATGAGCAGCATTAGTCAAATCCTCGTGGATGAGGCCACTTTGAAGGCCCGCGTCAAGGAGCTGGGCGCCGCCATCACCAAGGACTATGCGGGCAAATCCCTCCTGCTGGTGGGCGTGCTTAAGGGAGCGGTTATCTTCTTGAGCGAACTGGCTCAGCGCATCGACCTGCCGGCGACGTTCGACTTTATGGCCGTCTCCAGCTACGGCTCGGCCACCGAGTCTTCCGGCGTGGTGCGTATCCTCAAGGACCTGGACGAAAGCCTGGAAGGCCGGCACGTGCTCGTTGTCGAGGACATCATCGATACCGGCCTGACGTTGGATTACCTCTACCGGCACTTGGCCAGCCGGAAGCCGGCCAGCTTGGCCATTTGTACCCTGCTTGATAAACCATCCCGGCGGCAGGTGGAGGTCCCGGTGAAGTACGTGGGCTTCCAAATCCCGGATTATTTCGTGGTCGGCTATGGGCTGGATTTCAACGAGATGTACCGGAACTTGCCCTACATCGCCGTGCTCGAGCCCTAGGTCTGGCGTTTCGTTTTGTTGCCCCCTCCGCAAAAATATGCTACAATTAGCTAGTATCGGCCTGGGAGCCGCGAGCTTTGGCATTTCAGCAGGTACTGGGAGGCGTACTTGAGAGGAGGGCTGCTTTTGAACCGCGTGTTTCGCAGCATGAGCCTCTACCTGCTGCTCATCATCATTGCCCTATCCATCATTAACTACTTTTCGACCACCGCTCCGCAGGAAAAAGAGTTTAATTATACCCAGTTCTTGAGTTATGTGGAAAAGGGTGAAGTAGCAGCAGTAACGATTTCAAATACTAAGGTCTCCGGTGTGCTCAAAGACGGCACGCACTTCAACACGCCCTTTTTAGGTGACACCGCCCGCCTGGAGGAGAAGCTGGAAGCGCACAAGGTGGAGATATCCTACAAACCGGTGCAGGGACCGCCCTGGTGGTCCACACTGTTCTCTACCCTGCTGCCGATTCTTCTCTTAATCGGCGTTTGGGTGTTCATTATGCAGCAGACACAGGGCGGCGGCAACCGCGTGATGTCCTTCGGGCGCAGCCGGGCCCGGCTGTATACGGTGGACGAGAAAACCCGCGTTACCTTTGCCGATGTCGCTGGTGCGGATGAGGCCAAGGAAGAGCTGCAGGAGATTGTCCAGTTCCTCAAGGAGCCGAAAAAGTTCCTGGACTTGGGGGCGCGCATCCCCAAAGGCGTGCTTTTGGTCGGCCCTCCGGGGACCGGCAAAACCCTGCTCGCCAAGGCGGTGGCCGGCGAGGCGGGAGTACCGTTCTTCAGCATCAGCGGCTCCGACTTTGTGGAGATGTTCGTGGGCGTCGGAGCAGCCCGCGTCCGCGACCTCTTTGAGCAGGCCAAGAAGAATTCCCCCTGCCTGGTGTTCATCGACGAGATCGATGCCGTTGGCCGGCAGCGCGGCGCCGGGCTGGGCGGCGGCCACGACGAGCGCGAGCAGACATTAAACCAGCTGCTGGTGGAAATGGACGGCTTCGGCGTCAACGAGGGCGTCATCGTCATGGCGGCCACCAACCGGCCCGACGTGCTTGACCCGGCGCTGCTGCGCCCCGGCCGCTTTGACCGCCAGGTCATCATCGACCAGCCGGACGTCGTTGGCCGCGAGGCCATCCTTAAAGTGCACGCGCGCAACAAGCCCCTGGACAAAGACGTCGACCTGGGCGTGTTGGCCCGGCGCACGCCGGGCTTCACCGGGGCGGACCTGGCCAACATGCTCAACGAAGCCGCCATCCTGACGGCGCGCAAGAACAAGCGCCGCATCGGCATGAGCGAGCTGGAGGAGGCCATCGACCGCGTCATCGCTGGGCCCGAGCGGCGCAGCCGCGTGATCAGCGAGCGCGAAAAGCGCCTGGTGGCGTATCACGAGGGCGGGCACGCCGTGTTAGGGTACCTTCTTCCGAACACCGACCCGGTGCACAAGGTATCCATTATCCCGCGCGGCCGTGCGGGCGGTTACACCCTCAGCCTGCCGAAGGAAGACCGCTACTACATGACCCGGTCCGAGCTGTTCGACCGGATCACGCAGCTTCTCGGCGGGCGCGTGGCCGAGGAACTGGTGCTCAAAGAGGTGAGCACCGGTGCCCAGAACGACCTGGAGCGAGCCACCAACCTGGTGCGCAAGATGATCACCGAGTACGGGATGAGCGAAGAGCTGGGGCCGCTTACCTTCGGCCACAAGCAGGAAGAGGTGTTCCTCGGCCGGGACATCGCCCGGGATCGCAACTACAGTGAAGAGGTGGCTTCCGCCATCGACCGCGAGGTGCGGCACTTCATCGACCTGTGCTACAACAAAGCGGCCCGCCTTCTGGCCGAAAACAGGGCCCGGCTCGACCGGGTGGCCGCAGCGCTGCTGGAGAAGGAAACCCTGGAAGCGGACGAATTCCAGGCTCTAATGAAGGACAAGGAGCTGGAAGAGCAGAGCAGCAAGCCGGCCGAGCTTCGGATCTCGTTTCCCCCGGCGCCCCAGCAGGCGTAAGCCCGAAAGGACAACCGGAAGGTCGCCCTTTTCCATAGGTTTCACCGGAACGCTGCTGAGAGGAAGTGAAAGCGTGGAGTTCAAGCTGCAACCCGGGCTCAAGGCGGAATTCACGGCCGAGGTGAAGGCCGAGCACACGGCGGCCCACCTGGGAAGCGGTGGTGTGCCGGTGCTGGCCACCCCCATACTCATCGCCTTTTTGGAGCGGGCGTCACGCGAGGCCGTGCAGCCGGAGCTTCCAGAGGGCTGGACCACGGTAGGCACCCTGGTGAACATCCGGCACCTGGCGGCCACACCCGTGGGGCTTAAGCTTACGGCCCGTTCCACCCTTACCGAGGTCGACGGGCGGCGGCTGGTGTTTGCGGTCGAAGCCTACGACGACAAGGAGAAGGTGGGCGAAGGCGTCCACGAGCGCTTTATCATCGACACCGAGCGCTTCCTGGGTCGGGTCGAGGCGAAACGGCGGTAAAGGCGGGTGAAAGCATGGGGCTTCTTCTCGCCTTGGACGTAGGTAATACCCACGTTACGGCCGGGGTGTTCCGCGGGCCGGAGGTTCTGGCCCGCTGGCGCCTGGAGACGGACCGCGCGCGCACGGAGGACGAATACGGGGTCTTTTTCCGGCACCTTTTCGCCCTGGCCGGGCTTTCCCCGGACGAGGTGGAAGGGGTGGCTATCGCCTCCGTGGTGCCACCCCTTAACTGGATCCTGGAAAAGCTTGCCCGGCGCTACTTCGGTCGGGCGCCGCTTATGGTGCGCCCGGAGATGGACACCGGTATCGAGATCCGTTGCGATAACCCGCGCGAGGTGGGGGCGGACCGCATAGTAAATGCAGTGGCGGCTTTCACCCAGTACGGGGGGCCCTGCATCGTGGTGGATTTTGGCACGGCCACCACCTTCGATGTGGTGTCGGGGTCGGGCGAATACCTCGGCGGGGCCATTGCTCCCGGGATTCTCACCGCCACGGAGGCCCTTTTCCAGAAAGCGGCCAAACTCCCGCGCATTGAACTGGTGGACCCAGGCACGGCCATCGGCAGGAACACCATCACCAGCATGCAGGCGGGGATTGTGTACGGCTTTGCCGGCCAGGTGGACGCCCTGGTGCGGCGCATCCGGCGCGAGCTGGGCGCGGCGGCGCCGGCCATTGCCACCGGTGGGCTGGCCGGCATGGTGGCAGAGCACGCGGAGACCATCGCCACGGTGGATGTGGACCTTACTCTTACCGGGCTCAGGCTCATCTACGAACGTCAATCCCGCACTGCCTGACCGCTCAGCTCTGAGCGGTCTTATCGTAAGCGGTGGGCGCGCTGAACGTTCCAGCATAGAATAAGGGGGAAAGCTCGCTTTGCGCTTAGGAGGGCTTACGCTGGCCAACCCCGTGGTGCTGGGGCCCATGGCCGGGGTGAGCGACCGGAGCTTCCGGCTCCTGGCTTGGGAGCAGGGCTGTGCGCTGGCCTGGACAGAGATGATCAGCGCCCGCGCCCTGCTTTTTGGCAACGAACGTACCTGGGACATGGCGCGAGCGGCACCGGGCGAGGGGCCGCTGGTGATCCAACTTTTCGGTTCCGAGCCGGAGGTGGTGGCGCAGGCCGCGCAGCAGGCAGCCCGGTTGCAGCCGGCGGCCATCGACATCAACATGGGCTGCCCGGTGGCCAAGGTGGTAAAAAACGGTGAGGGTTCGGCCCTCATGCGCAACCCGGAACGCGCCGCGGCCATCGTTAGAGCCACGGCGGGGGCGGTGGACGTGCCCGTCACGGTAAAAATCCGTGCCGGCTGGGATAGGGAACACATCAATGCGGTTGAGGTGGCTCGGGCGCTGGCCGCCGCCGGGGCCGCGGCCATTACGGTACACGGGCGCACCCGCGCCCAGCTTTACAGCGGCCGGGCCGACTGGGGTATCATCCGCGCGGTGAAGGAGGCAGCGCCGGTACCCGTTATCGGCAATGGCGACATCTTCAGCCCGGAAGACGCCGCCCGCATGCGGGCCGAGACCGGGTGCGACGCGGTGATGCTGGCCCGCGGAGCGCTGGGGAACCCCTGGCTCATTGGGCGCACCGTGGCCTACCTGACGGAGGGCGTGCTGCCCGCGCCGCCGGAGGTGCGTGAGCGGCTGGCGGCGGCGCGCCGGCACCTGGAGCTGGTGATCCAGGAGCACGGGGAAAGCCGGGGGATACGCGAGATGCGCAAACACCTGGCCTGGTACCTCAAGGGGCTGCCGGGGGCGGCCGGCATGCGGGCCCGCATTATGGCGGCCGGCACCCGGACCGCGGTGCTGGAGCTTCTGGAGGGCTATGAGCGGACGCTGGCAGAAAAGGGGTGGATCACATGAACCTACTGGCCTTACCCGTGGCGAACGGCGTGTTTCCGCGGCCGGGTGCGAGCATACAGGGCCTTTTCCTGGATGCCTTTTCCCTCCGCACCCTGGCACGTCTGGGGGCGGGCTCAGTGGCCTTTTTGGTGCCGCTCACGCTCGGCGGCCGGGCGCTTTACCCGGCGGGCCTGCTGGTGCGCATTGAAGAGCTGGAGCGGGCGCAAACGGTGGATGCCGTCACCTGGAACAAGGGTGAGCTCTTAGTGGCGCGCCTTGCAGGGCTGGCACACGCGCGTGCCCGGCGTTTTGTCGCCGAAAGGCGCTTCATCGTGGCCGAAAACGTCGAAGAGCTGGACCTGGACCGGCTGCGCGCCGGGGGCCAGCCCGTTATCTCCGGGGCGGGCTGGCAGCCGGCGGGCGGTTACACGGAGCCGCGTTCCGAGCGGGATATTACCATCACCATTTACGGCCGGGACTACGGCGGCAGCGAACTCAAAATCCGGGGACAGGTGGGCGGCCTGGTAACCGCCGAGCAGGCCCATACCGTGGAGCACGCTATCATCCGCGTGCTGCGGGAGTGCGGCATCTGCACGGCCAGAAACCTGGCCTGGGCCATGCGCGAGGAGACGCGGGAGCTCAAGGATTCCATTGCCTGGGGACTGCACTTTAAGCTGCCCGAGGTGCTCGGCCAGACCAAAAGCGGTTACTGCGGCAATCCCATGACCAATCTGGCGCACCTTTACCTGGGGCAGGAGCTCGAGCGCTTTTTACACGAAGGGGAAGCCCTGCCGGCGGCGCTGGAGCGGGCGCGTACCCGGACGCTCTCGCGCCTTGCCCGCGACCTGGACTTGGGGAGCCAGCCGGAGGTGTTGACCCTGCGCAGCCTCAAGCTGGGGATGCTGCACGACGACAGCCGGCTTTTGCAGCAGACCCTGCGCCGCGTGCTGGGCCGCTTCCCCTCCAGCCCTTGGGATTAGGTGCACCGGCGACCCTGGCGGCGCCGGGCAGGGGCGGGACGGTGCCGGCGGGCCAGGGGCCGTGCCGGGTTTTCGTCTGCGTACGCCTCACCTGCCGGCTTAAGCAGCGGAGAAGGCGGGATCCACCCGGCGCAGGTCGGGGTGGATCCTTTTTCCTATGGCGGGTGCTATAATATAAGGGCGGAAGGAGGAATGCGCGGTGCGCCTGCCCGAGCCCGTGATCGCTTGCCTGCGCACGCTGAAGTCAGCGGGCTACCCCAGCTACCTGGTGGGGGGCTCGGTGCGCGACCTGCTCTTAGGCAGGGAACCCGAGGACTACGATGTGGCCACAGCCGCCCCGCCCGCCGTGGTACGAGAGCTCTTTCCGCGTACAGTGTTCACCGGCCCCAAGTACGGCACGGTTACGGTGCTCCTCAGCCGCCCCATCGAGGTGACCACCTTCCGCCGGGACGGGCCGTACAGCGACGGGCGCCACCCCAGCCACGTGGTCTTCAGCGGGGACCTCCGCGAGGACCTGGCCCGCCGGGATTTCACCATCAACGCCATGGCCTTCGACCCGCTGGAGGAGGAGCTGGTGGATCCCTGGGATGGCCGGGCGGACCTGAAGCGCAGGCTGCTGCGGGCGGTGGGCGATCCCGCACGGCGCTTTCGCGAAGACGGGCTGCGGCTGCTCAGGGCGGCGCGCTTTGTTTCCCAGCTCAGTTTTCAGCTGGAAGAAAAAACGCTGAGCGCCCTGAAGGCCGAGGCAGGGCGGCTGGCGCTGGTGGCAGCCGAGCGGCGGGGCGCGGAGTTTGCGCTCCTTATCACCGGGCCCAACGTGCGGGCGGCCTTGGACCTTCTGGTGGAAAGCGGCCTCATGCGCAGCGTGGTACCGGAGCTTTTGGCAGGACAGGGCGTGCGGCAGAGCCGCCTGCATCCCGACGACGTGCTGGGGCACAACATCAAGACCTGTTCCCTCACCCCGCCCCAGCTGGAACTGCGCTTAGCGGGCCTGCTGCACGATGTCGGCAAGCCGGAGCGTTGGGAAGAGGGTCCCTACGGCCGCTTTTTCCCCGGGCATGCCGCCCGCTCGGCGGCCCTGGTGCCCGTTATCCTGCGCCGGCTGCGTTTCAGCCGGCGCACCGTGCGCACGGTGGCGCTCCTGGTGGCGCACCACATGTTCTTCTGGCGCGCTCCCCAGGGCCTGGCGCCGGTACGGCGTCTGGCGGCCGGCGTGGGCTGGGAGAACTTCCCGGCGGCGATTGCCCTTATTCAGGCTGACCGGCTGGCTATCTGGGGGGATCCGGAGGCTGCAGGGGTGAGGGAGCTGGCCGAGGCGGCCGCCGCCGTTGAGGCCGAGCATCCGCCGCTTACGGCAGCAGATCTGGCCCTTTCCAGTGCCGAGCTCATCGCGCAACTGGGGCTTAAGCCCGGACCGCGCTTGGGAGCACTGCGGCGGCGGTTGCTGGAGCTGGTGTGGGAGGATCCGGGCCGCAACAACAAAAAAGCGCTCCTGGACCTGGCCCGCCGGGAAATCAGCACCTCTTCGAGCAGCGACGACAAATAACGACACAATCCGACAACGAATAATGGTAAAATAATCCTCAATAGACGAGCGTGAAAGGTAAACCCAGCCGAAAGGTGGGGGCACAAAGCCATGGGTCTAAGGCGTAGAGCTAGGATCGCCAGGCTGCCGTACAGGGTGCCCTGGTTCAATTAGTCCAGGGCTGGTTTTGCTTGCGGAAAAAGCGCACACGCCCGGGATGGGCAGTAGTATAAGCGAGGAAGGAGAAGAAGTAATGCAGAGACTTTCCTGGCCACGGATTAAGTTCCGGCTTCCCCGACTGCCGAAGGGGCCTTGGCGCCGCGGCACAGGGCAGCCCGGGCCGGCCGGGCGCTCGACCAGCCTTATCACCGGTATCCTCCTTGGTTACTTCGTCCTCATTGTCTTCATGGTTGCCGTCGGCGGGTACAGCTACTGGGGCATGCAGCAGGTGATGCATGAGTACCAGCAGATAGTGGAACAGGCGCATCCCTACGTGCTGGCTATCAGCGAGATAAACAGTGCGCTTACGGCACAGCTCAACGCCCAGCGCACCTACCTTCTGACCGGGGACGAACAGTACACCCTGAGGGCCGAGTTAGATGCGAATAACGTGCGGTCGGCGATCAATAAAGCCGAGGGGTATGCCCAGGAGTCGGAAGAAAAGAACCTTTTGCAGCAGATCGGCTCGATTCATGATAACCTGGTTCAGCAACAAAAGGACGTCTTTGCTACATACGCCGCCGGTGACAAGGAAGGGGCCATCCAGCAGGGCCTCACCGGTGTGGACGATATCCTCAAGCGCCTGACGGCCAACTTCAACGTGCTCCAGGGGATCAACCAAAAACGCGTTCATGACGCACAGCAAGCCGCGCAGGCCGCCGCCACCAACACGGTGCGCCTGGTGCTTGTTCTGGTCTTGGTCGGGGCAGTGCTGGGGATTCTGCTGTCGGTGTTTCTGGCCCGCCGCACTATCAGCCCGCTGCGCCGGCTGGCCACGGCGGCAGCCGGTATTGCCGGGGGGGACCTCAGAGAGGAAGTGCCTGTCCGGGGCCGGGATGAGGTGGCCCAGCTCGGCACTGCCTTCAACCAAATGGTGGGCAACCTCAGGGAGATCATCACCGAGGTTCGCACCAGTATCCTTAAGGTGAGCGAATATGCCCAGCAGCTGACCACCAGCGCCGAAGAGACCACCCGGGCTACCGAGCAGATCGCCGCCAGCGTGCAGGAGGTGGCGCAAGGCGCCGAGCAGCAGGTCCGCGAGGTGTCCGATGCCAGCAACACCGTAAAGCAAATGGCGGCGGCTATGGAGCAGGTGGCTGAGAGTGCGCAGGCGGTGGCTGCCTCTTCTCAAGAATCGGCCCGGCTGGCCGAAGAGGGGAGCACTGCCATCAAAAACGTCATCCGCCAGAACGATGTGGTGCGCGAGTCCATGACCAACCTGTCCGGGCTGATCAACGAGCTGGGTCAGCGCTCGCGGGAGATCGGCCAGATTGTTGAAGTGATCACCAGCATTGCCGACCAAACCAACCTCCTGGCGCTGAACGCCGCCATCGAGGCCGCCCGGGCCGGCGAGCAGGGCCGAGGCTTCGCCGTGGTGGCCGACGAGGTGCGCAAGCTGGCCGAGCAGTCGGCTCAAGCGGCCAAGCAGATCGCCGGCCTGGTGGACCGCACGCAGAACGATACCGGAAAGGCCATCAAGACCATGGAGGCGGGCAGCGCCGAGGTGGCCTCCGGCAGCGAGCTGCTGCAGTCGGCCCAGAGCACCCTGGAGAAGATCTTTGCCGCTGTGGGTAAGGTGGCACAGGAGATCCAGGAGGTGAGTGCAGCGGCCCAGGAGATGGCCGCCAGCTCCGACCGGGTGGTGACGGCCACGGAGAACGTCAGCCGCATCGCCGAGAACACCAGCGCCGGCACTGAGAACATCGCCGCCGCCACCGAAGAGCAGACGGCCACCATGGAGGAGATCTCCTCTTCGGCCCAGGTGCTGGCCGACATGGCCCGCAAACTGGAGCAGGCGGTACAGCGGTTTAAGCTATAGCCCCCGGCCGCCCAGACTCTTTGACGCCCCTCAACCGGGGCGTCTTTTGTTTTATCTGCCTGAGGTCACTTGCTTTTTTCCTCCTCGATTGGTAAAATCATCATAGCTTGTGCACAATAATGTGTACATAAGATATAGGGGTGGTTAAGGGGGGAACAGGGGTTGGAGCTTACGCGCATCGGTGGCAAGGTGATCGACCGCGGGCGCATTTACCGTGTTGTGGACCGCATCCTGGATTTACGGGCGGCCGGGGTTTCCCAGCAGGAGGTGGCCGCGCACGAGGGGACGGAGCGCTCCTTTGTTTCACGCCTTGAGGCGCTGGGTGAGGTACATCGGGGCGCCCGTATCGCCCTGGTCGGTTTCCCCATCGGCAACAAAGAGGAGATTCTGGCCCTGGCCCAAGAGGAAGGAATAGAGTACACCCTGGTCATGACCGATGAGGAGCGCTGGCGCTTTGTGCGCGAGAAAAGCGGCAGCGAGCTCTTGAACGAAGTGATGCAGATTATCGCCGCCGTACGCGGCTACGATGTGGTGGTGTTTCTCGGCTCGGACATGCGGGTCCGGGTGGTGGAGGCACTGCTCGACAAGAAAGTGGTGTGCGTGGAGATCGGCCATTCTCCCATTAAAGGAGACAGACTCGTCGACCCAGAAAAGCTACGGCGGCTCCTCCGGGAGCTTAAAGCCGGGGGTGCCGCCGCGAACCACCGGGAAAGCGGGAGGCGGTCAGAGTGAAGCACGTTGTGAGCGTAAGCTTAGGGTCTTCCAAGCGCAATCATAAAGTAGAGGCCGAGTTTCTCGGCGAAAAGTTCCTCATTGAGCGTATCGGCACCGACGGCGACATGGAAAAAGCCATCACCCTGCTGAAAGAGCTCGACGGCAAGGTGGACGCCTTCGGCATGGGCGGCATCGACCTTTACCTGGTGGCCGGAGAGCGGCGCTACGCCATCCGCGATGCCCAGCGCCTGGCGCGAGCGGCCGCCAAGACACCCATTGTCGACGGGAGCGGCCTGAAAAACACGTTGGAGCGGCGGGTAATCCGTTACCTGGCCACCTCGGGGCGCATTCCCCTGGCCGGCAAGAAGGCCCTTCTGGTTTCCGGCGTAGATCGCTGGGGTATGGCGGAGGGTTTAACCCAGGCCGGTTGCCGGCTGACCATCGGCGACCTGATGTTTGGACTGGGCATTCCCGTGCCGCTGAAGTCCCTCACTCAGCTTAAGGTGGCGGCAGCCCTGGTCGCCCCGATCCTGGTGCGCCTGCCCTTTGAGATGCTCTACCCTACCGGCAAGAAGCAGGAGGAGATAAAACCCCGCTTTAGCCACTACTACCTGAGCAACGACATTATTGCCGGAGACTTCCTCTTCATCAAACGCCACCTGCCCCCGGAACTGCCGGGCAAGGTGATCATCACCAACACGGTGACGAGTGCGGATGTTGAAGACCTCAAGCGGCGCGGCGTCCGAACCCTGGTGACCACCACGCCAGAACTTAACGGTCGCTCCTTCGGCACCAACGTCATGGAAGGCGTGTTGGTG
Organism: Gelria sp. Kuro-4; assembly: GCF_019668485.1. Lineage (NCBI taxonomy): Bacteria > Bacillati > Bacillota > Clostridia > Thermoanaerobacterales > Thermoanaerobacteraceae > Gelria > Gelria sp. Kuro-4. The sequence goes on along the minus strand of NZ_AP024619.1, from coordinate 134,894 downwards.
AGCCTGGCGACCAAACCCTGGCAAAAGCTCGGGCCGGCCGACTACGAAGAACTGCTCGACCGTTTAGACCTCAAGCCTCGGATCGAAGACCTAAACTAAGGAGGACGGCCATGCAGAACTTCGCTTTTCTCATCCACCCGCTCGATACGAGCTACATCTACAGTAAGTTTCCCTGGTTGCGGCCGCTCCCCGACCCGTTGCTAGAAAAAGCCTTCACGCTGGTACCGCCCCTTAAGGTGTCGCACATCACCGGCATCAAATCGCCCCACGCCGAGGCCGAGGGTTGGTTTGTCGCCTGTCCCCTGACGGCCCGCCAGATGGTGACGCTCCCCGAACCATTCGTCTTAAAGCGCATCATCCAGGCCGCAAAGAAGGCCGAGACACTGGGTGCAAAGATCGTCGGTTTGGGCGCGTTCACTTCCGTGGTGGGAGATGCCGGCGTTACCATCGCTCGGAACCTGTCCATCCCGGTTACCACCGGCAACAGCTACACGGTGGCCACGGCGCTGGAAGGAACGGAGCTGGGGGCCGAGAAAATGGGGATCGATCTGCACGAGGCTGAGGTACTGGTGGTGGGGGCCAACGGCTCCATCGGCAGCGCCTGTGCCCGGCTGCTGGCGCGTAAGGTGCGCTACCTCACCCTGGCCAGCCGCAACAGCGGCCAGCTGGAGCGCCTGGCGCGCCAGATTCTTAAAGAGAGCGGGCTGGCGGTGCGGGTGGCGGCCGATCTGCACCAGGCCCTGCGCCGCGCCGATGTGATCCTTACCGTTACCGGTTCCGCCACGCCCATCATTGAGCCTGAGGATCTCAAGAGCGGTGCCGTGGTGTGCGACGTGGCGCGGCCGCGCGATGTGTCGGTGCGGGTGGCGCGGGAGCGCCGGGACGTGCTCGTCATTGAAGGCGGCGTGGTGCAGGTGCCCGGGAGCGTGGACTTTCACTTTAACTTTGGTTTTCCGCCCGGCACGGCTTACGCCTGTATGGCCGAGACTATGATCTTGGCTCTGGAGGGCCGGTACGAGAACTTCACCCTGGGCCGCGACATCTCGGTGGAACAAATCGACGAGATCGCCCGCCTGGCGAAAAAACACGGCTTCCATCTGGCGGGCCTGAGGAGCTTTGAACGGGCGCTGAGCGAAGAAGAGGTGCGCGCCATCCGCCGGCGCGCCGGCTGAGCGCGCGGCGTCTCAAAATTCCTTGACACCCTTCCGCCCATCTTTTATAATTGACTAGAAACGGTGAGATACTACCATAAAGCAAGCTACGGACCAGCGGGAGCGCGGGTTCGTAGTATTTCTTATGGGGTTAGGAGAACTTACAAAGCCAAGAAAAGGGGCGTAAGAGATGGGGGAAAACAACATGGCAGAGAAAGAAGTCATTCTCACCCGGGCCGGCTTGGAAAAGCTCGAACAGGAGCTGGAAGACCTTAAAACCCACCGCCGGCACGAGGTGGCCGAACGCATCAAGCAGGCGCGTGAGTTCGGCGACATCAGCGAGAACTCGGAATACGAAGACGCCAAAAGAGAGCAAGCTTTTATTGAAGGCCGCATCCTGGAGCTGCAAAACATGCTGCAAAAGGTACGCGTCATCGATGAAGCCGAGGGCGACGGCCGGGTGCAGGTGGGTTCTACCGTAACCATCGTCGACCTGGATGCCCCCCAACCCGAAGAGATAGAGTACACCATTGTCGGTTCGGCCGAAGCCAACCCCCGGCAAAGGAAGATTTCGAACGAATCGCCGGTGGGTAAAGCGCTGTTAGGCCAGAGTGTCGGCTCCGAGGTGGAGATACAGGCACCCATCGGCTTGCTGCATTACAAGATCGTTGCGGTACAAAACTGAATTTATCCCCAAAATCACCCGCCCAGGTTAAAACCCTGGGCGCTTGCGCAAAGGAGGACCGAGATGGAATTGGAAGCGTTCGATCCCGCGAGCGAGTTGGCGGCGCGGCGCCGCAAGCTGGACGAGCTGCGGGAGCGGGGACAGGATCCCTTTAAGATCGACCACTTCGCGTTTTCCCACCATGCCCAGGAAATTCTGGATAACTACGCTGCCCTGGAGGGTACCGAGGTCAAGATTGCCGGCCGGTTGATGTCCATCCGCGAGCACGGCAAGGTGACCTTTGCACACCTCAGGGATGCCTCGGGCCAGATTCAGGTGTACGCGCGGATCGATAACCTGGGCGAAGAAAGGTACAAGGCGTTCACCAACCTGGACTTGGGCGACATCATCGGCGTCGAGGGGAAGGTGTTCCGGACCCGCCGGGGGGAGATCACGGTGGAGGTGTTCTCTTACACCCTCCTCAGTAAATCGCTGCGCCCCCTGCCCGAGAAGTGGCACGGGCTCAAGGACGTGGAGATCAGGTACCGCCAGCGCTACCTGGACCTTATGGTGAACCCG